>CAYVKE010000171.1:0-5238 GCA_964451935.1 uncultured Synergistaceae bacterium | reverse complement strand
TTCCGGGAAGGGCCATTCGTCCGTGAAGTTCGTCGCGCGCGAACCATACCGGAAAGAGCGCGTGCTTCCGTCTTTCAGCGCGAAATGGATCCGTTGCGGATGCCCCTCCTGGGGCGAGTTATGCGTCAGGGCCATCGCGTTCGCGTTCGGAATTACGATCAGCCTGCCGCGGGGGACCGAAGCGTTTTCGAGGAAGATGGTCGCGGCGAGGATTCCCGCCGACTCCACGGGATGCGTGCCGCCGAGGATGAGCACCGTTCCGCCGGGCTCTTTGCCTTCCCTGATGAACACCGGCGTGTCCGCGGTCGTTCCCTTCAGGGGCGGGAAGTATTCCGACAGCATCTTCCTCGCGAATCCCTCCGCGGGAACGAAAACGTCCGTCGCGTTCATGGCGCGAAAATCGCGCGCAGCGACGAACGCGACGAACAACGAGAGAAGGAGCAGGAGGAACGCCGTTTTCCACGAAGCCGCAGGTTGTCGCATCATCGGGCGCATCCTCACTTGATCATCAGGAGCCGGAGCACGAGCGGAACGACGACGAGCGCCGCAGTGGCCTGCTTCCAGAAGTCGCGTTCCCGGAACATGCAACGGATCACCAGCGCCAGAATCACGAGAACGAGAAGGCGATACACGAGCGTCATGCGAAAAACCTCCTTAGTACAGTACGGCCGCGACGCCGTTCGCCCCGAGAATCAGGATGACGCCCCATATGGCGGTCACGAGTCCCGGAACAAGACAGCGGCGCAAAACGACGAAATAGTTGTCCTCGCCGATCACCTGCGCCGCGAAGATCCCGGCGAGCGCCGTCGGCGGCATCAGATCCCCGAGACCGGCGATCAGGCTGACCGCGGCCGTCACGACGATCGTGTTCTTCCCGAGAAGCGCGAGAACGAACGGAACGCCCAGAATCGAAGCGGCGCCGAACGCCGAGATGGCGCCGAACAGGGGAATCGTTGTCGCGATCGCGAGGTAGATGAGGAACGACGGCAGGGCAAGGGCCGAAACCACCACGAATCCCTGAACCCCGATGAGCGTCATGATCTGAATGAACATCCCGACGCCCATGAGGATCCCCATGACCGGCAGCGAATCGCGGACCGCTTCCGTTGCGGCTTCAAGAGGATCGAAACGCGATCCCGATGCGAGCGCGGAGAGCGCAGCAAGGACAAAATCGACGGGAAGACCGAGCGCGGGCCAGACATCAGGGAAGAACTGCTCCCCCGCCATCAGCACGACGAGAACCCATACGGGGAGGAGCAGCCGGGCCGAAAGCTGCGTCTTCTCCATCCGCCGCAATTCCTGCTCCAGCTGGTCGCCGCCGCCTCCGGAAGCCCGGAGGTAGGGATAGACCAGCGTCACGGCGGAATAGGCCGCGAGGGGGAGCGTGCAGGCGAGCAGCGGACCGGCGAAGCCGACGTAGGGCATGTCGATGCCGCCGCCGATGAGCATCGCCGGGATATTCACCGGAGGGGCGATCATGCCGTAGATCGCCGCCATCGCGATCAGGGCGCCCGCCCGGTCCGCCGGGACGTTCAGCCGCATCATCACGGGGGCGACGAGCGCCCCGGCCGTCAGCACCGCGGCCGTCGACGATCCCGTAATCATCCCGGGTATCATGACGATCCCGGTCAGGCCGAAGGAGAGCAACAACGGACTGTTCCGGAACTTCCTGATGACGAACGCCGCCAGGGATTCGAGAAGCCCCGTCTTCTGGAGCGCTTTCATAAAGATCATCGCGGAGGCGATGATCAGAATCGTGTCGATGTAGCCGAAGGCGCCCTCGACGAGATGCCGGACGGGGATGCCTTCCCCTCCAAGCAGGGCGCCGAGCACGGCCGCCGCGGACATTGCGATCGCAATGGGAAGATTGAGACAGAACGCCCCAGCGGCGAACGCTCCGATCATCACGACCGCGTAGAGGCCCTCAGGCCAGATCCAGCTCATGCCTTCCGCCCTATTTGACCGGGATGCCCCACTCGGCCAGGATTTCCTTCAGCGGCGCGGCGACTCCGCTCACGTTCGGCGCTCCGAGGATCGGGGTTTTCTTCTCTTTCGCGAGATTCGTGAAGATGCCGTCCGCGTTTCCCCCTTCGACCACGACGAGCTTGTTCGCGGCGGGGACCACGGCCGTAATGAATTCGTCGGAGAGTTTCCCGCGCCGTCCTTCTCCGCCGACATGCATCGCGAGGATCTTTACGTTCTTTCCGGCGGCGGCCTTCAGAAGCGCGGCGAGGCGCGCGATCTCCTGGTCTTTGTCGATCCCGGCCGCTCCAAGCCCCTTCGAGCTTCCGCCGATGACGACGATCAGGATCTTCTGCGTCAGCCCCTCGGGTTTCATCAGCGGATCCGACTCGGCCTCGACGCCGAGTTTCTTCAGCACGACGCGAACCATCATCGCATCCGGACTCTGCCCCGCGGACGTCAACGCGATGTCGGCCGCGAACGAAGCGCCCGCAAAGCACAGAAGAACGCAAACAGCAACAAACACCTTTCGAACGGACACCATACCAATCCCTCCTCGACTTGATCCGAGCAAACATAATTTTCTGTATATTTGTAGTGTAGCCGATAGCCGTCGATTGTCCAGCTTTTCTGTCTTTCTTTTCTTATATCTCTGTTTTGCCGAAATACCCTGATTGGGTGTATGAGACAATGCGGGAAGAACGCATACCCGCGAAGCCCTCCGAAACGATATAATAGTTTTGATAGTGATGGGGCGTCCTGCCCCGGGGAAGGATTGAAGAATCATGCAGGAACCGGTGAAGGCGCTCGATCTCGAGTATGAGGAGTGGGTGTCTCTCGTGACGGAGCGGTTCGGACAGTCCCGCTTCCGCGCCGATCAGATATGTCAGTGGATCTATGACAGAAAGACGTTCCAGGTCCATTCGATGACGAATCTCTCGAAGGAGTTGCGCGAACGCCTGGCGTACGAACTCATGATCGCGCCGCCGCTTCTCATCAGGGAGCAGACGTCGCGGGACGGGACGCGGAAATTCCTCTGGCAGATGGAGGACGGCGAACGGATCGAATCGGTGCTGATGGACCACGGGAACTACAGCACGGCGTGCCTTTCGAGCCAGGCGGGCTGTCCGCTGAACTGCTCCTTTTGCGCGACGGGACAGGCGGGCTTCCGCCGCAACCTCACGGTCGGCGAGATCGTGGGGCAGTTCCTGGCGATCGAATGGCGGACGAAGGAGACGGTGTCGAACATCGTCTTTATGGGGATGGGGGAACCTCTTCTCAACGAAGAGGCCGTCATGAAGTCGATCCGCATCCTGCACCACCCGAAGATGCGCAATCTCGGAGCGCGGCATATCACGATCTCGACGTCCGGAATCGTTCCCGGCATACGGAATCTCGCCGATTCGGGCCTGCCGATACGCCTCTCCGTATCCGTTCACGCGCCCAACGATCAGCTCCGGACGAAGCTCATGCCCGTCAACAGGCGCTATCCCCTCGCGCAGCTCATCGAAGCGCTCCGGTACTATCAGGAGAAGACCGGCGAACGCCTCACGCTGGAATATGTCATGATCGACGGCGTCAACGACGATCCGAGTCTCGCCTATGAACTCGCGGCGCTCTTTTCCGGAATGTCGGCGTATGTGAATCTCATCCCCTACAACGCCACGGAGTCCCTGTACGGACGCTCGCCGCAGGAGCGCATCAAGGAATTCGGAGCCGCTCTCGCGGCGTGCAACCTGGAGTACGAAGTCCGGAGGGAAAAGGGCTCGGACATCGACGCCGCGTGCGGCCAGCTGCGCAACAGAACGACGATGTGACCGCGCTTTTTCGCTCCGGCGAATGGAGACGCACACGGAAGCGCCCCCCGGGACAATCCCGGGGGGCGCTTCGCTCAGCTCATTTTCGTTTCAGTGGCCTCAGAGGCGTCCGGCGGCGACGTCCACTGTATTCTGCAGAAGCATGGCGATCGTCATCGGCCCCACTCCGCCTGGCACCGGCGTGATCCAGGACGCCTTCTCCGCCACGGCGTCATAGTCCACGTCGCCGACAAGTCCGCTTTCGAGGCGGTTGATGCCGACATCGATGACGACGGCTCCCTCTTTGACCATCTCCGCCGTGACGAAACGCGGACGGCCCACGGCCGCGACGAGGATATCCGCGCGACGAAGATGTCCGGCGATGTCCTTCGTTCGGCTGTGGCACACGGTCACCGTCGCATTTTTCGCGAGAAGCATCAGCGATACGGGCTTCCCGACGATGTTGCTCCGTCCGACGACGGCGGCTTCCTTGCCTTCGAGCGAGATCCCCGTCTCCTCTATGAGACGCATGACGCCCTTGGGCGTGCAGGGTTCGATGCACGGCAGCCCCGCCAGAAGCTTGCCCGCGTTGATCGGATGAAAGCCGTCGACGTCCTTCTCGGGCCGGATCGCGGAGATCACCGTGTCGGGATCGATCTGCGGCGGAAGCGGCAGTTGCACGAGAATACCGTGGACCGCCGGATCCCGGTTCAGACCGCCGACGAGTTCCAGAAGCTCTTCCTGCGAGGTGGACGCTGGGAGCTTGTGCAGGAAGGAAGCGAAGCCCGCGGACAGGCAGGACTTTTCCTTCTGTCCGACGTAGACCTTCGACGCCGGGTTTTCACCGACGAGAACGACAGCGAGCCCAGGAACGACGCCGCGGGCTTTCATTTGTTCCACTTCCGCCCGGACCCGTTCGCGGATCGAGGCGGAGATCGCCTTACCGTCAAGAATTCGTGCGCTCAATAAAAAACACCTTCCTCTTCTTCAATCGAAACAGCACACACCGGATGCCGCTACCCCTCGACTCCGTCTCGGGGTAGGCGACCGCCGCGGCTTCTTTGCTCGCCCCGCTCGCAGTTCGCCGGGCGTCTGCCTAGCCTAAAACAGTCCGGAGATACGGCCGTTTTGGTCGATGTCGATGGTCAGGGCCGCCGGTTTCTTCGGCAGTCCGGGCATGGTCATGATGGCGCCGGTGATCGGGATCAGGAATCCTGCGCCGGCGGAGAGACGGACTTCCCGCACGGTGACGGTGAATCCTTCGGGACGGCCGAGTTTAGCGGCGTCATCGGAGAGCGAGTACTGGGTCTTCGCCATGCAGATCAGCAGATTGTCCTTCCCCAGATCGTGAATCATCTGAAGGTCCTTTTCCGCCTGATCCGTGTAGTTCACGCCGCCCGCGCCGTAGACCTTCTTCGCGATCGTCTCGATCTTCTGCTTCGGCGACAGTTCGGAGTCGTACAGATACGCAAAGGCCGAC
>CAYVKE010000170.1:0-5382 GCA_964451935.1 uncultured Synergistaceae bacterium | reverse complement strand
CGCGCCGGAAAGATGCGCGCACGCGAGCGCGGCGAGAACTGCACATGCCCGCGCCGCCCAAGCGCTGACCTTCACGGATCCTTTGATGCCGCATTCATACCCGAAAACCTGACGGAACATCGCGCACACTCCTCTCCGAAAAACCGCAATCGTCACATCCGGAGAACACCCTTCCCGACGCATCGAACCGATCCGCATAGAGCGCAAACAAACGCAAATTTTTCCGCTGTTCGCATAACATTATACGACGAACACGCACGCTCCATGAACATTCGAGTTCAACCTTCATGCGTCCCGCGCACCCCTTTTGCGCCGGAGCGCCGCTGAAGCATGTCGGATCTCGTTGCGCTAGTGGGAATAATATGCAATGATGTTTTTCGTCCGTTGCGCGGACCGAATTCCGCAGGAGAGGTGAAACCGCATGTTCACACAGCACAGCTCCAGGTTCCCGAAATTCTGTCGTTCAGCGATCGTCCTGGTCGCGCTGCTCGTCGCCGCCATAGCCCCCGCGGGTCCTGCCCCGGCGGCGCTCCCGACGCTTCCGGACCTTCCCGGTCCGACCGAAAGCCCCGGACTCCCTTCGCTTCCCGCCCTGCCGGACCTTCCGGCCCAGCAGAACCTCCCGAAGCTGCCGGACCTCGACGGCGCCGTCTCCCCGGATGCGGGCGCGAAAGCGGCTCCGGGCGCTCGCGAATGGACGATCATCGCCTATGTCGACGGCGACAACAACCTCGAACGCTACCTCCTGGCCGACGTCAAGGAGATGGAAAAGGGCTGCCCCGGCGCCGGGGTCGACGTCATCCTGCTCATCGACCGCTCGAAGGGCTACACGAAGGCGTTCGGCGACTGGACCGGAACGAGACTCTACCGTCTCGGAAAATCCAAGGCCGACGACGCGCTCTCCTCGGAACTCCTCCGCGACGAGGGCGAGCTGAATATGGGCGACCCGAAGGTTCTCGAGAACTTCATCCGCGAAACGATCCGGAAATACCCATCCCGGAAGGTCGCGCTCTTCCTGTCCGACCACGGCTCCGGATGGATCAACATGGCAAATGACGACGACGCTCCGGGCGCGGCGGAGAAAACCGACGAGATCACGCTCGCCGAGTTCAAAAGCGTCCTCGGGAAGACCGCGCCGCTCTGCCCCGGAGGCGCGTTCGACCTCCTGTTCTTCGACATGTGCCTGATGGGACAGGCCGAGACGGTCGCCGCCTGCGCCCCGTTCGCGCGCACCATGGTCGCCGCCGCGCCGACGGTGCCCGGCGTGGGCATGGACTTCACGAAGGCGCTGCCCCTGTTCGCGTCCGGAAAGGACGCCGCAGGAATCGCCGTCGAAATGGTGCGCGCGGGCGTCCGCGGATTCCTCGAAAACGGCGACCGGGACGGGTCCTATACGGCCTTCGACCTCTCGAAAGCCGACGCATTCCTCGGCGCGTTCCGGGCCTTCTCGGACAAACTGGCCGCGGCCGTTCCGGCGGAATGGGCGAACATCACCCGGACGATCTTCTACTCGCAGAACTACGGCGGCCGCGAGGACTACCTCCGCGACCGGGACGCCCTGTCGAGCATCGACCTTCGGGACTGGGTCTCCCGGATCGCGAAGACGCTCGCGACCCCGCCCGCGCAGGAGATCGCGAAATTGGACGCCGCGCTCGACAAATTGATCATCGCGACGGAAAAGGGTCCGATGCTCCCCTTCTGCAAGGGGATATCGCTGTATGCGCCGCTGCGCGAGAGCAACCTGCGCGCGGGGTACGACGCGCTCGACTTCAGCCGGAAAACGGGCTGGAACGCGACCCTTTCCGCCCTGTACGACAGGCAGAAGGCGGACGGCATGACGCCGCCGAAGGTCGTCGACATCGAAGTCGGCAGCCCCGTCCTCAAGACAGGCGTCGACAAACCCACGGGAGGAAAGGACTTCGACATCGCGCCGGCGCGCAAGGTCATCCCGCTGTCCGGCGGCGACATCCGCGGAAGCTACGTCAAGCTCACCTTCGAAGGGAAGGCCATCCTCTGGGGATACGCCGCGTTCGCCGTCGCCGACTCCGAAAACGGCGAATACACCGTCGTCCACGACACGCTGCTGCTCGACGAGGAAATCGACCCCGAGGCGAGCGCCAAGAAGAAGGCGGAAGCCGCCGACGTCACGACCGCGCTGACCCCGGTCTTCCGCGACGGCCGGAACGAACTGCTCTACCAGATCGGGGGCCTCGTCCACAGGCTGGCGAACGGGAACCGGAGCGTCCCCGTCACGATCAAATACCGCAACGTCGCGGACCTTTCCTGCTTCACGATCGCTGCGACATACGCCGATCAGGAGACGAACGGCGAAGTCCCCATCGAAATCTCCGTCAACGCGACCGACTACAGGATCGTCGGCATCATCTCCATCGTCTCCACCAAGAATGGTATTTCCGTCAGCAACGTCACGCCGAAGCCGAACGGCGTCGTCCGGCCCACGCTTCTGAAATTCGGCCCCGACGGCAGGATCGTCGCGGTCCCCGGAGAGGCGATCGAATGGGGCGGCGGACTCGACGTCATTCTCGACCTCATTCCGGCCGGCAAGATCCTTCGCGTTCTCGGGAAAGCCGAATCCATAGGCGGACGCGGCGCGACGCTCGTCGGCGGCCCCCTCACGGTCGCGGAAAACCCGCTGCTCACGCCGGACATCGACACGACGCACCGGTTCGGGACGCAACAACTCCCCGGGAGATACGCGGCGTTCGGCCCCGTCCCGCTGCGGTCGAACAACAAGGAATACACCATCGCCCCCACCGGAGTCGTCACGGAGATACGCGCGGGCGCCGACTACGAAGGGAAAAAGAGCTTCTCCGCCGTTCTGAAAACGCACGGAGACAAGCCCGTGGAACTCACCTTCCTCTGGGAGCCGCGGGGTCTGCCCATTCTCACTTCCTGCGTCCGCGACGACGCGGGAAAGCGGCTCGTCCCCATCGACCGGAAATTCGCCGTCCTCCGGATGCAGGGGAACAGGCGCGCGTGGACCACGATCAGCGCGGCCGACGGTTCGTTCCTTCGGCTCGTCCCGCTCGACGAGACCGAATTCCCCGCCTCGTACCTGAGCGGAACGTGGAACGGAAGCGACGGCAGCACGCTCACGCTCGCGAAGGGGTCCGGAATCTACGTTTCGGAAAAGGGCGCGCGGATCCAGGGCGCTGCGTCCGTCGAAGACAACCTGCTGACCATCGCGCCCGCTTCGGGAAACGGAATATCCCTGTACTTCGGGGTCAATCACGAGGAACAAAGCATGACGGCGACATTCACGGACACCGAAACCGCCGTCGTCTACACGAGGGGCAAGCCGGGGCCAAAACCCGAGCCGCAGCCGCAACCCCAGCCCCAACCGCAGCCGCAGGGAATCACGCTCGACGGGACCTGGGGAACCCTGTTCAACGGGCAGCAGGTCGTCATGCAGGTCCAGGGCAACAGGTACCAGACGTGGGTCAACGGCGCACCCTACGAATCGGGAATGTTCCGCGTCCAGGGAAACATGATGACCGTCCAAACAATGACGGGGGCGACCTATACGCAATCTTTCCGGATCGACGCGACCGGGAACGTCTTCACCATCACGGACGCGCAGACCGGAATGATGATCGTCTACCGGCGCATGCAGTAACGTTCGCCCCACGCCTCGTCCGACACCCCGCATCCGTCCGCCGCAGCGCCGCAGGGCCCGATCACCCCGGCGTTGCGGCGGATGGATGTTTTTTTGGACGATGCGGTGAATTACTACATTAAAAACCGAAATAAGATCAATGTAATGAACACATTCTTTTTACTTCTGAAAATATGCATATCCCGTATTCCGAACGTCCGCAAAAATCCGTATAATGGTCGCATCCATCGATTCCAGGAGGTTTTTCCCGCCGGATGAAACTCATGACATGCACCATCTGCCGCAGACTCTTTTCAAGCGACGGCCCGGATATCTGCCCGATCTGCATGGAGCATATCGACGCCGGTTTCCAGACCGTCCGCAACTACATCGAAACCAACCCGGGCGCGGACGTCGACGCATATTCCCTGTCCGCAGCGCTGAACATAGACCTTCGGTACGTCCAGGCGCTGGTCCGCCTGGGCTACCTTGAACCCATCGAGAACCCCGAACCCGTCGAGCAGCCGGAATCCGAGACGGAAGACGATGCCACGAGAAAAATGGACCTCGCCCGGCAGCTCCAGGCGTCCCTGTCGAGATCGCTCGAGGCGCAGGGGGAACGAAATTCCAGAGGCGCGCGAACCATGATGTACGCCCAGGACAAATACGGGAACAAACAGGGCGACAAGTAATCCGACCGCACCATACGGAGGCGCATCAGGATGAAATTTCTGGAACTCGCGAAACAACGGGGCACAACTCGGGGCTTCACGGCCGACGCCATCGGCGACGGCGACCTGGACTACATTCTGGCCGCCGGACGCGTCGCGCCGACCGCGTGCAACAAACAGCCGCAACGGATCATCGTCGTCCGCCGGCCCGAGGGAATCCGCAAGGTCGACAAAGCCTACCGGACCTTCAACGCCCCCTGCGTCCTCATCGTCTGCCGCGACGCGAGAGACGCGCTCGTGCGCCCCTTCGACGGGAAATGCTCGGCCGACCTGGACATCGGCATCGTGTGCGACCACATGATGCTCGCGGCGCGGGAGCGGGGCATCGGCAGCGTCCTCGTCGGCCTCTTCGACCCGCGGATCATCGCCGGGGAGTTCGACCTCCCCGACCATATCGAACCGACGACGCTGCTCTTCCTCGGTCGCCCGGAAAAGGACTTCCCGAGCCCCGATCGGCACGCGACGGAGAGAAAGCCGCTTGAAGAGACGGTGACGTACGAGCGGTACGGCGGGAAATAGGCAAAAAACGAAGACGACGGCGGCGCGAGGTTCTTGATCGCGTCGCCGTCGCTTTATGAACCGCGCCCGCGCTTCTCGGCGATGCGCTCGAGAACCCGCTCCGCGACCTCGTTCCGGGACGAATGTGTCGTATTGAGCAGCGAATCGGGGAAGGCGCGATACAGGGGCGACCGTTCGAGACTCCGCGCGATGCTTTCCTCGTCGCGTCCGTCCGCGCGGCAGCGCTCTCGCAGGACTTCGGGAGAGGCGACGAGCGTCACGCGCAAGGGATCGAACGTCCCGGCGGGCAGGGCCGACAGCAGCGCATCGAAAATCTCCGGCAGGTGCATCACCCAACTGAAGAGGACGATGTCGAACTCGGGGTTTTCGAGAAATCCGGTGAGGACATGCGTGATATTCGAGAGAACCATCGCGCGGTTGCGCTCCGAAAAGCTCCAGGGGTGCATCGTCCAGCACCAGTCCCCGTCGAGCCACGCGGCGCCGCGGTCCAGCCGTTCGAGCACGCGACGGCAGACG
>CAYVKE010000169.1:0-5510 GCA_964451935.1 uncultured Synergistaceae bacterium | reverse complement strand
GAATTCGGCGTCGACTCCGCCGGAGACCTTCTTCTCGCCGACGAAATATCGCCGGATACCTGCCGGTTCTGGGACAAGGAAACAAAGAAGAAGCTCGACAAGGATCGTTTCAGAAAGGACCTCGGCGACGTTCTGGGAGCCTATCGGGAAATCTGGTCCCGCATTTCGGGGGAGGGAATCTGAGTCATGGTGCATCATGTCACGGTTCTCGTCTTTCTCAAGGAGGGGGTCCTTGACACACAGGGCAAGGCCGTCCTTTCCGTCCTGCTCCATGCAGGGCATTCGGATGTCCGGGACGTCCGGATCGGAAAGTACATACAGCTCCAGCTTGAGTCTCCGACCCGGGAGGAGGCTCTGAAACGGGCGAACGCAATGTGCGAAGACCTTCTTGTCAACGGCATCATCGAGGAATACACGGTCGAACTCAGCGGAGAGGACGACGCCTGATGCGCGCATCCGTCATCGTCTTTCCCGGAAGCAACTGCGACCGGGATGTCGGACATGGCCTCCGTTCCGCTCTGGGAACGGAGGCGGATTTCGTTTGGCATGCGCAGACGGAGCTTCCGCCGGGGACGGATCTGGTCGTCCTCCCGGGCGGCTTCTCGTATGGAGACTACCTCCGCTGCGGAGCCATGGCGGCCCGATCCCCCATCATGGGAGCGGTGTCCCGTCACGCTGCGTCCGGAGGCCTGGTTCTCGGAATCTGCAACGGGTTTCAGGTTCTGACGGAATCGCGGCTTCTTCCGGGCGCACTCCTTGCGAACCGCACGCTTCGGTTTATCTGCCGTCCCTGCACCATTCGCGTTGAGCGCACTGACACCCCGTTCACCCGAGCCTTTCGCGAGAAACAGATCCTTCATTTTCCGATCGCCCACTATGAAGGCCTCTATTTCCTGCCCGGGAACGAACTCCTCGCTCTCGAAAAAAGGCGACAGGTCGTATTCCGATACGCCTCGCCCGACGGCGTTGCGGACGATTCGTCCAATCCGAACGGCGCGCTGAACAACATAGCGGGCATCGTCAACGAGCGGGGAAACGTCCTCGGATTGATGCCCCATCCGGAACGCGCCCGGGACATGCTCCTCGGAGACGCATCCGGCGCGCATGCCGACGGAACGAACTTCTGGAAAGGGATACGCGACTGGGCGGACGGGAGGTTGGGACAATGATCGACTACAAACAGGCAGGGTTGCGCCGGTCGGAATACGAGGCGATCGTCCGGGCGCTCGGACGCGAGCCGAACGAGACCGAACTCCGGATTCTGGGGGTTATGTGGTCCGAGCACTGCAGCTACAAATCCACGAAGCCGCTTCTCCGGACGCTTCCCAACAGGGGAGAGCGCGTTTGGGCCGGTCCGGGAGAGAACGCGGGGATCGTGGACATCGGCAACGGGTACGGAGCGGCCTTCAAGGCGGAAAGTCATAACCACCCGTCAGCAGTCGCCCCCTATCAGGGAGCGGCAACCGGCGTCGGGGGAATCATCCGCGACATCATCGCCCTCGGGGCGCGTCCGATCGCCTCGATGGACGGATTGTTTTTCGGGGATCCGTCCCATCCCAGGACACAATCCCTCTCCTCGGGAATCGTGAGCGGCGTCGCGGGGTACGGGAACGCCGTCGGCGTTCCGACGGTGGGGGGCAAAACGCTCTACGACCCGTCCTACTCGGACAACCCGCTTCTCAACGCGCTCTGCCTCGGCATCGTCCGCAGGGAAGATGTCATAAGCTCCAAGACGGCGCGTCCGGGGCAGCTCGTCGTGATACTCGGATCGAAAACGGGACGGGACGGGATCGCCGGCGCCGCGTTCGCGTCCGTGGAACTCTCCGAGGACTCGAAGGCGAGCCGCCCTTCCATCCAGATCGGCGACCCCTTCATCGAAAAGCTCCTGACGGAAGCGTGCCTCGAATTGCGGGACAAGGGGCTGATCGTCTGCATGCAGGACATGGGGGCGGCAGGAATAACCTCCTCCAGCAGCGAGATCGCCGCGAAGAGCGGCGTAGGGATGCGGATCGATTTCGACAAGGTTCCGCTCCGCGCGGAGGGGATGCAGCCCTGGGAGATCGCACTCTCCGAATCCCAGGAACGAATGCTCCTCATCGTGCAGCCCGAAGACTACGATAAAATGGCGGCCGTTGCGGAACGATGGGGGCTCGACTGCGCCATCATAGGAATCGTCACGGAAGGCGACCGGTACGTCATCAACTGGTACGGCGAAGAAATCGTGTCGCTTCCGGCGTCGCTGATCGTCGATGACTGTCCCGAGGCCGCGTGGGAGTCCCGGTCCTCCGACTACGAATCCGTATGGACGCGGCCGGAAGCAGCGCGATCCCGCGATTCGTCCGACATGCGCGACACGCTGCTGCGGCTGCTGCGCTCCCCTTCTCTCGCGGACAAGAGCTGGATCTATGATCAGTACGACTCGATGGTGCAGACGAATACGATTGTCGGGCCCGGAGCCCCCGTCAGTCTCCTCCGGATCCGGGAAAACGGGAACATGATCGCGATCGCGCTGGAATCCGATCCGTGGAAGTGCTCGCTCGATCCCTTCCGGGGCGGGGCGGAATCGTTCGCCGCGGGCGTTCGCGCGGTGGCGGCTGCGGGAGCGGTCGCTATCGGCGCGACGGACTGCCTCAACTTCCCGTCTCCGGAAAAACCCGAGCAGTTCTTCGAGCTTTCGGAGGTCGTCCGGGGAATCGCCGCATGCGGAAAAGAGCTTCACTGTCCGGTCGTTTCGGGAAACGTCAGCCTGTATAACGAAAGCGCTTCCGGCCGCATCCTTCCCACGCCCGTCATCGGCGTCGTCGGACTGATCGAGGCGCCGCTTTCGTGGATTCCGTCGGGGAGCTGGAAAGCAGGAGATCGCCTGTATCGTGTCGGGAAACGCGAGGGGTCCCTTGCGGGAAGCCATTACCAGAACGTCATCGACGGAAAGCTCTCCGGCAGGCCGCTGCCGTTCGATCCCGAAACGGAACGGGCGTTCGCCGAACGTGCGCACGTCACGGCGCAAAAGAAGCTCGCACGAAGCGCCCGGGCCCTCGCCGGCGGCGGATTGGCCGTCGCACTCGCGAAGGAAGCGCTCGCGAGCGGTGTCGGGGCGTCGCTGAATGTCGATCCCTCCGCGAATGAAGATTCCGTTCTTTTCGGCGAGGGAGGAGCGCGCGCATGCTACGCCGTATCGGAAGCAAACGCCGCCGCGTTTGAAGAGACCTGGCGCGGATTCCCGTGTACGCACATCGGTGCGGCGGGCGGCGAGTCGCTTCGCTTCGGCGGCGTATCGCTGACTCTCGACGAATTGCGAGACGCCAATTTTTCAACGCCGGACAGTAACGGGAGAAGGAACTGATATGTGCGGCGTATTCGGCGCATACTCGCCCAAAGGGAACGCCGTCCTGGAAGAAGTGTATCTCGGACTTTACGCACTGCAGCATCGCGGACAGGAATCGACCGGGATCGCGTGGCTCGGCGAAAACGGGCGCATCGCATCGATCCGGGGAAACGGTCTGGTCCACGCGGCGCTGGACCAGGGGGAACTGGCGCTTCTCCCCGCAAGCTGCGCCATCGGACACGTCCGGTATTCCACGTCCGGCGGATCGGATCTCGGAAACGCGCAGCCCCTCATTTCCACGACGTCCCGCGGCTCCGTCGCCGTGGCCCATAACGGCAACCTGACCAACGCAGAGGGACTGAAGACGCTCCTTGAAAGCCGGGGCGCGATCTTCCAGTCGACGACCGACACCGAGGTCATCCTCCATCTGGTCGCCCATCAGCCGCACAAGCGCCCGATCGACGCGCTCGTCGATTCCCTGACGCGCCTCGTCGGAGCGTATTCGCTCACGCTCATCATCGACGGACGCCTCGTGGCCGTCCGCGACCCATGGGGGTTCCGGCCGCTGGTCCTCGGCAGGAGGGAGGACGTCTGGTACGTCTCTTCAGAAACATGCGCCCTCGATCTCGTCGGCGCGACAACCATCCGGGACATAGAGCCGGGTGAGGTCGTCGTTCTGGGACCGGACGGCCCCCGATCGCTCCGGATTCCGCTCGAGGCGAAAACGCGGCGTCTCTGCTCCTTTGAATTCGTCTATTTCGCGCGCCCCGACAGCGTCATCGAAGGGAAATCGGTATACGCCGTACGGAAGGAGTTGGGGCGGCGTCTCGCCCGGAGGGGCCCCTGCCCCGGCGCCGACTTCGTCTCCGGAATGCCCGACAGCGGAACGATCGCCGCGATGGGATACGCGCAGGAAAGCAATCTCTCGCACGAGCTGTCGGTCGTCCGAAACCGCTACGTCGGACGAACGTTTATCGAGCCGACGCAGCGCGTTCGCGATCTCGGCGTCCGGATCAAGCTCAATCCCATAACGCGCGTCCTCTCGGGGAAATCCGTCGTGGTCGTCGACGATTCCATCGTTCGCGGGACGACGTGCCAGAGGATGATCGCCATGATCAAATCGGCCGGCGCATCCGCCGTCCACATGCGCGTCTCCTCTCCCCCCGTTCGTTTCCCCTGTTATTACGGGATCGACACGCCGACACGAGAGGAGCTTGCGGCCGCTCGGATGAACATACGACAGCTCGGAAAGGAAGTCGGCGCCGATTCCCTCGAATACCTCTCGGAAGAGGATCTCGTGGACGCGATCGGACTCGGCGAATCCGCCGTCTGCACTGCCTGCTTTTCCGGAAAGTATCTCGAAGAGGGAGGAGATGTCCAGGATGTCACTCTATAAGGATGCCGGCGTCGATATCGAAGGCGGCGACCGCTGGGTCGACGCCATCAAGCGAATCGTCTCGTCAATGCCTTCCGACCCGAATTCCGTCGGAGGAATAGGAGGCTTCTCCGGACTCTATCACATCGGCGGAGATATGCTCCTCGCCGGATGTTGCGACGGAGTCGGGACGAAGCTCGAGGTCGCCAAGAGCTGCGGAGAGTTTCGCGGGCTTGGCCAGGATCTCGTGGCGATGAACGTGAACGACCTGGTCACCTGCGGCGCCCGGCCGCTCTTCTTCCTGGACTACATCGCATGCGGACGTCTCGACGTCCCGCTCATGTCCGATGTAATGGAGGGGATCGCCGACGCGTGCTCGCAGACGGGATGCGCGCTTCTCGGCGGGGAGACCGCCGAGATGCCGGGCGTCTATCCGTCGGACGGCTTCGACCTGGCAGGATTCGCGGTTGGTCTTGTCCGCGAGTCCGACGTCATAGACGGAAGCCGGATCGGGGCGGGAGATGTCCTCATCGGGCTGGCAAGCTCCGGAGTCCACAGCAACGGCTTTTCCCTGGTCCGAAAGGTCCTTTTCGCGGACAACGCGTTCGACATCTCGAAGGCATACGCTCCTCTCGATGAGCCGCTCGGCGCCGCGCTCATCCGCCCCACGCGTCTCTACGTCCGCCAGGCGCTCGCTCTCGCCGGAACGGGACTCGTCAAGGGGATGGCGCATATCACCGGCGGGGGACTGTACGGCAACATCATCCGCGTTATTCCGAAGGGGCTCGACATACGCATCGACTACTCCTC
>CAYVKE010000168.1:5214-5650 GCA_964451935.1 uncultured Synergistaceae bacterium | reverse complement strand
GTTCAAATCGAACCGTATCGGGGTTGAAACCATGATGGCGGCGTCCAGCGTCCCTGCTCCGTCGCGGTTCAAATCGAACCGTATCGGGGTTGAAACGCCCCGAAGCGTGGACTCATTATCGCGGAGCCCCCTGTTCAAATCGAACCGTATCGGGGTTGAAACCCCCCTCTTTCTCACGCGTGCGGGGCGAAATCCCCCCGGTTCAAATCGAACCGTATCGGGGTTGAAACGTGGCGCGGCGTACGGCTCATGGGGAGCGGGTTGTGTTGTTCAAATCGAACCGTATCGGGGTTGAAACTGTTGTGAAGTTCTGCGACAGGCTTGCAAGCCTTAGTTGTTCAAATCGAACCGTATCGGGGTTGAAACGAAAAGTTTTAGCCTCACGACCAGCGCGGCGGATCTGCTGGTTCAAATCGAACCGTATCGGGGTTGAAAC
>CAYVKE010000168.1:0-5204 GCA_964451935.1 uncultured Synergistaceae bacterium | reverse complement strand
CGTGGAGCTGGTAGGCCCGTCCCCGTTCAAATCGAACCGTATCGGGGTTGAAACCATGCCCCTTGTATTGCACCTACAGAACTGCACTCGTTCAAATCGAACCGTATCGGGGTTGAAACGGACTCCGTGACTTCAAGTACCCGCTCTCGGTGTTGTTCAAATCGAACCGTATCGGGGTTGAAACCACTCCCCTCATTTCAGATTCGCCCCCATGTTCGTTCAAATCGAACCGTATCGGGGTTGAAACCTCTTTGGGATCGCCGTTATACTCCCGCAATACATCAGTTCAAATCGAACCGTATCGGGGTTGAAACTCACAAGTTTTGTTTCATAAGAATTTTTCGCCATAGTTCAAATCGAACCGTATCGGGGTTGAAACCAATAATCCATACGATAATTATTAGGATTATTGTTCAAATCGAACCGTATCGGGGTTGAAACACGGCCGCGATAGGAGTTTTGGAATCCTTCGCAAGGTTCAAATCGAACCGTATCGGGGTTGAAACGGACTCTCTGGAACGGCTTTACCGTTCCGCCGTTCAAATCGAACCGTATCGGGGTTGAAACCGCGATAGGAGTTTTGCTTTCCTTGGCAAGGTCAGTTCAAATCGAACCGTATCGGGGTTGAAACTAAACGAAAATTTTCTAAATTCTACAGTTCTGGATAGTTCAAATCGAACCGTATCGGGGTTGAAACTGTAGATATCTTATTGAATTCAACCTCCGATTGCGTTCAAATCGAACCGTATCGGGGTTGAAACTTTCATCAAATGTATTGATCTTACATCTGACCTTGGTTCAAATCGAACCGTATCGGGGTTGAAACTTCCATAAGGAAGATATTCTTGAACCGATTGACGGGTTCAAATCGAACCGTATCGGGGTTGAAACGATAAAGTACCAGTCATTATACTTTAGAGTTTCATAGTTCAAATCGAACCGTATCGGGGTTGAAACCCTCCAGCGTGCGCTGAACAAGGTCGTGGCGGCGTTCAAATCGAACCGTATCGGGGTTGAAACGGTTCGAGCTTTTTACAGAACCATTTTTCGACCAAGTGTTCAAATCGAACCGTATCGGGGTTGAAACCAGCGCCACCTCAAGGGGGCCCATCAGGTAGGGGGGTTCAAATCGAACCGTATCGGGGTTGAAACCCCTTTCGAGATTGCCGATTATGCAAGCAACCTCATACGTTCAAATCGAACCGTATCGGGGTTGAAACCGGCCTTACCGTTCCCCCTAGTGGTGCCGCTTGCGTGTTCAAATCGAACCGTATCGGGGTTGAAACTTGTGTCCGCAAGCGCGGAATGATCCGGCCGCGCTTCGATTGTTCAAATCGAACCGTATCGGGGTTGAAACACTTCCCTCCAAATATCCCTGTACCCTTTGTGAAGTTCAAATCGAACCGTATCGGGGTTGAAACTACACCTGTACACGGATACCCCGTACGGAAAACGTTCAAATCGAACCGTATCGGGGTTGAAACCCGCACGCGCAATGGCGTTCAGTGCATGCAGCTCGTGTTCAAATCGAACCGTATCGGGGTTGAAACGCACGAACGGCTTTTAGTAGGTCGCACCATTCAGTTCAAATCGAACCGTATCGGGGTTGAAACCGGGTTTCCGATATGGATCCCTTGACCTTATAGTTGGTTCAAATCGAACCGTATCGGGGTTGAAACAACCTTCACAGGCACACACGTAACCGCGTGTACCTGTTCAAATCGAACCGTATCGGGGTTGAAACAATCCCGTCACGGTCCGTGTACACCTGTACACGGATGTTCAAATCGAACCGTATCGGGGTTGAAACCTAAAATCCCGCCTCCCACCAAGATCGGAGGGCCCAGGAGTTCAAATCGAACCGTATCGGGGTTGAAACGAGGACTGGCCCCTCCACAGGGCCACGGAACGTGGACGTTCAAATCGAACCGTATCGGGGTTGAAACAGATCAATTGGTCATACAGAAACGTATTTCATTACAGGTTCAAATCGAACCGTATCGGGGTTGAAACTGGGGAGCTTATCCACAACCACGGGCTTCCACCCGTTCAAATCGAACCGTATCGGGGTTGAAACCATCACTCCAACAAAAAAAAGAAGGGGGGCCGAAGTTCAAATCGAACCGTATCGGGGTTGAAACTTGCTCAGTACGTGAAGCTCTACTCCTGAGCGATCCGTTCAAATCGAACCGTATCGGGGTTGAAACCAAACGTCCGGGGAATGCCCCCGAACGCAACAGTTCAAATCGAACCGTATCGGGGTTGAAACGAAGCCCCCCCCATACACTAAACCCCAAACCCCTCGTTCAAATCGAACCGTATCGGGGTTGAAACTTATCACAGCCTACCCTCCCTATCTGTCACAATAGAAGTCGCGTAACCGAGTGGTTTCAAGTATATTGAGAGGTGCTCGGGAGGTGCGATGGAAATGAAACGATACAGCCCTGAATTCAAGGAAGCCGTCATCCGGAAGATGATGCCGCCGGCGAACGTGCCGATCATGCGACTGGCGGAGGAGAGCGGTGTTTCCTACGTGACCCTTGCGAAATGGCGGGAAGAGGCGCGAAGCGGCGGCGAAGCCGCACCCGGAAACGGAGAGCAGCCCGAACGCTGGAGTTCCGAGGACAAGTTCCTGATCGTTCTGGAAACGCACCCGCTCAACGCGGCGTGTTTTTTGCAAGTAGGAAATCCCCAAGATTGCAAAGGAAAATCCCCAGTGGGGGGTGGGGAAAAATGTCTCACGCATTGACGCGCATGAGAGAGTCCCGCACGCGATTGCTCGGGCCGTCGAAAAGCACCAGGTAACTGTGATGGATCAGCCTGTCGATGATTGCCGCCGTCATCTGTTCGTCGTAGAAGATTCCCACCCATCTGCTGAATTCAAGGTTCGTTGTGATGATCACGCTCCTTCTCTCGTAGCTGTCGGATATGACCTGGAAGAGCAGTTGCGCCGCCTCACGGTCCAGCGGGACGTATCCCCATTCGTCGCAGATGAGAAGGTCCAGCTTCCTGAGTGACGCGAAGAGCTTCCCGATCTGTCCCGTCTTCTTCGCGTCCGAGAGGCGGTTGACGAGGGACGCCGTGCGGTGGAATCCGACGCTCAGGCCCCTTCCGCACGCCTCGATGCCGATGGCCGTAGCGAGGTGCGTCTTTCCCGTTCCGACGTTCCCGTACAGGATGAGGTTCTTCGTCTCGTCGATGAATGTCCCCCGTTTCAGGTAGTCCGGCGTCACTCCCGCGGGAAGCCGGATCTCGTCGAAGCGGTAGTCGTCGAAGGTCTTGCGGCTGTAGAATCCCGCCGTCTTTACGAGTCGTTCCCTCTTGCCGCTTTCCCTGTGATTCATCTCGAGCTTCAGCAGCTGCAGGAGGTATTCCTGCGGATTTTCCGCACCGACCGTTTCGCTGTTGTCCGCCAGGGTGCGGCTCAGCCGAAGCTTCCTGCAGCATTCCGCGATCTGGGCTTTCAGCATGTCCCCGCCGTCCGGTTCGTGAGCATGGCGTCGCATAGTTCGACCGGGAAGGAGAATCCGGGCAATGTCGGCAACGCCGACAACTTCGCCGATTCAAGGTTCATACGGTCGGGCGCATGGAGCCGGTGCAGGTAGTCGTGGAGCGTCACAAGGCTGTCCGGGTCGGGGAGGTTCCTCCGAACGGCTTCCGCGACCGATTCAACGGCCTTGTCGAATCCGTCGCGTTCGCTCAGGTTCGCGAGCACTTTCAGCACTTTCCCCTGTTCCGCCCGCTCAAGTCCGTCGAGGTAGCGGCGCAGCGGGTCGGGGAGCATTTCACGGATTCCCGTGTATTTCAGCGCTCCCGGATTTCTCGACAGTTGCGTGAGGTACGGGAGCCAGTCCATCGCTTCCTGTTTGCCGGAGCCGTACAGTCTCCTGTGGACGGTTATCGCACGATGGTTCCCGTCGAGCGGGATCACGTCGTTCGCCGTTTTCCGCACCAGGATGGTCGCTCCCGCGTATTTCGGCGCCGTCGAGTAGACGTGCGCCGGCGTCAGACGGATTTTCCCCCAGGCGTCCACTCGTCGCCGTTCGTAGCCCGCGCAGTCGTACGCTGCCGCCGGGAGCGGCAGGAGCGCTTTCCGGTCCTCTTCGTGCCGTTGGGCGATGCTCCCGTCGAACCGGTAGTGTTCCCGCCCGTGATCTTCAACCGATCTGTCGAGCAGCGTCCTGTTGTACGCGTCAAGGTCAACGAATTCCGGAACCGGTACGAGCAGGTTTCTTCGGTGGTATCCCACTTTGTTCTCGACGTTGCCCTTTTCGTGTCCGGCGTTCGGATTGCAGAAGGCCGCGATGAATCCATGATGTTCCTTGAACCGCAGGAATCCCTGCGTGAGGTCCCGGGCTCCACCCTTGAGGACCGCCGCGACGAGCGTCGAGGCGTTGTCGAACCAGATCCGGGGCGGGATTCCTCCGAGACGGACGAAGATTGTCGTCAGTCCTTCAAAGAGGCATTCGGCGTTTTCCCCCTTGAAGAGCTGCAGGTAGCCCGCGTTGCTGTACGGAAACGAGACGTTCAGGTAGTTCCCATCGTACAGTTTCCCGTTGAGGTAAAAGTCCGCCGAGCCGAAGTCCGCCTGCGCCTCTCCCGCTTTGTGCACCAGCGGCAATGCCGCCCTGTCGGTCGCGTACAGCGATTTCCTCCTGCTTCCGACGTAGGCCGCCACCGTCCGGTACGAACAGTCGAAGCCCGCATGTGTCTCGACAAGTCGGTCGTAGACCCGCTTCGCCGTGTGCCGCTGCTTTCTTCGCGCTTTCATGTCGCCTTCAAGCCATTCGTCGATCGTTTTCTTGTACGGATCCAGCTTCGGCTGCATCGCCTCCCTGCCGGCGGAGGGTACGACCGCGTTGAAATCCTCTTTCATCACGTATTTCCTCACCGTCTTCCGGTCGAGGGCGTATTCCGCCGATATGCCGCTGATGGTCTTTCCTTCCTCGAAATATGCACGCCTGATTTCGTCGATCCGGCTCATTGTCAGCATCTCCTCTGTTCCCTCCCTCTCGGTTTCTTCCAATCCGAAAGGGTATAGGGGCTCGGTTACGCTTTCAATGGCCCGATGCAATTCCGGGGATTTCTCCCTTGCATTTCTGGGGATTTCCGTTTGCATTTCCGGCCGTTTCTAGTTTGCCATAAACAGCGGCGGAACTCGGGGAATACTGCCGCAGCAAGGGGATCTTTCCCGAGGAGATAGA
>CAYVKE010000167.1:0-5718 GCA_964451935.1 uncultured Synergistaceae bacterium | reverse complement strand
CGAGGTCGTCCTGTGTCCGGATCGCGTCAACGAGGAAACGCAGAGAACGGTTGTCACTCGCATGAAAGAGAAGTGGGCCGTTCTCGAACTTTCGGATGAACGCCCGAAGAATCACGACTGGGATGATGAGGTCAGACAGTACGGACTTGAGGCGACGAAGGATACATTCCGCGAGAGATGGAGTCTGGCGCAGGTAGAAAAGGCGCCTTTGCCGAAGGAACCCGTGAAGTGGAAGCCGAAAGTCTTCACTGCGACGGATCTGTACGCCGCCGATATCCCCGAACGCGAATGGGCCGTTGACGATCTTGTCCCGGCGGGGCTTTCGGTGCTCGCGTCTCCCCCGAAAATGGGGAAAAGCTGGATGGCGTTGCAGATGTGTCTGGCCGTTGCAAACGGAACTCCCTTCCTCGGGATGAGAACGCACAAAGGGCCGGTCCTGTATGTGAGCCTCGAAGATTCTCCGCTCCGGCTCCGGAAGCGGATAGCGGCGCTCGTCGGAGATATGCGGGACATTCCCGAAAACCTTCACCTTATGACCGAACTCCCGCGACTCGACAAAGGCGGCATGGAATTCCTCGAAGGATGGATTCAGGAGAACAAGCCGCGTCTGGTCTGTCTCGATACCTGGGGCAAGGTCAAACCGGGCGGCGACGCGAAAAAGAACGCTTTCGACGCGGACTATTCAACCGTGGCCGAAATCAAGACCGTTGCCGACAGGTACGCCGTTGCGTTGAACCTGGTCCACCACCTGAAAAAGGGCGGCAGCAAGGAAGCGGACTTCCTCGAATCGCTCAACGGATCAATGGGACTCCCCGCGGCGGCCGACGCGATACTTGCGCTCAAGCGGACGCGAGGGGAAAGCACGGCGATATTGCAGCGGAGCGGCCGCGACATTGAGCACGACGACGACATAGCGCTTTCGTGGGAAGCTCCCGGCTGGAAAGCCGAATCGGTGTCTGTTGCGGAAGTCCGGATGTCAGAAGAACGGCGGGAAATCATCAAGGTGATTCGTGAAGCGGCAGGAGAGCCCGTCTCCTCGTCGTATATCGCGGAAACTCTCGGGAAGAACCGGAGCACGACAAAGAACCTCGTCCGGAAGATGGTTCGTGAGGGAATGGTAAACGTCTCTTCTCGCGGACAGTATTACATCCCTCCCCCCGAGAGAGAAAAAGATGATGAAAGCGTAGTCTCCGTAGTCCCTGTAGTCCGGTGTAGTCCGCGTAGTCTCCGTAGTCTGCGTAGTCCGGATGGTCCTGAGACTACGGCAGACTACGGCGTAGTCCGGAGCGTAGTCCAAGGCGAATCCAGTACCGATGCGGGTTTAGAGGGTGTTTTACCCTCCGTGGACTATGCGGACTACGCAGACTACGATAAGGGGCAAAACTTTAGCGAAGTAAAGCGTACGGAACCCTTGAACCCTGACGAGAAGTCTTTTCCTCGCGGGTCAGTCTCGGAACTCGCAAAACGCTGGAAGGCATCCGACGAAGATGTCCGCGAAAGTTTGAAGGCATGGGAGGAATGCGGACGGATTGTGATTGTCGGGGAAGACATTTACGAGCGCCCCGGCAAGGCCTATCCCAAGAAGGACCTTCCCGAAGAGGACGACGGGCAAGACGACGAAGACGCGGCTCCGCCCGGGCCGGAGAAAGACGAAGAAGGCCCGGGGCCGGTCGAAGAAGATCCATTCACATTTCTGGACGCATAGGGAGTCGGGAACATGAAGGTCAGTATCGGTGGCAAGGAACGCGACATCGGCGTTGAAGACTTCCGTTCGGCGTGCGAGCGCCAAGGAGTGAAGATGGACATTTCCGCCTCGCGTATCGTCCTGACGGGACCGGACGACAAGGTGAAGGCGGCGCGAATGATCCTTGACGCGAGCGCGGAACTCGAAAAGGCGATCATCGACGCGATCGGTTCACGGGGGCCGGAGATGTTCAACGGGCTTTTCGTGATCGGGGAGGAGCGGCTTCCGAACGGCGGGAGAAACCTTCTCGTCTCGAAGACTCCTGACGGGCCGGGGTTGTACTGGATACGGGAAACGAAGGGAGAGAACGCATGAGAGTGCTTGGAATCGATCCGGGATTGTCCGGAGGGCTGGCCGTACTCGACGAAGAAAGGGGCGTTCCTTCCCTCGCGGGTCTCGTCGACATGCCGACGACCGTGTACGGCAAGGGACGCGGGATAGACGGGCGGGAACTGTCCGGACTGCTGCGGGAGTGGAGTCCGGACATGGCGGTGATCGAAAGCGTTCACGCCATGCCGAAGCAGGGTGTTTCGTCGACGTTCGCGTTCGGCCGCGGCGTCGGAATCGTCGTCGGGTGTCTGCTGTCCGCTGGAATCCCGTTCGTCGAAGTGGCGCCTCGGGTGTGGCAGAAGGCGATTCTCGTGGGTGTCCCGGGAGACGGAAAGAAGCGCGCGTTCACGTGGGCGTGGTCCGCGTTCCCCGGCGCGTCGCTCGAGACCGCGAGAGGAAAAATCCTCGACGGACGCGCGGACGCTCTCGGGCTTGCGTGGTACGGACTCCGGAGGAATGCGGCGTGAGGCGGCAAGAAAGGCTTCAGGAGCCCGGATTCTTCCTCCCTCGTGGAGAGACGCCGAGTTGTACGACGTGATCGTGGAAAACAGAAGGTCCCCGGTCCATCGTACTTCCGCCCTTACGGGCGGAGACGTGGGGGAGCCGGGGGCCTTCGTTGCCCAAACTATACGCCAGATGCTCACGGGTTGCAAGGACATGCACGGCAAATCGTATTTCGAACGGCAGGCGCGGCACGGAATACGGAGAAGAACAGCATGGAGGTTTTTTTGGGCGGGCGTCTTTCCCTCGCGGAAAGGCGAATCTCCAAAAACGAATGAGAAAGCGGAGGCGAAAAGATCATGTTGCGAGTTCCGAAGTATGAACGTCAGGTAGCGCCCGGATCGGTTCCGGACGTGCGGATCAATCCCGGGCTTCAGCCCGAAGCGTACGGTTCCTCCGGCGTAGCGAGGGGACTGGATCAGCTCGCCCAGGTCGCGATCAGGCAGCAGGATGAGGTCGACCGGCTCGAATTCAGCCTCCTCGATGCGAAGGCGGATTCTTTCGCGGGCGAGTTTTACGAACAGGAGAAGCGGAACGGTGATTACGCGGGAACCATCGTGCGCTTCCGCGACGCGTGGAAGAAACATGCCGCGGAATCCCTGAAGAACGTCCCGGACCGCGTACGGGAGAAGGCCGAAGCGCTTTACGAAATCAAGGCGGCGGGATACGACGCGAAATTCAAGGGGCTCTTCCTCGAGAAACAGAACGACGCGATCAAGCGCAGGCTCGACGACAACGTAAGCGAATACGTCCGGCTCGGCGACGAAGCGGGGCTTCTCCGCGCGGTCGAAGGATCGACGGTCCTGACGCAGGAACAGAAGGGCGACGTGGTCCGCAAGGGACGCAGACAGATCCAGCTCAACGCGGCTCAGGCGGCGATCCGGGAAGATCCGTACAGGGAGCTGGATATGTCGACGTTCGATACCTTCGACGAATCGGACCGGGAACACGTCTCCGACTTCCGGCTCTCCGAACAGGCGGAACGCGAGACGGCCCTTCGGAAGGAAGCCGCGAAGACGAAAAACGCTCTCTTCGCGAGGTATTACGAGACCGGCGGGCGGACTCTCTGGACGCAAAAGGATCTTGACGAAGCTCGCTCCGGCGGCAGGCTCGACGACGATACGTATTCCGATCTCATGGCGGCCCGCTTCAGCATCATCGAAACGCGGGAACGGGAGGCGCGAGCGGAAGAACGGGCGCAGCAGACACAAGCTCTCGCCTTGATGACGCCGGAGGAAAAGGAGTTCTGGAAAATGCAGCGCTCCGGGACGACGGAGACACAGAACAAGAGCGAACTCGAACGCCTTGGCAAGCTGCTTCAATCGGACAATCTGACGGTGAATGACCTTATCGATTCCCGTGCAAGGGCGCTCATCACGCCGACGCAGGAAAAGGAATACCGGAACATGATGAACGAACGGAGCCAGATCACGGATGCCGTCTATCTGGGCCGGGCGGCGGAAAACCGGAAATATCTTGAGAACATAATCAAGCCGCTCTATGCGGCCGGCCTCATGGACATGAACAGGTACAACTCCGTCTTGATCGAGTACGACGCTGTCACGCTGTCGCGGCGCGTGACTGCGGATCACATCGACGACTACATGCGGGACGTCCAGAACGACATACGCATGTCAACCGACTGGTTCGGGGGGAGTACGTACCGGAGGCTGATAGGCAGCCTTCCCGAGGAAGTACGGCTTGTGTACGACGCTCTCGACGATCTGAGCAAGGTTCCGATTGCAGTTGAGGCCCGCGGCATTCACAAGAAATTCGACGCGAACCGCAAAAACGCGAAGACGGAGGATACCGCGCCTCGTCCCACTGGTCCGATTCTTCCTCTCCACGTGCGCAGGGAAGAAGAGAGCGGAGAGAGCAAATCGGCTCCGGACAAGATCCCGCCGAAGGGTGATCCGGCCCGGGCGGAATGGATAAAGAGGAATCTCTGATGAAGCTGACCGTTGCGGCGAAGGTGGAAGCCTGCGGACTTCCGCCTTCGGTCATCGAAACCGTCCGGAAGGGACTGACGTTGAAGAACCCGGCATACGCAACCCGGCAGCGTCTCGGGAAGTGGACCGGCGACATCCCGGAAACGCTGACGTTGATCGAGCAGGAAGCCGGGCAGGTGTTCCTTCCTCGCGGATATCTCTCGTGTCTTCTGGAGCTGATCCAGGCGAACGGCGAAGAGTACGAAATCGTTGACGCACGGCTCCGGCTTCCCGATGTCCCGATGAGCTTCACCGGCGAACTCCGGGAGTATCAGACCCGGGCCGTGGACGAGACGAAACGTTGCGGCTCCGGCGTTCTGGTCGGCCCGTGCGGGTGCGGGAAGACCGTCATGGGGTGCGCTCTCCTGTCGCACTGGAAGCAACCTGCGGCGGTGATCGTTCATACGAAGGAACTCCTGATACAGTGGCGCGACTCGGTGCGGCGCTTCCTGAACGTTGAACCCGGGACTATCGGAGCAAGAGGCGCGACGTTCTCCGATGCGGTCAACGTCGCTCTCGTCCAGACCCTGACGGCAAGGCCGGAACTCCTTGACGAGCTGACGCGTAGGACAGGGCTTGTGATGCTCGACGAGTGTCACCATTGCCCGGCCGAGACGTTTACGGGCGTGATGCAGTCGTTTCCTGCCGTCGTCCGATACGGGCTCTCAGCGACTCCGACCCGGGCCGACGGGCTGACTGCGTTCATGACGGCCGTCATCGGACCGTACAGGGCGATCGTCACGCACAGGGAGCTTGAGTCGGCGGGCGTGCGCGTCGTGCCCGACATCCGGTTCATTCGGACAGGAACCGAGGTCCGAAACGTCATTGAAGATTGGCCCGCGGCGATGCGGGCGCTTGCGGAGAACGGAGCGCGAAACCGGCTGATATGCGAGCTGACCCGGGATGCGGTCAGCGAGGGAAGGACCGTTCTCCTTCTCGCGGGGCTGGTCGATCATGTCGAATACTTGGGCGGCGAACTCGGGAGTGTCGCGCGAGTGCTTCATGGTCGGATGAAGCAGAAGGCCCGGGAACTTGCGCTTTCGGACGTCCGCGAGGGAAAAGCATCCGTCCTGATAGGAACGCAGATAGCCGACGAAGGACTCGATCTTCCGGCGCTCGATACGCTGGTGCTGGCGGCTCCTTCCCGAAGCCCGG
>CAYVKE010000166.1:0-5734 GCA_964451935.1 uncultured Synergistaceae bacterium | reverse complement strand
CCGGAGTCAGGAACGTCCGCTCCGGATTCGACGGCATCGAAAACGGTCTACCGCGTGAGCCCGGAATCCTGCATCGGATGCACCAAATGCGCACGGGCCTGTCCGGTCGGAGCGATTTCAGGAACGGTGAAACAGCCTCATGTCATCGACGAGACCGTGTGCGTCGGATGCGGAAAGTGCGCCGAAGGGTGCCCGAAAGACGCCATCCATCCGGTGGACGTTTCCGTCGCGGCGACGAAATAAACCGAAGCGCGAGATGCAGCGCCTGTAGTTGAAGAGAATCGACATCGTTCCGGGAAATTCGTGAGATTCCGGGACGTATTGGAAAAGCGGAGCGGGAGGCCGGATTTTTTCGACCTCCCGCTTCCAGTTCGAAGATCTAGAGAAAATCGTACCCGGTCAGACGACGCCGCACCTCGTCCTTTCCCATAAGCGCAGCCACTTCGAAGATTCCGGGACTGACCTTTGCGCCCGTGAGCGCCATCCGGAGCGGCATCGCGAGTTCCTTGATCTTGATCGCCTTAGCGTCCGCCCATTCGCGCGTGAAGGCCTCGAGATGCTCCGTTTCCCACGGCTCGCACGACAAAAGCTCCGAAAAGAACGGTCTCAGGAGCGTCTTCTGCTCTTCCGTGACGTCCTTCCCGTCGTATCGCTCCCGAACGATCTCGTACGAAACGAAATACGACGCGTACGAGGCGAGTTCCTTGATCGTCTGTCCTCTTCCGCCCATGAGCGTGAGCGCATCCCGGAGATAGCCTCTTTCGAACGAGTCGACGGGCAATCCGGCTTCCTTCCAGAAGGGCTCGACGAGGGAGAGTCGCACCTCGGGATCGAGGAGCTTGAGGTGTTCCTGGTTGATGAAATTCAATTTGTCCATATCGAAGACGGCCGGTTTCCGGGTGACCCGCGCCAAGTCGAACAGCGCAGCGGCTTCGTTTCGGGTATAAATCTCCTTGTCGTCGCCGGCGTTCCATCCGAGATTTCCGAGGAAATTGAAGACGGCCTCCGGGAAATATCCCATATCCCTGTATTCGTAAACGCTTGTTGCGCCGTGGCGTTTCGAGAGCTTCTTCTTGTCCTTCCCGAGAATCATTGGAAGGTGCGCGAAGAGCGGTCGGTTCCAGTTCAGCGCGTCGTAGAGCAGCAGCTGCTTCGGCGTGTTCGAGATATGGTCCTCGCCGCGGATGACGTGCGTGATGTCCATGCTGTGGTCATCGACGACGACCGCGTAGTTATACGTCGGCATTCCGTCGCTCTTCATGAGGACGATATCCTTGAGCGTCTCGCTCTGCATCTCGATGCGGCCGTACACGACGTCGTCAAACGCAAGCGCCTTTCCGGAAGGGACGCGGAATATGACCGCGTCGCCGTCCGTGTACGCAAGCCCCTCGCGAAGCAACTGATCCGCGTATCGCCTGTACAGGTGAAGCCGTTCCGACTGTCTGTAGGGACCGTAGTCGCCGCCCCTGTCCGGTCCTTCGTCCCAGTCAAGCCCAAGCCAGACCATGCCGGCCATGATCGTGTCCTCGAATTCTTTCGTCGAGCGTTCGAGGTCGGTGTCTTCGATCCGGAGAACGAAAGAACCACCGGTGTGACGCGCCCAGAGCCAGTTGAACAGGGCGGTGTGCCCTCCGCCGATATGGAGCGCTCCGGTAGGGCTTGGGGCAAAGCGGACTCGTGTCTTTTCCATCTATGGATTCCTCCAGGAGAATATTTCGGGAGCGACGCAACGCCTTTTTCCTCCCATTAGGGTATTATAACCTCCGGCACAACCGGAAAGGAGTTGAGTTCCCTGAAAGAGACAGTCCTCCTCATCGACGGACATTCCCTGGCCTTCAGAGCGTTCTACGCGCTCCCGGAACTGACCGCGCCCGACGGGACCCCTACGAACATGCTTCACGGCTTTCTGTCCATGCTGCTGAAGACGCAGAGCACGTGGAATCCGGACGCGACGATTATCGTCTTCGACGCTCCGACGGAGACGTTCCGTCATGTAATATATCCCGACTACAAGAAGGGGAGAAAACCGACGCCCGAGGCGTATAAGACACAGATCCCCATTCTTCAGGAGCTTTTGAAACTGATGGGATATCCTCTGGTGATCCGCGACGGGGTCGAGGCCGACGACGTCATCGCGTCCATCGCCTGCCGAGCTGCTTCAGAAGGCGATGCGGCGCTGATTCTGTCGTCGGATAAGGACCTGTTCCAGGTTCTGCGCGAAGGCGTTCGCTTCGTGCGTCCGATCAAGGGGATAAGCGCTTTCCAGACGTACGACGAAACGTCTTTCCATGACGAATACGGTTTTGCGCCGTCTTCGATGCCCGACTACCTCGCTCTCCTCGGCGATAGTATCGACAATGTTCCCGGAGTGCCGGGAATCGGGGAAAAGACCGGCAGACTGCTTATCTCGGAATACGAAACGCTGGAGAATCTCTACGAGCATCTCGAATCGCTCAAGCCTGCCGTTCGAACGAAACTTGCGGAAAACAGGGAGCGCGCGAACTCGAGCCGCGACCTCATCCGCCTGAGATGCGGGCTTTCCGTGGAAAAGGGCGACCTGTCGGCGGAGAACGCGAATCCGCCGGAAGCCGAAAAGCTGTGTCAGAGACTCGGACTTCAGAAAATTGTCGAGCAGTTGCGCGGGAAGAACATTCCTGCATGCGCCGAAACCGTTGTCGAAGCGGCGCAGGTTTCTTTCGGACCGGACGAAGACGCATCTCTTGAGGACCTTCTCCGGGAGGACTCGCTTGCCGTCGTCTCGAACTGTCTCTCCTCGCGGGAAGGGGAAGCGAAAGCGGTTCTCGTTTCCTCCCGCGACGGCCGGACGTGGAGAGGGGAGGCGCTTCCGCCGATTCTCGCCGAATGGACGCCCGGACGCTTCATCGTGACCGACGACTACAAGAATATCCTGTCGCATTTCGGGGGGACGTTGCGGGCTCCGGATGACGTATTCGATCTGAAGACCGCGCATTATCTGCTGCATCCCGATCTCGCCTCACACGAGTATCACGCGGTCGTTTCCTCGACGGACCTTCCGGCGTCGGCCGGCGGCGCGCCGTGGGCGTTGCTCGACCGTCTTTCGGCCGGACTCGATGGCTATAAGGGGCTTTCGGATGTCATGAAGCGGATCGACCTCCCCCTCCTTCCCGTCCTCGTCGACATGGAACGGTACGGGATCCGAGCCGATAAGGAAGGGCTCATCCTGCTGGGAAACGAGCTGGAAGAACGCATCGCTTCCATCGAGAATGCCGTTCGTGCGTACGCGGGAACGGAGATCAACCTGAATTCTCCGAAACAGGTCGCGACGCTTTTGTTCGAGACGTTGTCCCTTCCGCCGCTCAAGGAAACCAAGACCGGTCTTTCGACGGATGTTCACGTTCTCGAGGAGCTTGCGGCGATGACCACGATAGACGCCACCGTCCCGAAACTTCTTCTGGAACATCGGGAAGTGACCAAGCTCCTGACCGGATTTGTCGTTCCGCTTCGATGCGCTGCGGAGTCCGGAGAAGGAATAATACACGGGATTTTCGAAGCGGCGACGACCGGGACGGGGCGACTGAGCAGCCGCGAGCCGAATCTGCAGAACCTTCCCGCATACGGCCAATGGGCCGCGAAACTGAAAACGCGCCTGATCCCTCATGAGAACGGGCGGATATTCGTTTCCGCCGACTATTCCCAGATCGAGCTTCGGGTTCTCGCCCACCTGAGCGGCGAGGAGCGATTGAAGGAAGCCTTCGCCGCCGGACGGGACATCCACACGGAGACGGCGTCCCTGATATGGAACATGCTCCCCGAAATGGTGTCCCCGGAGTTGCGGCGAATGGCGAAAATGGTGAATTTCGGAATCCTCTACGGCATGAGCGCCTTCGGCCTCGCGTCGCGACTCGGCATCAGCCGTCCCGAAGCCGCGAAGATCATTGAACGCTACTTTTCCGCCTTGCCTCGCGTGCAGGGGTATATCGAGGAAAGCGTTGAAGAGGCAGGGCGGCGCGGATATACGCGCACGTACGCAGGACGCATCCGGCCGCTCGCGGAAGTTCCGGCCGGTTCGAGGGACAAAGGGACCATCAAACGGATCGCCGTGAACAGCCCGATCCAGGGAACGGCCGCCGACATAGCGCGAACGGCCATGATCCGGTTCGGCGAACGATTCCCCGCCGACGGCGATATCCGGCTTGTGCTTCAGGTGCATGATTCCCTCGTTTGCGAATGTCCGGAAACGAACAGGGATTTGGTTATGTCGGAACTTGTGCGCATCATGGAAGACGCCGCAATCCTCAGCGTCCCCCTCAGGGCGGAACCCAAATCGGGAGATACCTTCGCTGCGGTGTGAGCCGGGCGTAGAGAGACAATCGGGAAGTGTGATACAATACCCCATCGGAATTGCGGGTTTATTTTCATCATAGAGAGGACGATGCGCTTTGTTTATGAGGACCCTGCGGCAACAAATGCGATGGATCATGTTGTCCGTCACGATTCTTTTCGTGCTTTCCATTTTCGGCTATTACGGTTTTGACGGGACGCGCCGGAGATCGGGTGGAAACGGGGAAGGAATTCAGGATTACGCAGTCGCTGAAGTGAACGGGAAAAAGATCATGCGTTCCGCTCTCGAAGAAAGCCTTCGCCGTTACGTCGAGCGCGCTAATATCTCCAACCTTGAATCGGCCGATATGCCGAAGCTTCGCCGTGATACGCTCGACGGAATCATCGTTCAGATGCAACTCGAAAACGAAGCGAAAGCCCAGGGCATACAGCCCTCGGAAGCCGATATTGACAAGGCTGTTTCGCGAATCAGCAATAATTTCCCGACGAAGGAAGCTTTCCAGCAATATCTCGATCAGACCGGCACGAAAATGACGGATCTCCGGAAGAACCTTTCCGAACAACTGGCCCAGCAGAAGCTCATTGAAACCGCTCTGGCGGCCGTAAAGGTGACGAGTGCGGACGTTCAGGGGTTTTACGACAAGACGAAGGATCTCTTCTTCCGTCAGCCTGCGGGCGTCAAGCTCAACTTCGCCCGCTTCAAGTCCCCGGATGTCGCGAAAAAGGCTCAGGAGGCCCTTGCGCCATCTTCGAAATGGAACGAAGTGATGGCGTCGCTCTCGTCCGCCGACCTTCTCGAGAAGTCTCCGTATGAAGCGCCTATCTTCGTTCCCGATACGGGGTTTGTCGATAAGCTCGCTTCGATCGCGAGCCTGGACATGGACGTTCCCAGTGAGCCGATCACCCTGTCAAGCGATGACATTCTCGTCGTCCTGAAACGCGAAAAGGTGGATGCGCGTGTGGTTTCCTTCGACGAGGTCAGCAAAGATGTCGCCGATCTCGTGACCCGGCAGAACCAGCAATCCGTGCAGGCGGAATACCTTCAGAAGCTCAGGTCGCAGGCGAAGGTTTCCATCCTCGATGCGAGCCTTTTCCCGGCCGCCGAGGTCTCGAAAGACGTATCTCCCGTAACGGCGAGCAGAGACGCCGCGAGCGCGGATAAAAAATAGGCTGCGAACAGCCTTGACAGAAAAGGCTCCGCTGATAAAATAGAACCCGTCTGTTTGAAAGGTGGGTTGGCCGAGCGGCTGAAGGCACTCGCCTGCTAAGCGAGTAGGGGGGCTTAAACCTCCCTCGAGGGTTCGAATCCCTCATCCACCGCCATTATGGCAGATAAAGCGGACCCCATCCGGGTCCGCTTTTTCATGAGCAAAGGCCTCCATTTTGTACAACAATCACGACCTTCGATTAT
>CAYVKE010000165.1:0-5804 GCA_964451935.1 uncultured Synergistaceae bacterium | reverse complement strand
GGGGAACCCCCGCGAAAGGGATTCCCCTTGACTCTGCCGTTATTCGGTTGTCGCTACATGAATTCGTCCCGCGTGAACGGGATCGTCACGTTGAGCTGATGCCACCCTTCGGCCACCGCCGTTTTCTGCGCGCTGACGTATGCGGGTTTGATGCGGTATCCCGATAGACTCATCCCGCGAAACAGTGTTATGACGTGATCGCCGAGTTCCCGAGCAGCGCCCTCACCCTGATAGAGCGGGACGAATATCTGAACGACGACCATTCCGACGTGCCGGACGACGTTGTTTCCCGGCGCACCGGCCGATACCTGCTGAGCCTCGCCGTTGATGACGTTGAACCGGACCCACGGGACGCCGGTCGTCGGTTCGTATCCTACGTTCGGCCACGCGACGGGCGTCCGAGCCTCGTAGACGACGGGCGGACCGGCCGACTTGACCTTGATCCAGCCGGTGTTGAACGCCCCCGCGAGCGAATCAAACTCCGTTTTGTACGTCATTTCTGGCGCTTCAGGAACGCCTCCACCTCCTCGATCGAGATTGCGAGCACGCCGTTTGGCGCTTGCGTCGAGAACCCGTTGATGGTCTTGCCCTCGCCGCCCTTCGGCTTGAGCGGATATCCGCCGTTTTCTAAGATTCCCGCATAGGGGAGATTATTGGAAATATGGACGGGAACGCCGAAGGCAAGCGTCGCGAGCTTCTGTTGTCCCTTCTCCACGGCCGCGTTGTCCGTTTCGTCGGTTGTCGTGCCGTCCGCCGATCCAATGCCAACCATCCAGTTGGCCCGGAACCTTCCGGTATCGACGGGACTTTTCAGCGTGACCTTGTTGAGAAGCGTCAACGCGATCTTCTGAACGAAGGCGACGTGCGCTTCCGGAACCAGCTTTTCAGCCCACTCCTTGCATTCGAGAGCGAACTGTCGCGGCCCGACCGGCCTGCCGTTCGGCATAACCCCCTGTGGTTTTTGGACTACACGCATGTCGTCACCTCCTCGCCTGAATCTCGTACAGGACGACCGTAGCCCCCGGCGACAGCGGCTTCACGTTGACGAACGTCCAAACGTCGCTTCCAATGGTCAGGGTATCCTCGACCGTCGGCGTGACCGTCAGCCCGAGCGCCGAGAGTAAAATCTTCCTGTCTCCTGCGAGGATGGACGTCCCGTTGACGAGTCCGTCCTTGTAGGTGTCGACGACGATCTGAACGGCGTGCGTGGTTGCGGTCGTCGTCGGCGATTCCCACGGGTTCGACGCCGGGACCGTCGCGTTGTGCGTCAGCGTCGCGTCCTGACCGAATTTCCGTATCAGCCGGTCGGCGGCGGACTGTGAACCGGCGTAGTCGAAGGACATGGCATGTCGCCCCTAGTCCCGGAACGACACTTCTATTTCAAGATCCTGCCCGCCGAGAAGCGGGGCCGAATCCGGAACGGCGATATCCGCGCCGGTCGTGCTCCCCTCGGTCGTCAGTCCGCACGTGACGTACGTCGCTCCGGTCACGGGCGCCGCCGTCCACGTCGTATCCGCCGTAACGGTCATCGCGGCGAGGAATTCGTCGAAGTCCGTTCCGGTGAGGTTGCGGATTGCGGCCTGTATCGCGTCGGCCGTGTTGTTCGATGCCGTCGTGCTCGCAAGCAGAATTTCGACCTGCCCGAGTTCGTTGACCGAGACGGACAGCTCGTCCGTGAGATTCGCTCCCCAAGAGGTGTTGCTCACGAAATTTCCGCCCGCGCCGCCGAGTCCGGCAGTCAGCGTCAGCGTGCCCTGCGCCGTCTCTTCGGCGTCCGCGAACGCGATAACCGCAACGGCCTTCGTCGCGGCGGGACGCGCAGCGGCATACCCTTCCGATTCCGCGACGGCCAGCGCCGTCACGTCGATGTCGGATACCGTCGCGGCCTGTATCGCGGACTCTATCAGCGCCGCGCTGTTGCTCGCGGCCGTGTCGCACGCGAGCTTCACGGTGACGGTCTTTCCCGATACCGCTACCGATAGCGCGTCCTCAAGCGCCGTCTCGAATGCAAAGCTCAACTCGTTTCCGACGCTTCCCTTGACGCCGCTCGTTATCGTCAATGTCTTGCCCGTTCCGAACGTGTAGACCTTACTCGCGGCGGTCAACCCTTGAACGACGGGCGTCTGGGACGTGCCCGACCGGAGCTTGAAATATCCGAACGGGTACAGGTTCGCGGCTTTCGTGTCCAGGGACACGGCCTCGCTCGCGGCGGCCTTGATCGCTACGGCCGTCCCCGCGTCGCTGTACAGGTCGGAGTACGTCACATCGTCATTGCTGACAAGGACCGTCATGTCGGCGGTCGACCATCCCGATGGAATGACGATTCCGACGTACCGCCCTGCCATCGTCATTCCCGGCGTCAGCGCGTTGCGGAACGCAATCTTTTCACTCATGGACTCACTTCCCTTCTACCCGCGCTCGATCCGCATGGAGGAACGCCCTGCGACGAGTCCGGACACCATTCGGTCGATTCGCGGGTACGTCGTGCCGGATGGAGCGCCGTCCGCATAGACGACGGACAGCGATCCGACCGATTCGGACTTGATGCGCCCGCCCCTGTCGCGGTCCGGGTCGAGGTCCGTTCCAGCGATGATCCGAAGCGCCGCCTCGCACGTCGCGTTGGCTATCGCCGTCGGAATGGTCGCGGGATCGACGTACAGACCGTCCTCGTCCGTCACGTCCCAGCGCGGCCACGCGAGCGGCTGCGTCGTGTCGCAACGAATCCCCTTCCATCTGCCCCGATAGGCGTTGTCGACCCACAGCGTCGCCTTGCGTATGGCTACCTCTTTCGCGGCGTCGAGGCCCGTCCATGCCGTATTGCCGAGCGCTGCGTGATAGGCGTCGCATGCGGCGAGGGACACATACGCATCCGTCCCGACGGTCAGCGCCATGGGCTATTTCCTCGGTCTGCCGCGAGGTTTCGGCTTCGACGGGGCGGGCGTCTTGCGCGGCGGCGGATCATTGACGACGGGTTCCTTCTCCGGGACGGGAACGGGGTCCGGTTCCGGCTCTGTGTACAGCTCGTGTTTCGTCGCATCGAATTCGTTCCGGGCGAGCAATGCAAAACCGCCCTTGAACCGGATGCGGACGTAATCAATCATGTCGTCACCTCCGAAATGGGAAGGGGGGCCGATTCCGGCCCCCTGATTCATGGCTACTGGACCATGCGCACCGCAAGGTTCGGGTCGAGCACCTGAACGCCCCAGAGCGCATCGATGCCGACCTTGACCGTGCTCTTGTCGCCGTCGTACCACATGCGCGAGCGAAGCGCGAGCCCGGTCACGGGGTCGACGACGGACGCGATGCGGGCTCCGAGCTGTTCTCCGATGTTCGGCAGCGGAGCCATTGCGAGAGCGAAAGCGTTCCGGTGGAACGCAAGGCACTGATTCTTGGTCGCGCCGGTGCCGGACGGTAGGTAGATCGTGACGACGGCGTTTTCCGCAGCCGCCTGCTTGAGCGCCGGGTAGATGCTGATGCTCGTCGCGCTGCTCACGGTCGCGTTCGCCGTGATGGTGTACCGCTGGCTGTCGCCGGTGATCGCGAGGATGTCCCCCGCCTTGACGGTCTGCCCGTCAGTGAGCGATTTGACGACGATCGCCGTGGCCCCGGCCGCAGTGTCCGCGTTGACCGCCCCTGCGGTGTCGGCCATGGTTCCGGACAGGTGCGCAGGGGTGTTCTGGTTGGCGAAAACCTCGAATCCGAACTTGCGGCCGAGCGTTCCCCGCATCTGGGTTTCAGCGCCGGAAGCTCCGGCCCCATCCACCGTATGGAACACGGAAATGTTCTGGAGTCCGGCCTGCACCGCGCCGTCGACCATGAAGTGGAGATTCCCGTCCTCCACGGGAGCCTTCAGGTCGAAGAGCTTCTGATACGCCTTCGTGATGTCCGCGACGGTCGGGGTCGATGCGATGGTGTCGTGCCACGGAATCTGCTTGTAGAGCGCCACGAGGGTCAGGTCGATCTTGTCCGCGATCGAGTAGGCCGCAGGACGGATGTGCTTCTCGATGATCTGTTCCTGGGTGAAGGAGAGTTCCTTGTCGGAGAGGGCGAATTTCGTCTCCCACCACTGATCGAGCGTGATGTTGACGGTGTCGGGCGCGAGTTCCTGCGTGGTGCCTCCGGTGGTCGTGTTGACTTCGGTTGCGGTGAAGCTCGTCGGGCGGTCGATGGAGATGACGGAGCCCTTCTGACGCTGCTCCTTGTCGTATCCGCGATAGACGCGCCCGGCCATGCCGAGCGCCTTTTCAAGCTGGATCAGGGACTCCTGCGCGTAGAAAATGGGATCGTAGTTGCCGAGAGAATTCGACAATTCAATTACCTCCTATTGGGTTTTTTGGGTTATGGGATTTCGGTCCCGACTGGGACCTGTGGGGGTTACTCTCCGGCGATCTGGAACGTCGCCCCGGATTTCGCGGCGGCTTCCCGCGCCGCCCGGTACTTCGCCGGGTCTTTCGCGTCGTCACGCGAGAGCGTGTACATCCCGCTTTGCTGCGAATTGCCCGGTTTCATGCCGCTGCCGCTCGCGCCGGTTCCCTCGAACGCACGGCCGTAGATCTCGTTGCTCTTGAGCTCCGCGATAAGGTCCTTGACGCCGAGGTATTCGCCCTTGCTGTTCATACGGGGCGTTCCGTCGGGCGTCAGCACGCGGACGACGTATTTCCCCTGTTCGTCGAAAACCTTCACCTGCCGCTGGACGTGCGGGAGAAGAAGCTCCGGGATGCCCTTTTCGGCGGCGATGGCGGATGTCGCGGCGGCGTCGATCAGATAGGACTCCAGCGCTTTCTGCCGCCGCTGGATTTCGGCGTCCTTTTCCGCAATCACCTTGTCGCGGGCGGAAAGCTCCTTGCCGTGCGAGTCCACGAGCTGAGCCCTGAGCTTTTCCCACTCGCCTTTCTCTTCGAGCTTCGCCTTCTCCGCGTCGGCCTGCTTTTGCAGGATCTCCGCGATTTCCTCAGGGCTCTTCCCGAGCGCCTGCCACGCCCGAGCGGCCTTCTCGTAGTCCGACCGGCTCTTCCGTTCCTTCTCCAGCGCCGATTTCAGCCCGCTCGTATCCTCGATTCCGTCCACTCCAAGGACGTAGGAGCCGTCCTTTTCCTCGTAGAAGCCCCGGATTCCCTCCGGCAGCCCCTTGTATTCATCCGCGGTTACCTTGAGTTTCAGAGACATGTAGAATCACCCTCCCGGTGAGATTTGGATTCCCCGCCGCTTCCCGCGCGCGGGCACAAAAAAAGGCCCCTCGGGTTTCCCCGAGAGGCCTTAATGAGCTTGGGTTGGTCTATCTATCCGCGTTCGTAGGAGCTGCCCTTGCACGGGCAGAGCATTCCGGCTTCCAATACCTTCTTTAAGGCGAGACAGCCGAAGTGATGTTCACGGACCGGGTCAAGTATCGTTTTTTCCGCATGCCACCGGCATGTCCGGCAAACATTCCACGGAATGATGACGGAAGACTCTTGCCTGTATTCCTTCTCCTTGCACGGCGGTTCCGCGTCGTTCTGGAACGTCTCTACCCGGTTTGCGTTGAAGCACCCGAGACGGGTACCCTCCGGACAGTCGAGAATCGACAGATAGGCGCATTTCAGGCACAGATCGGGGGCTTTATTCATGCCGCGTCCTCTGGAATGCGTCCGTCAGGGTTGTTCGACAGCTGAACACCGATGATTTCGCACACGAATTCCACGTTGTCCCGCAGGAACGCATGGAAGCCGTGAGCAAGGGCCGTGACGAGCGCTTCGTCCTTCGATTCGTCCTTCGAATCGTGCCCGGACTGCGACAGGATTCCGTGGACGGCCTCATGCAGAATCGTC
>CAYVKE010000164.1:0-5817 GCA_964451935.1 uncultured Synergistaceae bacterium | reverse complement strand
CCCCATATTCCGAAGGCGATCTTGCCGGCTCTCTCCGTTCCGCTTTCGCACACATGCCGCTATTCTCCTTTCACTCCGTCGCGTGTCGAAACACGATTTCAGGAAGAGGGATACAGAAGAATCTTGCTCCCCTGAGCCCGGCTGAGGAGCGCTATCGCGTCCCCGAAGCGCTCCAGCGGGAATTCGTGGGAGACCATCGGAGCAAGATCCACGCGTTTCGCGGCGATCAGGTTCTGCATGATCGTCCACGTTTCGAACATCCGGCGTCCGTGAACGCCGAACACCGTGGCCTCGCGGAAGACGATGTCGGGCACGAGATCGAGCGTCACCGGTTCCGAAGGCAAACCGACAAGGACGACCTTCCCGCCCTTTCGGAGGTACTTGAATCCCTGCGAAATCGCGTTCGGGACTCCGGAAGCGTCGACGAACGCGTCGACGCCGACGCCGTTCGTTCGCTCCAGCATCAGGGGAACCACATCCGCACGGGCCGGATCGATCGTTTCAGACGCTCCGATGGCGCGCGCCCGTTCGCGACGATCTTCCGACGGGTCCATTCCGATGATTCGCGCCGCTCCCATGGCCCCGAGCGCGGCGATCGTTCCGAGTCCGATGGGGCCGCACCCGATGACGGCCACCGTCGCACCGTCGGGGCGAATGTCCTGCGCCGCCCGGACGCCGACGCCGAAAGGCTCGAGAATCGCCGCGAACTGCGGCGGAACCCGTTCGTCGATTTTCGGGGCGCAGATCTCGGGGAGAACGGCATACTCCGCGAAGCAACCGTCCTGATGGATGCCGAAGAGCCGCAGATCGCCGCATATGTGCTGCATGCCGTTTCGGCACTGATAGCAGACCCCGCAGGGGATGTGCGTCTCGGCCGCGACGAAATCCCCCGGGATCAGCGTCGTGACCCCGGCCCCGACATCGACGACATCGCCGCAGCATTCGTGCCCCATGATCAGGGGCAGTCGCTTCACCGCTCCGGCCGCCCATTTGTTCCACTCGTAGATGTGGAGATCCGTCCCGCATACGGCAGTCGCACGGATCTTTATGAGAACTTCCTCCGGACCGGGGACCGGGACAGGGACTCCCCTGAGAGAGGCTCCAGGCGCCCGTTCCGTCTTGACGAGAGCTTTCATCGTCTTCATGGCGGACGCCCGTCAGTTGTCCCGCATAATGCCGCCGTCGACGTCGGAGATCTCGCCCGTTATGTGCGACGCCGCATCGGAGGCGAGGAAAAGCGCCAGGTTGGCGACGTCCTGGGGTTGCCCGAATTTCCGCAACGGGATCGTCGCAAGCAGCCGTTCCCGGATCTCTCCCTGGAATTGCGCGATCATCATCGTCTCCGTTGGTCCGGGGCAGATCGAATTGACATTGACGCCGAACGGCCCTGCCTCGCGCGCGAGGCCTTTCGTGAGCGCGATGACGCCCGCCTTGGACACGCCGTAGAGGGTGTTGCCGAAGAACCCGCCTCCGGTTTTTCCGGCGATGGAAGCGATGTTCACGATCTTGCCGTACCGCCGCTCCATCATTGACGGAAGGATTCTCCGGCACGTGAGAAAGGCGCTTCGCATATTGACGGCGATGATTCTGTCGAAATCCGCCGTCTCGCATTCGATGAAGGGTTTCGACATGACGATGCCCGCATTGTTCACGAGAACGTCCACATGCCCGAGATCGCGGAATATGGCGTCCGTCACGGCGTTGACGCAGGCGGGATCAGAGACGTCCGTCTGGAAGAAGAACGCCTTGCCGCCGGACGCCCGAACCGCCCCGCACGTTTCCGACGCTTCGTGTTCGAGAAGATCGAGAATGCACACGTTCGCTCCGGAAGAGCCGAAGGACGTCGCTATCGCGCGACCGATTCCCCTCGCCGCTCCGGTAATCACCACGACCTTGTCTTTGAAATCGAATATCATGACCGATCGACCTCCGGACTTGTGTCCTCCGACTCTAGTCGCGCATGTATCCGCCGTCGACGTCCATGATCTCGCCCGTGATGTGCGAGGCGAGATCGGAAACGAGGAAAAGCACCGCCCGTGCGATATCTTCCGGTTCCCCGAAGCGCCGGAGAGGCGTCGCCGACAGGATGGCGCCGGCCCTGGCCCCTTCCAGGAGGGGACTCGCGAGTTCCGTTCGGGTCACTCCTTAAAAAAACGGTCACATCTGCGCCGTTCGCGCACAATTCACCGGCGATCGCCCTCCCGATCCCGCGGCCGCCTCCCGTGACGACCGCCGTCTTTCCGGAAAGATCGATCTTCATGCCGTTCCGTCATCCCTTCCGCGCTGCGATATTGAACAGCGGGAAGTCCGTCTCTTCGTCGAACGCCCGAAGAATTTCGACATCGTCGAACGCTTCGATCAGAAGCTCCATCGTACTCATGACCGGGTTGCCCGTTTCGACGAAGTGGGCGCCGTAAACCCGCATCTCGGGATCGGAGAGGACTCCATGCAAATGGAATGCTGTTTTCCCGTTTTCCTTCATGGTCCCGATCATTCCGCTTCCGCTCAGGAACTCCAGCGGCCCCTCCACCACGACCGGCTCGCCGTAGCGCGCGTTCATCTTCGTCCCGGGGCCGTGCAACGCGAAGACGAAGCGCGCTCTGATGAGGCTTCCGTGAATGGCCGTAATGCAACCGGCCGTTATTTCGTGATCCTCGCAGATTTCATGCAGCCCTTCGAAGAGTTCCGTCCGCGGCCATATGCGCGCAACCACAAGGCGGCCGCGGGTTCTCTCGGAAGAGACGCGGACGGGATATTCGGACATCGTCATCTCTCCTCTCCTCAGAACGTGGCGAAGCTCGGCAGCCACATCGCGATCTGCGGGAACACATAGCACAGGTACAGGCCGATGGCCTGCAATGTGATGAACGGGACGACCCCCTTGTATATTTCCTTCGTCGTCACGGAGTCGGGCGCGACGCCGCGGACGAAGAAGATCGCGTAGGCGAACGGAGGCGTCAGGAAGGACATCTGCAGGTTGATCGCGATCATGAGCGCGAAATAGAGCGGATCGTATCCCAGCTTGACGGCGATCGGCAGAAACACCGGGACCACGATGTACAGGATGCCGATCCAGTCCAGGAACATGCCGAGGATGAACACGGTGAACATCATGATGAACATGATCGCTTCCCTGCTCAGCCCCGATCCGACGAGCAGGCTTTCGAAGATCGAGCCTCCGCGCATGAACAGGAAGACCGACGTGAACATCTGCGCGCCGAGAATGACGAAGAACACCATCGCGGAGACCTTGACCGTTTCGAGCGCGGCTCCCCTGAGCGTCCTGATGTTCAGGTTCCCATACCCGGCCGCAACGATCATCGCGCCGACGGCTCCGAGCGCGGAGGCTTCCGTCGGGGACGCGACGCCGGCCAGAATGGAACCGAGAACCGCGGAAAGGACGAAGATCATCGGAAGGAGGTACAGAATCATGTTCTTTATCAGCTTTCCCTTGACCGCGCCGTACTCCGAAACGCTGATGGAAGGCCCCATCGAGGGGCGCAACCAGCAGAGGATGACGATATAGAGGATATAGAGAGTCGAGAGGAGCAATCCCGGGATCAGCGCGCCCGCGAAGAGCTTCGACACGGAAAGATTGCACATCGGTCCCATGACGACGAGCATGACGCTCGGCGGGATCAGGATTCCGAGCGTTCCTCCGGCGCAGACCACCCCTGCCGAGAGGCCGTGATCGTAGTTGCGCGCGAGCATCGCGGGGAGCGCCACAAGGGTCATTGTCGTCACGGAGGCCGCGATGACGCCCGTACATGCGGCGAATATGGTGCTGATGATGATCGTTGTCAGCGCCAGCCCGCCCCGGACAGGCCCCAGAAGCTGGAACATCGTCTCGAAGAGTTTTTCCGCGGCGCCGCTCTTCTCGAGGATGACGCCCATGAACACGAAAAGCGGGACGGCGATGAGCACCTCGTTCTGCATGACTCCGAACGTGTTCTGCATAAAAAGCGACAGCATGGACGGTCCCCGGTGCCAGAGCCCCACGGCCACACCGAGGAACATCATCGCGAATCCCAGCCTGATCCCCGACATGACCATCGCGACGAGAACGATGATCATTCCAAAGGCGATCTGTTCGGGAGTCACCTGGAATCACCTCCCGAAGCGGAGAAGAGAATCCGGATGTTTTTCCGGAGTTCCACGATTCCCTGAAGTCCGAGAAGTGCGAATCCGAGAGGAATGAAACTCTTGACGGGCGCCGAAGGGAAGACGAAGAGCGTTGTGGAGAGCATCTCCCCGGATTTCCACGCCTGAATCGCGAAATCGAGTCCCCGCCACGTCAGGATGCCCATGATCGGAAGAAAGAGCACAATGAAGAAGAAGCAATCCCAGAGAGCCTGAAGCCTCGCCGGGAGCATCCGAAAGATGATATCAACCCGGACGTGCCGGTCCTCCGCCAGCGTGTATCCTCCGCCGAGAAGGAACATCACGCTGAAGATCATCCACGCCGCATCGTAAACCCAATCCGTCGGGTTGTTGAACACGTACCGGGTAATGACTTCCCACGTCACGACGACCACAAGAGGGATCGAGAGCCAGGCGCCTATATGTCCGCAGATTTTGTTCAGTTTCACGACCAGGGCGTCGAATTTCATGGAACACCTCCCGCTGTCCGTATTCCGTGAGACGACCGGGCGAGAAGCCGCTCCTCCGGTCGTCTCACGAGAGTCCTTCGTCTCTACTTGTCGAAGTTCGAGAACGTGGAGAAGGGTTCCATCTTGGCGAGCAGGGCTTTCTGGGATTCCCAGACCTTCTTGAACATCGGGTCGGCCTTGCTCTTTTCGTCGAGGATCTGGTATGAAAGCTTCCGGGCTTCCGCCTGATCCTGCGGTGAGAGTTTCAGCAACTGGACTCCCGCGGCGCGGATCTTCTCGAATGCGGCGGCGGAATCGACCCATTGTTTCGCGTATCCCTCTATGGTCGCGGCGAGCGCAGCGGCCTTGATGATCTCCTTCAGATCCGGCGGGAGTTCGTCCCATTTCTTCTTGTTGATGACGAGCTGGAACATGTTGGCTCCCATGTGGATCGGGGGGTTGAAGCAGTACTTCGCCACTTCGTGAAGGCCAAGGGCGTAATCCATCGACGGGAAAGCGAACTCGGCCGCGTCGATGACGCCCCGGCGCAGCGACGGGACGACCTCGCCGCCGGCGAGAAGGACGACGGAGGCTCCCAGTTTGCTCCACAGCTCCATGCTCAGACCGGCCGAACGGACCTTGAGCCCTTTGATATCGGCAAGGGTTTTGACGGGTTTCGTGGACCAGATTTCCTCCGGAGGAGTGAGGCCGAGCGGGAAGACGACGATTTTATCGCCGTACATCTCCTGGGCGAGTTTCTGTCCGTCCGAATACATCCAGACCAGGAGATCGTTTGTCTCCGTGACGCCTCCGGGAAGCGTGTAGAAAAGGTCTCCCGCGGGATACTGCCCCTTCTGCCATGCGGGCGTGTTCTGCCCCGCATCGAGCGCGCCGTCTCGGACGGCGTCGAATACGCCGGTGCCGGGAACGATCTCGCCCTCGCCGTGAAGCTCGATCTTCAGGCGGCCGGCGCTCATGGCTTCGACCTTCCCGGCCCAGGCCGTCAGAAATTCGTTGGTCAGGGTCAACTTCAGGGGGAAACAGCTCTGCGTCACCCACGTAATGGGTTTATCGGCGGCATACGCGACCGAACCAACCGCCAGCAGACAGAAAACGGCAAGAAGCGCAACCTTTTTCATCACTCATCTTCCCTCCATTCAAGACTCTCAGGAAATCTAAAACCCAGCGAAGCAGCGCGTAACGCCAGACGCGTGCGGACGGAAAGCAC
>CAYVKE010000163.1:0-6118 GCA_964451935.1 uncultured Synergistaceae bacterium | reverse complement strand
GTCGATGTCGATGAAAGCGATGACGAAGCACGGACGCTGCTGATGCGTTCTATCCGAGGTGGACGAGTTGAAGTCACAGAGGAGCTTCTGCGCCGCGGCGCGTCGATACCCGCGATTTCCGGACCGCTCCTCGACGCGGACGACGTCGAGGATCTCGAAGACGCCCCCGAGACCGAAGTCGAAAAAGCGGAAGAGACGATCCTCGACGAAGCCACCGCCGCGGAGACGCTCGTCGAATTGAAGGCGGAAATCGACACGCTGACGCGCCTCGAAACCCTCGCCGCCGACGTTCGCCGCTCGGGACTCGACACGAAATGGCGCGAACTCGCCGCGCTGCTCGGCGAACTCTTCACGCCCGCCGCGTTGCAGGGCCGCGTCGCGCAGCCCAGGGCCGAAATCGCGAAGCCCGTCCCCTCGCCGCAACAGAAGCTCGTCGTCTTCACCGAACACCGCGACACGCTCACATACCTCGAAGGGCGGATCGGATCGCTGCTCGGCCGCCCGCAATCGGTCGCGACCATACACGGCGGACTGGGGCGGGAGGAACGCCGCAAGGCGCAGGAGAACTTCCTGCACAACCCGGACGTCCGCGTGCTCCTCGCGACGGACGCCGCCGGGGAGGGCATCAACCTCCAGCGCGCGCACCTGATGGTCAACTACGATCTGCCGTGGAACCCCAACCGGCTGGAGCAGCGCTTCGGCCGCATCCATCGCATCGGGCAGACCGAAGTCTGCCATCTCTGGAACCTCGTTGCGGAGGAAACCCGCGAGGGCGACGTCTACCGGACGCTGCTCGAAAAGCTCGAAGAGGCGCGGACCGCTCTCGGCGGACGCGTCTTCGACGTCCTCGGCAAACTCCAGTTCGAAGGGCGTCCGCTGCGCGACCTCCTCATCGAAGCCGTCCGCTACGGCGACCGCCCCGACGTCCGCGCGAAGCTCACGCGGGCCGTCGAAAACTGCGTCGACCGGCGCGCCATCGAAGCGCTCCTCGAAGAACACGCCGTCGCGCACGACGTCATGGACGCAAGCCGCGTCGCCCGCGTCCGGGAGGACATGGAGCGCGCGGAGGCCCGGCGCTTGCAGCCGCACTACGTCGAGTCGTTCTTTCTCGAAGCCTTCCGGCGGCTCGGCGGAACCGTCCGAATGCGGGAGCCCCGACGGTACGAAATCGCGCACGTCCCGGCCCCGGTCCGAAACCGCGACCGCCAGACCGGAACGGGCGACCCCGTGCTCGCGAAATACGAGCGCGTCGCCTTCGAGAAAGACCTCATCGCGCCCCCCGGACAGCCGCTCGCCGCGTTCGTCTGCCCCGGGCACCCGCTGCTCGACGCGGTCCTCGACCTCACGCTGGAGCGCTGCCGCGACCTGCTGAAACGGGGAACCATCCTCGTCGACGAACGGGACTCCGGGACGGAGCCGCGCGTGCTCTTCTTCCTCGAACACGCCATTCAGGACGCCGTCGTCCTCGCGTCCGGCGAACGCCGAACGATCTCGCGGCGGATGCTCTACGTCGAAATCGACGCCAAGGGGCGGACGCGCCATCTGCACTACGCGCCGTACCTCGACTACCGGCCGCTCGCGGAAGGCGAACCCTCCGCGGGCGAGATCCTCGCGCGGCCGGAGTGCGCGTGGATCTCGCGGACCCTCGAAGACCGGGCGCAGAACCACGCGATCGAAACGGTCGTCCCCGAACACGTCGCCGAAGTGCGCACGCGCCGCCTCGAACGGATCGCCAAGACGCGCGCTGCCGTCCGGGACCGCCTGACCAAGGAAATCTCCTACTGGGACCACCGGTGCGAGGAACTCAAGCTCCAGGAGCAGGCCGGACGCCCCGCCGCGCAGATGAACTCGGGCGAGGCCCATCGCCGGGCGGACGACCTACAGGCGCGGCTCTACAGGCGAATGGACGAACTCGACCGCGAGGCAGGAATATCGGCCCTGCCGCCCGTCGTCCTCGGCGGGCTCGTCGTCGTCCCGAAGGGCTTCCTCGACGCGTGGAGCGGCAAGGCGGCGCAGACGGCGCGGTGCGCCGACACGCAAATATCGGCGGCCCGGGCGCGCGCGGCCGTGATGTCGGCCGAACGTGCGCTCGGCTTCGAGCCCGTCGACCGGGAAACCGAACGCCTGGGCTACGACGTCGAAAGCCGCGACCCGAAAGACGGCCGCCTGCGCTTCATCGAGGTCAAGGGGCGCGTCGCAGGGGCGCCGGCCGTCACCGTGACGCGCAACGAAATCCTGTACTCGCTCAACAAGCCCGACGACTTCATCCTCGCGCTCGTCGAATTCGGCGACGACGGAAGCGAGCGCGTGCGCTACGTCAGGCGGCCCTTCCGGCGCGAGCCGGACTTCGCCGTCACGAGCGTGAACTACGACTTCGCCGAACTGCTTGCGATCTCCGACGACCCCTCTTGACGGAAAGGACCGTGCCCCCATGACGCCCACGAAGAAGCTCATCGAAGTCGACATTCCGCTCAACGCGATCAACGCCGCGAGCGCGAGGGAAAAATCCATCCGGCACGGACACCCGAGCACGCTGCACCTCTGGTGGGCGCGGCGTCCGCTCGCCGCGGCGCGGGCCGTGATCTTCGCGCAGATGGTCGACGACCCCTCGTCGCACCCCGACATCTTCCCGACGCCCGAGGCGCAGGAGCGGGAACGCGACCGGCTCTTCGGCCTCATCGAAAAGCTCGTGCTCTGGGAGAACACGACGAACGACGAGGTGCTCGCGCAGACCCGCGACGAGATATGGAAATCGTGGCGGCGGACGTGCGCCGAATACCGCGACCATCCGCGCGCGGCCGACCTCTTCGACCCGGACAGATTGCCAGCGTTCCACGACCCGTTCGCGGGGGGCGGCGCGCTGCCGCTCGAAGCCCAGCGCCTCGGGCTGGAAAGCTGGGCCTCGGACCTGAACCCCGTCGCCGTGCTCATCAACAAGGCCATGATCGAAATCCCGCCCCGCTTCGCCGGACGCCCGCCCGTGAACCCGGAAACCCGTGCGGACCCGCGGCTCTTCGGGCGCGAATGGCGCGGCGCGCAGGGGCTCGCCGAGGACGTCCGGCATTACGGAACGTGGATGCGCGACGAGGCCGAAAAGCGCATCGGGAATCTGTACCCCAAGGTCGACGTCACGCCGGAGATGACGCGCGAGCGCCCCGACCTGAAGCCCTACGAGGGGAAGGCGCTCACGGTCATCGCGTGGCTCTGGGCGCGGACGGTCAGGAGCCCGAACCCGGCCTTCGCGGACGTCGACGTCCCGCTCGTCTCGTCGTTCATGCTCTCGACGAAGCCCGGGAAGGAGGCCTCCATCGAACCCGTGATCGAAAACGGCGGATACCGCTTCACGGTGAGGGTCGGGAAGCCGGAGGACGCCGAGGCGGCGAGGAACGGCACCAAGCTGGCTCGTGGGGCGAACTTCAGGTGTCTTCTCTCGGATATGCCGATTTCGGGAGACTATATCAAGGCCGAAGGTAAGGCCGGGCGCATGGGATCGCGTCTCATGGCCGTCGTGGCCGAGGGCGACCGGGGGCGCGTGTACCTGCCGCCGATCCCGGCGCACGAAAGCGCGGCCCGGGAGGCGAAGCCGGAATGGAAGCCGGAAATGGCGTTGCCGGACGATCCTCGCAATTTCTGGACCGTGCAATATGGACTTTCAACATACGGCGACCTCTTCACCCCGCGCCAGCTCGTCGCGCTCACGACGTTCTCCGACCTCGTCGGCGAGGCGATGGAGCGCGTCCGCCGCGACGCGGCCGATGCCGGGCTGTCGGACGCTGCGGCTGGCGATCCCCAGCGCGGAAAACCGTTACGGGATGGCGGAAGCGGTGCGTGCGCCTACGCTGAGGCGGTCGGCATCAATCTTGCCTTCGCCGTCGATTATGCTTCAAATTACTGGTCAGTGATTGCAACACCGGCAGAGGGGTTTATCAGAGGAACATTCGCGCGTCAGGCAATACCAATGATTTGGGATTTCGCTGAAGCCCCGCCATTTGGAAATACAAGCGGTTGTTGGCTTGGCGGCGTCGAATGGATTTCAAAGGCGATGGAATGTCTTCCGTTGTCTGGATCAGGAATTGCTGTTCAGGCCGACGCCGCGAAGCAGACAAAGAGTATCGACAAGATTGTTTCTACAGATCCCCCGTATTACGACAACATCGGCTACGCGGACCTGTCGGATTTCTTCTATGTCTGGCTTCGCCGGTCGCTGCACTCCGTCTTTCCCGACCTCTTCGCGACGATGGGGACGCCGAAGGAGGCGGAACTCGTCGCCACGCCCTACCGCCACGGAAGCAAAACGAAAGCCGAGGCGTTTTTCCTCGACGGCATGACGCGGGCCATGACACGGCTCGCGGAGCAGGCGCACCCGGCCTTCCCGGTCACGATCTACTACGCGTTCAAGCAGGCAGAGGAGGCGGACGACGCGGGGACGTCGAGCACCGGGTGGGAGACCTTCCTCGACGCCGTGATCCGGGCGGGTTTCGCGGTCACGGGAACCTGGCCCATGAGAACGGAGCGAGGAGCGCGGTCAACGGGCATTGGAACCAACGCCCTCGCCTCCAGCATCGTCCTCGTCTGCCGCCGCCGCCCCGGCGACGCGCCCGCGGCGACGAAGGGCGAGTTCCTCGCCGCGCTCGCGCGCGAGCTTCCCGAGGCGTTCCGCACGTTGCAAAAGGGTGACGTCGCGCCCGTGGACCTCGCGCAGGCCGCGATCGGCCCGGGAATGGCGATCTACACGCGATATTCGCGCGTCCTCGACTCGGGCGGCGCGCCCGTGACGGTCCGGGAGGCGCTCGCGGCCATCAACCGCGTCCTCGACGAGACGCTCGCCGAGCAGGAGGGCGACTTCGACGCCGATACGCGCTGGGCGCTCGCGTGGTTCGAGCAGAACGGCTTCGACGAGGGCGATTACGGAACGGCCGAGACGCTCTCCAAGGCCAAGAACACGAGCGTTCAAGGGCTTGTGGACGCGGGGATTCTGGAGTCGCGGCAGGGGCGTGTGCGCCTTTTGCGGCCCGCGGAGCTTCCCGAAGGCTGGGACCCGGCCGCGGATTCCCGCCGGTCGGCGTGGGAGTCGGTCCATCACCTGGTCCGGGCGCTGGAGTCGGGCGGGGAGTGTGCGGCGGCGGATCTGGCCGCGAAGATGGGAAGCGACGCGGAGTCGGCGCGCGATCTGGCCTACCGGCTCTATTCGCTGTGCGAGCGAAAGAAACGCGCGGCGGAGGCGCTGTCGTACAACGCGCTGGTCCAGAGCTGGCGAGAGGTCGCCGTGCTGGCGCGCACTGCGCGAGCCGTCGCGGAGCGACCCGATCCGCAGGGAAGAATCCTTTTCGAAAGCGAGGAATGATCCATGGCGATGACGAACCGGGAACGCGTCGGCAAGGCGCTCGATCTTCTGCGGCAGGGGATCGCCCCCTTCGCGGAGCGTGAGTTCCGCAACGTCTATCGGACGGAGGCGCTGCGAAAGGCGCAGTCGTATTTCGAAGGCGATCCGCTCGCGCAGAAGCCGCTCGCCGAATGGGACGCCTCGCTTTTGCTGAAGCTCATGTGGGAGTCGTGGAACGATGTCTTTCGCCAGTCCCTCGGGTTCACGGAGCGTTCGCTCGTGAGCGAGCTGCGCGACTGGCGCAACAAGTGGGCGCATCAGGAAAACTTCTCTGGCGACGATGCAGACCGCGCGCTCGATTCCGCCGCGCGGCTTCTGACGGCGGTTTCTGCGAAGGAAGCGGACGAAGTCGGCCGGATGAAGATGGAGCTGCGCCGGCTTGTCTTCGACGAGCAGGTCCGCAGCGAGAAGCGCCGGGCGGGCGGTTCGCTGGTCGAGGCCGCCGCCGGGAGCCTGAAGCCGTGGCGCGAGGTCGTTGTCCCCCATGCGGACGTCGCGAAGGGGGACTATCAGCAGGCGGAGTTCGCCGCGGACCTGTGGCAGGTGTATCTCGGAGAGGGCGGCCCGGAGTATCGCGATCCGCGGGAGTTCTTCCAGCGCACCTACCTCACCGAGAGCCTCAAGCGCCTCCTGGTCGACGGCGTGCAGCGCCTTTCCGGCACGGGCGGCGATCCGGTCGTCCAGCTTCAGACGAACTTCGGCGGCGGCAAGACGCACTCCATGCTGGCGCTCTAT
>CAYVKE010000162.1:0-6186 GCA_964451935.1 uncultured Synergistaceae bacterium | reverse complement strand
TGTCGTCGGACAGCGATAATGTCATCCCCGAAGCGGGACAGGGAAAATGTCATCCCCTATTCTTGAGGGATGAGGAGTGAAACAGGATTGAGCGACAAGGAAGCGGAAAAGGCGTTGGTTATGGACAGGGTTGTAAAGGGGGAAATGAGCGCCGCGGAAGGGGCGAGGCGTCTTTCTCTGAGCAAACGTCACGTTTTTCGGCTGAAGGCGGGAATCAAAGCGAAGGGCATCGCATCCCTGGTCCATGGAAACCGGCAGAGGAAAGCGGCGAACGCTCTTCCCGAAGAAATCCGCGAAATGGTGCGGGACAAGGGAACGAACGAATACAGAGGCGCGAGCTATTCCCATATTTCGGAACTTCTGGAGCGCAACGAGGATGTTCATATCAGCGGAAAGAGCGTCGGGCGCATCCTGAAGGAGAGCGGAGTGACCTTCCCCGGAAACCCCCCGGACCCGGAGAAAATAGGATTCTATGACGAATCATCCGTTGCGCATGATTCCGCCCGACGCCGTAGCGCCGGTCCGAAAAATCGCGAGAACCGCAAGAAGATTCCCTGCCGCATCACGCATGGAACGGGACTCCGCATCGGTCGTGCGCGCAGCGGCGGTCGCCTCCGACACGGCGGCGCGTATGGCGTCGACGGATTGGACCTCCTCGCCGAGCGCCTTCGCGACGCTGTCGATCCCTTCGTTCGCCTGCTCGCTTGCGGCTGCCTGCTCTTCGGCCGCAGCGGCGATGCTGTGGATCTCGTCGCTGATCCGTTCGATTTCCTTCAGCGCGTCTTCAAGCCGACTGCCGGCGTCTCCGGCTTTCCGGACGGTCTCCTCGACGATGGCGTCAACCTCGTGCATGGAATCCAGGGCCGCATCCGCGCTGTCCTTGAGGTTCCCTACGACCTTGTCCACCTGCCCCGCCGTACGATTGGACTCTTCGGCAAGCTTCCGAACCTCGTCCGCAACGACCGCGAACCCCCTGCCCGCATCTCCGGCCCGCGCGGCTTCGATCGCCGCGTTGAGCGCCAGAAGATTCGTCTGGTCCGCTATGGACGCGATACGTTCCATGAAGGCGGTGATGGTTTCGACCGAATTCCGCATCTGCTCCATCATTGTGACCGTCCCGGAAGAGTGTTCGCCGAGATCCCGTACGGCGCGAATCATTTCCCGAACCTTCGCCCCGGCCTCCTCGCTGCTGCGCGCGGTTTTCGCCGCCGATTCCGCGCCCTGCGCCGAAGCGCGCGCGGCAGTCGTCGCCGCAATCACGATTTCGTGAACCCCGGCGCCGCTCTGCTGCAGGGCGGCCGCATTGTTCGCGGCAAGGTCCGCTAGTCGTTCCACCTGCCGTTCGATCCGCTCCATGGCGGCAGTCGTCCGCTCGGACAAGGCCGAAAGCGCCCGGGCCTTCTCTCCGGTCTCCACGGCGCTGGTCCGCGTCTTCTCGATCGTGTTCCGCTGCGTTTCGATCATTCCGCCGAACGCGTCAGCGAGGACTTCCGTCTCGTCTCCGCTCCGGAACGCGATCGCCCCGTCCGAGGGGGAGAGGTCTCCGCCCTCAACGCGACGGACGAGGCCGACCAGACGTTTCAGCGGCCGGGAGATCCGCCGTGCGAACAGAAGGGTTCCCGCGAGGAAGAGAAGAAACAGCAGCCCCATGACAAGCGCGAGAAACCACACGAAGCGGCGCGTCGCATCCAGGACGCCGACCAGGCTCTTTCCCGCGAAATAGGCTCCGATCACTTCCCCCGAAGGGGAGAGCATAGGCTTGTACGAGGTAAGGAAGGGAACCCCCAGGATATCGGTCCGCCCCCGGTACTCCTCTTTCTTCTTCAGCACTCTGTCGGCGACGGGCGCGGCGAGCTTCGTCCCCGTCGCACGTTTGCCGTCGCTGACGATGGTCGTCGCGTACCGCACATCGCCCCCGAAAAGCGTGACTTCCGCGCCGAAGAGGCGTTTCACCGCATCCATGAATTCGTTCCTCGAAAGATCGTATCCCGCGACGATGGCGCCGAGAATCCTACCGTCGCTTTCCACGATCGGCGCCGCCGCGCAGGACATCAGGAGGATGACCGCTCCGGGCTCGATGGCGGACGTCGTCTTTCCGGAAAGCGCTCCGGAAACCGTATGGAGATTCGCGACGGAATCGCCGTGCTTGTCGCTGTACGATCGCTTGATGACGAGGCCCTTCGCGTCGACGACCGTGAGGAAGTCCACCTTTCGCCCGGCGCCGTTGTCGCGTCCGGCCATGGCCGCAAGTTCCCTGCCGATCGCGTCCGGATCGCCGGATCGGAGCGCATCTCGAACGGCCGGAGTGTTCGCGAGAAGCGACGCCATGCTCTCGGCGTTCAGCCGCAGTTCGTTCAGCGAGTATTCGAGCCCCCGGACCCCTCTGTCCGCCTCGTGCTGGACCTCTTCCGTGAATACGCCCGAGAAGCGATGAATCGAGAACGTCGCGGTGCAGACCACCGACAGAAGAATCATGACCGACATCATGAGAACCAGCTTGAGCGCTATGGGACGCCTCACCCGTGCGACCATTCCTCTCTCGCCCTCCTCGAAGATCGTCTCACGGCCAATTATAGGCGGCTCGCATATTACTGTCTATTACAAATAAAAGGAATATGCATAATGTTCCCTCTTTATTCCGGACACGTGGTTCCGTCACGGAACGTACGGCTACGGTCGCGTCGGCGGACGATTCTCCGGGATGGGGTGCTTCGGAGGACAAGGGAGACGCGACAAAAAAAGGATTCCCCCTGGTTTCGGGGGAATCCCTCGTGCGTCGAATCGAGGCGCGTTCAGACGGAGGCGTGCTGTTTGATCTTCCAGATGCCGATCGTGAACAGCGCGACGCCCTGCAGGATGAAGAAGAACCAGCTGATCGTGCCGTACCCCTTCGCGATCAGGCCGATGAGGCCGAAGTTCGAGATGGCGAGCCCCATGAGCGTCAGCGCGATCCCCACAAGTCCGCGCGTCGTTTTGCTGATTCCCGTGCCGCGTTTGGCCAGGACCGCCGAGTTGATCCGTTCGTTGATCGAATGGAAGAAGCCGACGCCGGTCTCGATCATCGTCCCGAAAAGCACGATCAGCCAGACGGGCAGAAGGAATCGGACTCCCATTTTCGCGATCATCGCGTTCGCCGGGATCTCCATATTCAGGACATCGGGGTAAAAGCCGATCGTGACCACATAGAAAAACAACGCCGGAAGGACACAGATAAGCGAGGCCACGATGCCGGAAATGATGGCTTCCCGTCTGGTCTCCAGGTAGTTCAGCGAGAAGAGGACCGTCGACGTTACGGCGACGTTGTAAAAAGCGTACTGGAAGCCCCCGAGCGCCCAGCCCGGTTTGACGGTTCCCGCGGCGAAATTCGCCGAGATCACGCCGCCGAATTGCGAGAGACCGACGTAGAGGAAATAGATGTAGACGGCATAGAGAACGTACGACCACCAGGAAAGCGCGATTTCGATCATCTGGCTGCCGCTGTAGGTCAGCCAGGCGACACACACAAGAAACAGTCCGGAACCGATGAGGGGAGGGATGCCCATCGTATCCCGAAGGATGCTGCCCGATGCGGCGCCGACGACGCCCATAATGAGGAACAGAAGGACGATGAAGCAGATTTCGTAGACGATCCAGCCCTTGCCGATGAGTTTTTCGAAGAAGGTGCGGTAGTCGTACGCCTTGAAGACCCGCGCGAACTCGAAACTGAGCGCGAACAGCGCGGCCCACAGGACGGTCGTCAGCCCCATGCCCATGAGTCCTCCCGTCGGCCCATACTGCACGAAGTACTCGACCAGTTCCCGTCCGGTTCCGTACCCTCCGGCGATCAGAACGGACTGGGCGATGAAGCCGGGAAGCAGATATTTTTTGTACCAGCCGTAATCCATGAAGAATGTAAGGATATTCGTCTTCTTCTCGCATTTCTCTTCAGCCATGACAGAAACCTCCAACCCTCTCTCGAAATATGGGACCTTCCGAATTTCCTTCGTTGCGCGCGATCGAATTCTCCCGCCGGCGTACCGCCTCCTCCTTTATAAAAAAGGGTCCCGCCGCTATTTCCCGGCGGGACCCTCTCGCGTTTCCATACGACGGCCAGTCGTCGGATTCGGAAGAGGATCCGCCGCGAAAGCCGAAATAGACGAACCAAAGCCCGGCGCCTGCAAGCGGCGCCATATGCGCTTCTCTCACGAATCCCCGCCTCCTTCCGAACAAATATCGTCTGTATATCTTGAATTGCCGGATATAGTAGGCCGATCGTTTGATGTTGTCAAGCACAGCAGCATCATAGTAGCTGTTTTGCACGATAAAGCAACGCACGGGATCGCTTTCTTGCACATCGGAGGGTTTCCGAAGGTCCGACCGCTTCCCCCTGTGTCGCAGAATCGCGTTCCGAAGAGGCGACGCGGGACATCCCGCACGCGACTTCCGGCGAAAAGCCTTTCAGCGAAGCGACAGCGCCTCCTCGACGGCGTCGATCAACAGCTTCGCGGCCTGCGTCGGCGAAATGTCCCCCGCCATGACGCGCCGTTCAATCTCCTTTCGCTGCGCGGCGACGATCGGGTTTCGCGCCGTCCGGTTCCGAAGATGTTCCTCGGCCATTCCGCCGACCCACGCAAGCGTCTGGAGCCTGCGTCGCTTTTCGAAGACGCCCGACGCGGTCATTCGGTCGCGAAAATCGACGACGACGCGCCAGATATCCGCAACGCCTTCGCCGGTGACGGACGAACAGGCGTACGCGTGCGTCGCCCATCCGTCGGTCGCCGGCCGCAGGTAGTGCAGGATCTGGTTGTAGTCCGCGCGGGCGACCATCGCCCGCTCCCTGTTGTCGCCGTCCGCCTTGTTGACGAGAATCGCGTCGGCGAGTTCGATGACTCCCTTCTTGATTCCCTGGAGATCGTCGCCCGCCCCCGTGAGGACTATCACGAGAAAGAAATCGACCATCGAGCGGACGGTCGTCTCCCCCTGGCCGACGCCGACCGTTTCGACGAGGACGACGTCGTACCCCGCGGCTTCGCAGAGGAGCAGCGTCTCGCGGCTCTTCCGCGTGACGCCGCCGAGCGTCCCGCCCGAGGGGGATGGGCGGATGAAGGCGTTCGCCTCCCGCCCGAGCATCTCCATACGCGTCTTGTCGCCGAGGATGCTCCCCCGCGACACGCTGCTGCTCGGGTCCACCGCCAGAACGGCGACCCGGTGCCCCCGCCCGCACAGAAGACATCCGAGCGCCTCGATGAACGTGCTCTTCCCCGCGCCGGGAACGCCCGTGATTCCGACACGAAGCGCCCTTCCCGAATGCGGGAGGATTCTCCGGACGATCTCCTGCCCCGTGTCGAAATGTTTCGGCGCGTTGCTTTCGATCATCGTGATCGCGCGCGAGAGGATCATCCGATCGCCGCGCAGGACTCCATCGACATAGTCGTCGACGGAGAGCGCTTTCGGCCCTGACGCGGAAACGCGTCCCGGTCCGGCTCCGTCTTTCGCGTCGCTCACGCCGGTCATCACGCGACAGGCGAAGCGGACGTCCGCCTCTTCCGGCGCCCACTCCGGCCTGTACGTCTCCGTCATCAGGAGCCCCTCGCCGTCGCGAGGCGTCTGTTCAGAATATCGAGCATTTCCTTCGCGGCTGCCGGGATCACCGTTCCGGGACCGAAGATCGCGGCGGCTCCGTGCTCGCGCAGGAACTCGTAATCCTGGGCCGGGATGACGCCGCCGACGATGACCATGATGTCCTCGCGGCCGCGCAGGCGCAGCTCCTCCATGAGCTGCGGCAGAAGCGTCTTGTGTCCCGCCGCGAGCGAACTCATTCCCACGATGTGGACGTCGTTGTCCACGGCGTCCTGCGCGGTTTCCGCGGGCGTCTGGAAGAGCGGCCCGACGTCCACGTCGAACCCCATGTCCGCGTACGCGGTCGCGACGACCTTGGCGCCCCGGTCGTGTCCGTCCTGTCCCATCTTCGCGACCATGATGCGCGGACGACGCCCCTCGCGCTCCTCGAACTCGTCGGTCATCCGCCGGACCTCTTCGATGATCTCGTCGTCGGCGAACTCGCTGCTGTAGATGCCGGATATCGACCGGATGATCGCCTTGTGGCGCCCGCAGACCTTTTCCACCGCGTCGGAAATCTCGCCCAGGCTCGCGCGTTCCCGCGCGGCGTTCACCGCAAGCTCAAGAACATTGCCCTCGCCCGTCTCC
>CAYVKE010000161.1:3217-6252 GCA_964451935.1 uncultured Synergistaceae bacterium | reverse complement strand
AAAACGGCGTTGAATAGGCGCGTTTCGATCTCGGAACGGGGTGGAAGTCCCCACTGGCGGTATTCCGGCCTCCCGGCCGGAGAGCCCGCGAGCGTCCCCGCGCAGCGCGGCGGGGCGCGCAGATTCCGGTGCAAGGCCGGAGCCGACGGTGACAGTCCGGATGAAAGAGAGGAGGACGCACGATGACATCGCAGTTGCAGGAGCGCTTCGGGGATTCCGAAGCCCGCGTCGAAGCCGCGATCGCTTCGCTCGCCGGAGGCCGCGGCATTCTGGTGACGGACGACGGAGACCGCGAGAACGAAGGGGATCTGATCTTCGCGGCCGAAAACCTTACGGTTCCCCAGATGGCCATGCTGATCCGGGAGTGCAGCGGGATCGTATGCCTCTGCCTGACCCCGGAGAAGATCGCCTCGCTGGAACTCCCCCTGATGACCCGGAACAACACCAGCCGCTATTCCACCGCATTCACCGTCTCCATCGAGGCGGCCGAGGGCGTCACGACGGGCGTTTCGGCCGCGGACCGCGTCCGCACCGTCCACGCCGCGAGCGCGCCCGGCGCGCGGCCGTCGGATCTGCGGCAGCCGGGGCACGTCTTTCCCCTTCGGGCCCGTCCGGGCGGCGTCCTCGAACGCCGCGGCCACACGGAAGCCACCGTGGACATCATGCGCCTCACGGGGCTCGCCCCCGCGGGAGTGCTCTGCGAACTCACGAACCCCGACGGCACGATGGCCCGGCTCCCGGAGATCCTCGAATTCTCGCTGCGATGCGGCTTCCCCGTCGTCACGGTCGACGACATCGCGCGCCGCCGCGCCGCGCTGGGAGTGTAGCGCCGCTCTCCATAACGAAAAAAGGCCCCTTCGACCGGACCGGTCGAAGGGGCCTTTTCTTTCGATATTCCGCGAATAAACGGTCCTACGGACGCAGGGTTCCGGCCGGGTAGAGCGGGAAGCGGCCGATGAGCGCCATCGCCTCGGCCCGGGCCGCGTCGAGCGTCTTCTGGTCCTCGACGTTCCCGGCGACCTCGTTCATGATCCGGGCGATCTCGACGATTTCGGGCTCCTTCAGGCCGCGCTGCGACACCGACGTCGTTCCGATGCGCACGCCGCTCGTCACGAACGGCTTTTCCGGGTCGAACGGGATCATGTTCTTGTTCACGGTGATTCCCACGTACTCGAGCGCCTTCTCGAACTGCTTTCCCGTCAGCTTCTTCGGGCGCAGGTCCGCAAGGACGATGTGGTTGTCCGAGCCGCCGCTGACGATCCGGAAGCCGTGCTTCGTCAGCTCCTCGGCCAACTTCCGCGAGTTTTTCACGACCTGGAGCATGATGGAGCGGAACTCCTCGGTCGCGGCGTACTTGAGCATATACGTCTTCGCGGCCATGATGTTCAGGTGGATCGAGCTGATCGCGCCCGGGAAGACGCCCTTGTCGAGCGCCTTCGCGTGCTCGGCCTTGCAGAGGACGATGCCGCCGCGCGGCCCGCAGAGCGTCTTCGTCGTCGAGGACGTCACGAAGTCGGCGTGCGGCACGGGGCTCGGGATGACCTTCGCGGCCACGAGGCCCGAAACGTGCGCCATGTCCACCATGAAGTACGCGCCGACGGACTTCGCGATGCTCCCGATGCGCTCGTAGTCGATCAGGCGCGGATAGGCGCTTCCGCCCGCGATGATGAGCTTCGGCTGTTTCTCCTTCGCGAGCCGCTCCAGTTCGTCGTAGTCGATTTGCTCGGTGTCCTTGTGGAGCCCGTAGGACGTGAAGTTGTAGACCTTGCTCAGGAAGTTCGCGGGGCTGCCGTGCGTCAGGTGGCCGCCCTGGTCGAGCCGCATGCCGAGCACCGCGTCGCCGGGCTTCAGGACCGCGGCGTACACGGAGTAGTTCGCCGTCGAGCCCGAATAGGGCTGGAGGTTTGCGTGCTCCGCGCCGTAGAGCGCCTTGGCGCGTTCGATCCCGAGCCGCTCCATCTTGTCCGCGATCTGCGAACCGGCCTGGAAGCGCGCTCCGGGGTATCCTTCCGTCGTCTTGTTCGTGAAGACGCAGCCGGACAGCTCCATGATCTCGAGGCTCGCGGTGCTTTCCGACGCGATCATCTCGATGTTGTGCTCCTGCCGGTCCAGCTCCTCGCACGTGATGTCGTACAGCTCTCTGTCCGCGATTTTCGTGTATTCCAGCATGATCTGACACTCCCTTGTTGTGGCGCGCCGCCGAAAGCGCCGCGCGTATGATCCGACAGTATTATAATGGCCCGGTCAGTTTTTTTGTGAAAGGAGACGGCGATGACGGAATTTCTCTCCGGATTGGCGGGACTCGACATCCCGATTATGTCGTGGTGTCTGCTCCTGCTCGCCGGGATGTGCGTCGGACTCTCGAAAACGGTCATTCCCGGCGGCGGCATTCTCGCAGTCGTCCTCACGGCGACGGCGCTTCCCTCGCGAATATCGGTCGGCGTCCTGCTGCCGATGCTGATCTTCGGCGACTTCTTCGCGATCGGAAAATACCGGCCGCACATCGACCGCAGGCAGCTCCTCACGCTCCTGCCCTTCGCCCTGGTCGGACTCACGGGCGGATACGCCATCCTCCGGTTCGTCACGAACGAACAGCTCAAGCCGATCATCGGCGGGGCCGTTCTCGCGATGCTCGCGCTGCAACAGGTCAACGCGCGCCTGAAGAAGCGCCGCGAGGGCGCGGCGGCCGAGAATCGCCCGGTCTCCCCCGTCGTCACGGCGGTCTTCGGCGTCCTGTCGGGCATGGGGACCGGCATGGCGAACGCCGCCGGGCCGATCCTGAGCCTCTACTTCCTGATCGCGGGGTTGCCCAAGCTGCCGTTCATCGCGACCTCGTCGGGCTTCTTCTTCATCCTGAACCTCCTCAAGGTTCCCCTCTTCGCGAGCCTCGGAATCATCACCGCGCAGAGCCTGCTGATCGACCTTATGGCGCTGCCGTCCGTCTTTGTCGGAGCGCTGCTCGGATTTTGGCTCGTCACGCGCATCCCGCAGGAGGTCTTCAACCGGATCGTCGTCGCGCTGGCCTTCCTCGCGGC
>CAYVKE010000161.1:0-3117 GCA_964451935.1 uncultured Synergistaceae bacterium | reverse complement strand
ATCGTCTATTCCGAAGGCTTCGGCCCCGCCGACCGCGCGACGAACCGCCCCGTGACGGCGAACACGCGCTTCAACATCGGCTCCACGAGCAAGATGTTCGTCGCCGTCGCGACTCTGCTTTTGGCCGATGACGGAAAGCTCTCGGTCGACGACCCGGTCGTGAAACACCTCCCCGAGTTCGTCATGAAGGACCCGCGCTACAGGGACATCACCGTCCGGATGCTCTTCAACCATTCGTCCGGCCTTCCGGGATCGACCTTCGAGTTCGGCTTCGCGCTCGACGCCAAGCCCCACGCCGTCCTGCTCGAACGGCTGAAGAACGCGACGCTCAAGCACGCGCCCGGCGCGATGGGAATCTACTGCAACGACGGCTTCACGCTCGCCGAAATGATCGTCGAGCGGCTGTCGGGCAAGAAGTTCACGGACTTCCTCGCCGAACGCGTCTTCGGGCCGCTCGACATGAAGAACTCCGGCCCGAGCATCGGCGAGTGGCGCGGCGACGTCGCTGCGTACTACGACGCCGACGGAAAGAAATACCCTTCGGAAGTCGTCCAGGTCTACGGCGCGGGCGGCCTCTCGTCGACGGCCGAAGACCTCTGCCGCTTCGCCGACAGCTTCGCGCCCGGGGGAAAACACATCCTCTCGGACGCATCCGTAGCAGAAATCCTCAAAAGCCAGCCGACCGGGATCACCGCGTCGCTGAAGGGCCCCGCCCTGCTCGACGCCTTCGGATGGGACGACGCGCAGCTCACGGGGTACAAGAAGCTCGGATTCCAGGTCCTCTCGAAGAGCGGCGGGACGATGTTCTTCTCGACGAACCTCGCCGTCCTCCCGGCCAAGCGGATGGCCGTCGCCGTCAGCATCTCCGGCCACGCGGCCGCCGAAGCCGTCACCTACGCGGTCATGAACGCGCTGCTGAAGGACAGGGGGCTGCCCTTCCCCGAAGCGCCCGCCGTACATAAGCCCGCGGAACCGCAGCCGATCCCGCCCGAACTTCTCGCCCACGCGGGATTCTACGCCAACCAGGACGGAGGCGCACGGTTCGCGTTCGACACGACGAAACACGCGCTGAACGTCTTCCCGCTGAAACAGGGCGCTTCGGACGCCGACGAAAAGCCGCTTCTCACGCTCGTTCACAACGGCGGATTCTTCCACGACGCCGTCAAGGGCCTGAAATACTACTTCATCACGAAGGACGCGCAGACGCGGCTCGTCATCGGCGACATCCCGCGGTTCGGCGGCGACTCTCCCGATTACCTGAAGATCGAACCGGTCTACAAGCCCGTCGCGTTCGCGGTCGACGTCGACGGGAAGCTCTGGCTCCGCCGCAACGCATCCCCCTTCGTCCAGGTCTCCCAGGGGCTGCTGATGAAGTCGTCCCTCCACAGGGAACTCCCCGGCTACATGACGTTCTTCGGCCTGCTCCGGATCGAAACGCCGGAATCCGCCGCCATCGCGGCGACCGGTTCCCGCGACCAGGTCGAAATCACCCTCCTCAGCAAGGACGGCGACATCCGAGTCAAGGGAGCGGGGTACGTCTTCTCCGCCGAAAAAGCGGCCGCGCCGCTGAACGCCGGAAAGACATCAGTCACCATCGGCGCGGCGGGCGACAACGAGTGGACGACGCTCGGCGCGGGGGCGATCCTCTCCTTCGCGCTCCCCGACAAGGGGCGCGTGGTGGTCCTGAAGCCGATGGACGACGACTCGAAGGTGCTCTTCGACAGCATCGTGGACTCGGGCGACGTCTACGCCCCCGAGGGGAGCTTCGTCTTCTGCGCCGGAAAGCCCGGCGACGCGTTCGGGATCACGGCGAAGTAGCGCCCCCGCCGGAAGACACGGCTCGCAAAAAGGAAGCCCCGGAGCGTCGTTCGGACGCTTCGGGGCTTCCTTATATTGCTCGCGACAAATTCGCCGCTACCTGTCGTCGCGGAAGACGACGCCGCCTTTCATCACGAAAGAGACCTTCTCCGTCGCGGAAATATCGTCGAAGGGATTTCCCGGCATCGCGACCAGATCCGCGTTCTTTCCGGCGGCGATGACGCCCGTTTCGAGCCCGAGCATCCCGGCCGCCGCCGACGTCCCGGCCTTCAGCGCCCGCAGCGGCGCGATCCCGTTGCGGACCATCTCGGCGAACTCCGTCGCGCCGTTCACGGAGAAGTCGAACGTCCCGAGGTCCGTGCCGAAGGCGAGCTTCACGCGGCTCTTCGCGACATTCGCGGCGCACTCCAGAAGCCTCGGCGCGTACTTCAGGTCCTTCTCGCGGACGTACTCCGGCGCGGTCATGTCGATATGGCCGCTCGCGGCCGCCCGTGCGTTCGCAACCACGGCGATCTGCGTCGGAACGAGCCAGACGCCCTTCTGCGCGAGCATGTCGAGCGTTTCGACGGAGGCCAGGCTTCCGTGCTCGATCGACGTCGCACCCGCGAGGGCCGCCCGGCGGACGGCCTCGTCGCCGTACGCGTGGACGAACACGGGCTTTCCGATGTCCCGCGCCGCCGCGACCGCCGCGTTCATCTCCTCCTGCGAATACGACACGTCCTCGGGTCCGTCGCTCGGCGACATGAAGCCGCCGCTGCCCGCGATCTTGATCCACTCCGCGCCGTGGCTGACCTCGTTGTGGACCGCGCGCCGGACGCCGTCCACCCCTTCGGCGACCGAGACCTGTTCGAGCGACACGCCGTTCCGGAGCAGACCGGCGGCGTCGAAATGCCCCCCGACGGCCGAAATCATGTGCCCGCCGGTCACGATCCGCGGCCCGCGGATGATCCCGGATTCGACGGCCTTCTTCAGCTCTGGGACGACCCAGAAGTTGAAGCTGAAATCCCCGGCGTCGCGAACGGTCGTGAAGCCGTTGTCCAGAAGCCGGCCGCAGGCATGCACCCCGTTCAGCGTCAGCGAGGCGTCGTTGCTCCCCATCATGTTCGCGAAGAACCGCGAGCCGCCCGTGAGGTGGACGTGCGTGTCAATGAACCCCGGCGTCACGAACTTCGACGACAGATCGATCACGCGCGCGCCCTCCGGCCGCGCGACGCTCTTCCCGACTTCGGCGATCCGGCCGTCGACGACGAGAATCTCGGCGGCCCCGAGCGGCGCGTCCGACACGCCGTCCCAGTAATT
>CAYVKE010000160.1:0-6271 GCA_964451935.1 uncultured Synergistaceae bacterium | reverse complement strand
TGGGGAAGTGTAATTGTCGTCGACGGGGAAGTGTAATTGTCGTTGACCAACCACCTCCGATCGGATATGTTCGGTGCGACCCATTGCCATGAAACATTTTACAGGAAAAACGGATTCGGACGTGCAAACACGGGGACGTACGGTCGTGAATATACTGCATACAGCAAAGCGGGCAACCCAAAAAACAGAGAGGAGCGGCTTGCCGCGCCGCTCCTCCGCTCGTTCGATTTTCGTCCGTTACGCGTTCGTTCGTTCGTCCGCCGGATGGTCCATTTTGGGCCGCAGGACGTACACGCTGCATGGGGCGTGCGCGACGACCTTCGCGGCGACGCTCCCGATGAAGAACCGCTCGAGATTGCTCAGTCCCTGGTGTCCGATCATGATCATGTCGGCGTCCTTGCTCTTCGCGAAATCAACGATCTCCTGGTACGGAACGCCGAGAACCACCGTCACGGTCATGTTGGGGATCTCGTGCGGGAACGCCTCCCGCGCCTCCCGGACGCGCGTTTCGATCGTCGTTCGGGCCTGATTCATGCGTTCTTCGTCGCAGGGGAGGTAGGCGCCCGTCCACAGCGGCCCCGGTTCGAATCCGGCGTATTTCGTGGTTTCCACGACGTGCAGGAAGAAGAGTTCCGCATCCCCCTCCCGGTGCGCGTAGTGAAAGGCGTACTCCATGAGCGCCTTGCCGATCTCGCTTCCGTCCACCGCAACAACGACATGTTTCATGCACATCGCCTCCCGATGATGTATTCGGAGTAGCATGACAAGTATATCATGTCGTTCTGCGGTCGGGCGACATCACCCCTGCAGCTTCTGGATCATGTTCCGGATGTCGTTCGGAGCTTCGACGCCTTCGACGACGATTTCCCAGCCTTCCGTTCCGGCCGTCGCGATCCGAAGGCGCCCGATGCCGAGCATCCGGTTCACCAGGCTCTGCTGGACGTCGATCGTCTTGATGTCCCGGATCTTGACCTCGGTGGAGTTTCGCGAGAGAAGCCCCGTTTCGAGCGTGATTTCATCGGATTTGATCGTAAGCAGGGTGGACTGCCGGATGATGAACGCATAGCCGATCGGGAGCAGGCCGAAGACTGCGACCCACAGCCACCAGAGGCCCGGTTTATACCACACGAGGGGCAGAATCAGGATGCAGAGAAGGAAGAGATGCCAGCTGTACTTCCATGAGGGACGAATGACCTTTTCCGTAGACGAGTCCATGTCGCAAACACCCTTTCGTTCAAGATCGGATCCGTCCGCCGCCGGTGCGGGTCCGGTACCACCTTTCGATAGAATCCTGATACAGCCAGATCAGAACGGAAAGAACCATGGCGACCGCAAAGACCGCGCGCGCCGCGAGGCCGCCGGCGTCCACGCTCGCGCCGACAAGCGTCAGAACGGCCATGCCGGGCAGGCGTCCGATCATGCACACGGCGACAAGGCGGCTGACCGGCAGTCGCGACAGTCCCGCGACGAAGCAGATGGCGTCGTCCGGAAGCGCCGGCAACAGGAAGAGCAGAAAGTATCCGAAGAGCCCTCCGCCGTCGATCAGGTATTCAAACCGGTCGAAGACCCTGTTTCCGGTCATGCGGACGACGAACGGACGACCGAGGAGGCGGCTCGCGCCCATCGCCAGGAAGGAGCCGACGCCCAGGCCGATCATCGTGAGCGCGAGTCCGTTCCAAAAGCCGAAGAGCATGCCTCCCAGCAATCCCGTAATCTGTCCCGGAATCGGCGCGAAAAAGACCTGGGCGCACTGCAATCCCATGAACGCGGGAATTCCGGCGGCCCCCAGGGAATCAAACGCTTCCCGAAGCCGGCGCACGCCTTCTTTCCAGTTGGAGCTTCCGAGGTCGGCGAGCAGCGAACGCGCGGATTCGGGAAGAAACGGGTGCAGGCCGCGATAAACGGCCCACAGGATCAGGGATAGAAAAACGGCGGCTGCAATCACTGTCGCCAGTGACAGAAACCGCCGCCGCAGATCCTTCGGATTCAGCTTCCACATAAAGCGGTCGTCTCGATCCGCCTTGGGAAACGGGTTACTTGACTTCCTGCCAGCTGCTGAGGTACTTGCACGGAGCCACGTTTCCGGTGGAGGCGGTGTCTTCGAGAATCTCCGCGTGGACGAGCTTGACGCTCTTGTTTTCGAGGTAATAGACTTCCGCGAGCATGGAATTGTTCTTCGTCCAGCCCTTGTAGAACACCTTGACGCGGGCCTTCATGAGATCGCCGTCCTGGGCCGGTTCCTTTTCATATTCCACCTTGGCCTTTTCCGCGCTTGCGGTCGGATGGACGCACCCCAGAAGCTCAGTCTGGGCGAACGCGAGGAAATCGAAAGCGGCGAAGGCGGCCGTGGACGTCAAAAGCAGCGCGGAGACAACGAACAACGTAAGAAGATGCTTTTTCATGAAAAATCACTCTCCCTATGGATGATGTGAAACATGCTATCCGTCACGGAAGCGACGGATCCCGCAACCACAAAGGACTGGCGTATCTTTTGGCCTACCCCCTCCCTTTCGGTTCCTGACGCTTCGTATTCGAAATTCGAAGGTTGCGGAAATCCCATGTGTTGCCTGTGAAAATTGTAGAGCAGCCGGGGAAGGAATTCAAGGAGCATCGCTCGCGTGAGAAATATTCGCGCATACGGACGGAGCCCTTGAACGGGTGATATGATTCCGGACAGTATTCTTTCAGGGGGCGATATGATGCGGCGATTCCTGTCGTGCGTTTTTCTGTCTCTGTGGGCGGTCTCCGGGGCGTGGGCCGGCGCCGTTCCGTCCCGGTCGTTCGATGTCGTCGTCGTCGGAGGCGGAGCGGGCGGGTGCGCCGCGGCGATCCAGGCGGCGCGGCTCGGAATGCGCGTCGCGATTCTCGAGGAGTCCGACTGGATCGGCGGGCAGATGACAGGAGGCGCGGTCTCCACGATGGACGACGTCGGCCGGACGCGAACGGGAATCTACCGGGAATTCGCGGAACTCGTCCGCGCACGCTACGCCGCGATCGGACGGAGCGTCTCGACGTGCTACTGGGGCCCGGACACGATCGCGTTCGAGCCCGCAGCCGGGCAGGAGGTACTGCGTTCGATGATCCGGGAGATCCCGGCTCCCGGATCCGTGACGGTCGAGACGGAAACGCGCGTGACGCAGGCCCGGCGCGAGGGAAAACGGCTCGTCGCCGTCACCGCCGTACGTGACTTCCGTCCCACGGAATATCGCGCCGCCGTGTTCGTCGACGCGACCGAGTGCGGCGACCTGCTGCCGCTCGCCGGAGCCCGGTATCGCGCAGGGAACTCCATATCCCCGGATATCGACATGGACGCGAACATCCAGGACATCACCTACGTCGCGGTGATCCGGAAATACGGGTCTCAGTCGGCTGCGGCCGCGACGGCCGCAGCTTCGCCGCCCCCAGGATACGACGCGATGCTTCCGGATTTCCGGAAGATCGTGACGCGCGACGGAAACCGATGGCCGGGGAAATACCCGTTCGACGTCGTAAGCCACAACGCCTACCGCGGCCTTCCCGATCCCGCGAACCCGCTTCCCGTGGACAGCGGGACGCCGTCCACGTGGCCGAACATCACGAAGACCGGCGTGAACTGGGCGAACGACTGGCTCGGCAGGGGAGAGGCCGCGCCCGGACTCACGGTCCGGTACCTGGAAGACCGGCTTTTCCGCAAGAGCGCGGACCGCGGGGCGCTTCTCAAGACGCTCGGCTTTCTGCACTATTTCCGGTCGGAACTCGGACAGACGGACTGGTCCGTTGACGATTCGCAGGGGTACACCGGACATTCGACGGCCGCGTGGGACGTGTGGCCCGCCGCAAAGGGCGCGTTCGCGGCCGCGCTGCGATGCTTTCCGCCCTTTCCGTACGTCCGGGAGTCGCGTCGCCTCGTCGGGATCGAGACGCTGCGGAACGCCGACATCGTCCGCGCCGACGGACGCGCGCTCAAAAACTACCCTACCGCGATGGCGCTCGGCGAGTACCCCGTCGACATCCACGGCTCGCACCTCGACCGCTTCATGGAGCACGATCTCGGTGAGTCGGCCGCGTCCTTTCCGAACGGGTGGGAGCCGAGCAGGGGCGTCTTCCAGCTGCCGTTCGGCGTCTTCGTCCCAGAGACGATCGACGGCCTTCTCGCCGCCGAGAAGAACATCTCCGTCTCGCGGCTCGTGAACGGCGCGATCCGCTTGCAGCCGGCCGTCATGCTCGCCGGGCAGGCCGTCGGGACGATCGCCGCCTGCGCCGTCCGAAAGGGGTGCGAGGTCCGCGACGCGGAACCGATGGATGTTCAGCTGCATCTTCTCGACGCCGGGAGCCGCCTGTCGATGGAGACGTTCGCCGACGTTCCCGAGGAAAGCGCGGAATGGAAGGGCGTCCAGATCGCGACGCTCTACGGACTCCTTCCGGGGATGACACGCGACCTGTACGCCCCGTCGCTCCCGATGACCGGGCGGCAGACCCACGCTTTCGCCGAACGTCTCGCGGAGGCGTTTCCGGAGCGCTTTCGCACTCCCGGCCGGACGGCCGATTCCGCGGCATTCCCCGATGTCGGCTCGTTCCGGATATTGCTTGCGTCTCTCGCGATTTCGGAAAGACGCGAAATTCCCCTGCCGGACGGACTTCGGGACGCCGATGCGCTCACGCGCGGCGCGGCTGTGCGGATACTTCTGAACGCGCTTCCCTGAGGAACGGCGAAGGCGGCGCGGCGCCGTGGAGAAGCGGGTCGAGCGGGGGAGGGGAAACCTGTCGGCTTCTCCTCCCCCGCTCGACCCGCTCCGGGAAGGAATCAGGACGGCAGCGTCTCTTCCGGCAGCGGCGGGAGCACTCGCAACTGCGTGTGCGCGGAGAAGCTCCGTCCGGCCGCGTCTCTGCCGCCCAGGTAGAAGTCGGAAAGGCACGGAACGGCCGCTTCCGTGAGTTCCCTGACGCGGAAGCGCAGTGTCCAACCGTCGACGTCCGAGCATAGCGAGCGCAGCGAGCCGGAGACAGGCGCGGCCCAGAGGGGGTGCGGGACGCCCTCCTGCCCCATCCGGATCGAGCGTTCGTCGGGCGTTCCGGCGCACGTGAACCGAACGGTCAATTCTCCCGACCGGTCGCCCCGGACGAGCGACGCGGCGTCGCAGACGGCGTCGGCGGGGGCGAAGGGGCGGAGGACGGCGTCGAGTTCGCGTTCCGCGTCGGTCGTCACGCGGGCCGCCCATTCGTTCAGAAGCGCGCGCGCGTCGGCGTCGTTCCCGGCGTCGAAGATGGCGCGCGCGCGCGACCTCACGTCGGCTTCCTCCGCAGCCGCGGCCGCCTCGAACGAGGCGATCCACTCGCCGAGCGCTCCGCGGACGTCGTCCCATCTGAGATCGATGAGCGCCTGGCGGCGTCTGATGCGTCGCCAGGCTTTCCCGTCCGCGTCGAGGAGATCGGGCTTCGCGGCGCAGTGCGTCTCGAGTTCCGCGGCGGGGTCGTCCATCGGTTGCAGCTGCTCCGGGATGGTCGTGATTCCCGCGTGGAGCGGGAGGAACGGCGACGAGCACGGGCGTCCCTGCGCCAGGAAGAGCCGCGTCAGTTCCGGGCGGTCGTCGAGTTCGGCGATCACCCCTTCCACAGTGCTCCCGGAGCAGATTCGGCGCAGCGGCGTATAGTGCGGCGATCTCCCCGCGAACGGGACGCGCCGGTCGTCCGGCGTGCCTTCGTAGTGCGTCCGGAGAATCGCCGCAACGTCTTCCCGGCTCACGATCCGGCCGGGACGGACGCCGAAGGGAAGGTCCTCGTCCGCGCCCCACTCGCGTCCCGTCAGGAGGCGCAACGCATGCCGGTGCCGGAGGGTGTTGACGTCCTTTCGCCATCCGGATGGATCCTGGAAGGCGCGCGCGAAATCGAAACGCTCCGGCGTCGCGTCGTCCGCGTGGCGCCAGCCGCGGGCTCGGGCGTACTCCATGAGCCCGTCGGACATCCGGAAGCGGTGTGTCGCGAGATCGCCCGCGCGGATCGTGTAGTGGTTCGGAATGAAGGCGGCTTCGTCGTCGCGGACGCGGATCGCGCAAAAACGCCGTCCCATGACGATCTGGACCATCCACGCCTCGTTCGCGTCGGCGATGATGTATGTCCGTCCTGACCCCCGGTAGCCGTAGCGGTCGAGAAGCTCCGAGGCGAGCGCGACGCCGTGCTCGGACGATGTCGCGCGTTCGGCCAGGATGCGCCGGAGTGCGTATTCGATCCCGCCGCAGATCAGATCGGGCTCGTTGTCGAGCCGGGAATCGCGGCAGCTGTCCGTGACGATGCA
>CAYVKE010000159.1:0-6512 GCA_964451935.1 uncultured Synergistaceae bacterium | reverse complement strand
GGCGCGAACCCGGCGCGGATCGCGCTCTTCCGGTCCGGCCTGCCGCAGAGCATCCCGGCGTTCACGATCAACAAGCGCTGCGGATCGGGACTTCGGGCGATCATGCTCGCGTCCGACAGGATCCGCCTGAAGGATGCGGCCTGCATGGTCGCGGGCGGCATGGAATCGGCGACGAACGTTCCCTATCTGCTTCCGGACGCCCGGTGGGGCATGCGGATGGGCGAGAAGAAGGCCGTCGACGGCCTGCATCAGGACGGCTTCATGTGTCCGCTCGCCGGAATGCTCATGGGCGCGACGGCGGAAATTCTCGTCAAGGAATACGGCATCACGCGCGAGGAACAGGACGCCTACGCGCTCGACAGCCACAGGAAAGCCGTCGCGGCGATGGAGTCGGGCGCGTTCGACGACGAGATCGTGACGGTCGTCCTCAAGGACCGCAAGAAGGGCGACATCCCGGTCCGCGAGGACGAGATCCCGCGCAAGGACACGACGATCGAGGCCCTCGCGAAATTGCCGCCGGTCTTCTTCAAGGACGGAACGATCACGGCGGGGAGCAGTTCGGCGCTCTGCGACGCAGGGAGCGCTGTCGTCGTCGCCGATCCGGACTGGGCGGCGTCGAAGGGACTTGCGCCGATGGCGGAGATCCTCGGATACGCGTCAGCGGCGCTCGCGGCCGACCACATGGGGCTCGGTCCGACGCTCGCGATGCCCAAGGCGCTCGCGAAGGCGGGGATGACGCTTGCGGACATGGACGTCATCGAGATCAACGAGGCGTTCGCGGCGCAGATCATCGCGTGTCATCGGGCGCTGCCGTTCGACATGGACAGGCTCAACCTCTGCGGCGGCGCGATCGCGCTCGGACACCCCATCGGCGCGACGGGATCGAAGATCCTCGCGACGCTCCTCAATATCCTGAAACGGAAGGACAAGGAACTCGGCGTCGTCTCCGCCTGCATCGGCGGCGGCCAGAGCGTCGCGATGGTCGTGAGGCGGCTCGCGTAGAAAGCTGCGAGGCGCGCGGCTGAAGAGTATTGAAAAACGCTCCGTCTTTTTCCCTTCGCCGTCCACGTATACGGAGACGAACAGGCAAAGAGAGGAGATTGATGTGAAATGAAGCGTATCGTCGTTCTTCTGCTGGCGTTGAGCGTGTTTGTCATTCCCGCGCTCTCTGAAGGATGTACGACCATTCTTGTGGGTAAGAATGCGACGGCCGACGGATCCGTTCTACACGGACACAACGAGGATATGGGGTTCACGGCCGTCGGTCGGCTCTGGTCCGTTCCCGGCGGCAGTCATAAGCAGGGTGACACGGTCGAAGTTCCGTACGTCGCTCTCGGTGTTCCTGCCGTCACGTACCGGTACTGGGCGTCGGGAAATGCGTTCGGAACGAGCGGACTCGGCATCGCCGCCGAGTCTCGCCCCTATGATTCGGTTCTCGTGGGCATGAACGAATTCGGCGTGACGATGAGCTGCAACTGGATGTATTCGAAAGAAGAGAATCTGCCGGGAAAGGGCGTCCGGAGATACGCGATCCGGCAACTCATCCTCGAACGCTCGAAGACGGCGAAGGATGCCGTGGCGCTGATCGCGAACCTGATCGATACGTACGGCCAGGCGGACTGGGGCGGACTGACATACTGCCTTGCCGATCCGCAGGAAGCGTGGATCGTGGAAACGACATCGAAAAACTGGGTCGCGCGGCGGGTGAAAGACGACGAAATCCTTGTTGTCGCCAACCGCTTTACGATTGGGGAAGAGTACGACCTGGCGAGCGCGAATCTCGTGAAAACGGCGCAGGATAAGGGATGGTTCAATGCCGCCGGCGGCGCGAAATTCAATTTCAAGGCGGCGTACGGCGATCCGGCGCGAATGTCGTCTCCGTATGATGTCGATCGGGAAAACAGGGCCTACGAGCTTCTCAAAGCCAAAAAGGGAGCGGTCCTTCCGGACGACATCACGGTGGTCCTGATGGATGCGTACGAAGGCACGTCGAAGTATCACAAGCCGATCAACCATATGGAGCCCTGGGAGGACGTAACGGACAAACTTCTCATCCCTCGGGCGATCCGGACGAATCTGTGCCAATCTTCATCCGTTGCGCATCTGCGCGGGGATCTGCCCGTCGAGGTCGGGAGCGTCATGTGGTACGCGATGGCGATCCCGGGGTATTCGGGCTACTTCCCGGTCTACGCCGGCGCGTCCTCTCTGCCGGAGGAATATCGGAACGTGAACAGCGCCTACGGCCAGAGTTCCGCCTGGTGGACCTTCCGGATGCTTCAGAAGGTGACGGATCAGGATCACGACCTTCTGTTCAGTATCCTGAAGTGCTTCTGGGAAGGGCAGCGGGCCGTGATCATGAACAACGGCGACAAGGTCGAAGCCCGGGCGCTCGCATACCTCAGGGAAGGGAAGAAAACGGAAGCGCTTGCGCTCCTCGATCGGTTCACCTTCGCCCAGGCGAAGAATGTCCTGCAGAATGCGCACGTGTTCCTCAGGAAATTCCAGGATAAGACGGGAAACGTTCCCGTGTACTGACGTCGGAACATAAAAGCGGGCGCCTTCATTTCGGGGCGCCCGCTTTTCAGATGGATGTTCGGGATGACAGTATTCCGAATGCCGGTTCTTTCCGCTACGCCCCGCAGCACCCTTCCTTTTCCCGGCCGAAGCTGCTGACGACGAGGTGTCCGAGGGTCTTGAGCCCCCAGGACTGCATCTGGCGCGCGACGTTCACGAGCGACGCGGCGTCCATTCCGGTGTCGACGCCGATGCCTTGGAGGAAGAATACGAGGTCTTCGGTCGCCGCGTTTCCGGCGGCTCCGGGCGCGAACGGACAGCCGCCGAGCCCGCCGATGGCCGCGTCGAAACGGCTGTAGCCCAGGTCGAGCGCCGCCTTGACGTTCAGAAGCGCCATACCGAACGTGTCGTGGATGTGCAAATAGATCGGATAGTCGCCGAAGCGCGACCGGACGGCCGCGAGCGTCTCGGCGAAGTGCAGCGGATTGCACGTCCCGATCGTCTCCGCGAGGCAGATTCCGTCGGCTCCCATGTCGAGCGCCCTTCCCATGAGATCCGTGACGCGCGCTGGGGCGGTTCGGCCTTCAAATGGGCACATGAACGACGTCGCGATCGAGACGGACAGCTCCGCCTTCCCCTTCGCGAGCGCGATGACGTCGGCGAGCCCCGCGAGGGATTCGTCGACGCTCCGGTTCAGGTTCGCCCTGTTGTGCGACTCGCTCGCCGAGAAGACGTAGTTGAGGCAGTCCGCGCCGCCCGCGAGCGCCCGTTCCGCCCCCTTGACGTTGGGAACGAGCGCGACGAGCCGGACGTCGCCGCCGTGGCGCGCCTTCACGGCCGACAGAACTTCGGCCGAGTCGGCGAGCTGCGGGATGGCCTTGGGGCTGACGAAAGACGTGACCTCCATCTCCCGGACGCCCGCGGCGATCATCGCCTCGATGAACTCAAGCTTCTTCTCCGTCGGAATGAACTCCTTCACGCTCTGGAAACCGTCGCGGGGGCAGACCTCGCGGATGTGCGCGCGTTTCGGCAGTCCGTCGAAATGCATCTACAGCACCCCTTCCGCCCTGAGTTCGGCGACCTTTTCCGGAGAATAGCCGAGCAGCTCCCCGTAGACGTTCTCGTTGTCCTGCCCGAGCGCGGGCGACGGGGTCCGGACGTCCGTGCATGTCTCGCTGAGCTTCAGGTGCGACCCCGTGAGCGTGATCTTTCCCGCGACGGGGTGTTCGGTCTCGACGAACATCTTGCGGTCTCCCGCGATGTGGGGGTCCTTCACGACCTGGTCGATCGAGTAGATCGGCGCGCAGGGGACGCCCGCGCCGTCGACCATGTCGTAGATCTGCTGCACCGTGTACTTCGCGGTCCATTCCTCGATGATCTTCCGGAGTTCCTCGTGGTGGGCGACGCGGTCCGGGACAGTCCGGAATTCGGGCTTCTCCGCGAGTTCGGGCATTCCCATGACCTTCGTGAGGTCCTGCCAGAGCTTGTCGTTCCCCGCTCCGATCACGAGGCTTCCGTCGGAGGCCCGGAAGGAGTCGTAGGGATAGGTGGATTCGTAGCGGTTGCCGATGCGCTGGGGGATGCGTCCCTGGACGAGATAGATCATGTTGATGATTTCGAGGCTCGCGACGACGGAGTCGACGAGGGCGATATCGACCTTCTGCCCCCGGCCCGTCACCGTTCGCGCGTTCAATGCCGCGAGGACGCCGACGCCGGCCGAAAGTCCCGCGAGAATGTCGCCCATTGCGGTGCCCGTGCGCGTCGCTTCGCCGCCGGGCCATCCGGTGGTGCTCATGAGTCCGCCCATCGCCTGCGCGATGATGTCGTATCCCGGTTTCTGGCTGTACCGTCCGGTATGACCGAACCCGGAAATGCACCCGTAGACGATCTTCGGATTGACATTCTTCAGATCCTCGTATCCGAGCCCGAGTTTTTCCATCGTTCCGGGCCGGAAGTTTTCGAGGACGATGTCGGCCTTCTTCACCATCTCCAGGAACATCGCCTTCCCCTTCGGGTTCTTGAGGTTCAGCGTGACGCCCTTTTTGTTCCTGTTCAGGTTCATGTAGTACGCGCTCTCGCCGTTCTTGAAGGGGCCCATCTTCCGTTCGTCGGCCCCTTCCTTCGGGTTTTCGATCTTGATGACGTTCGCCCCCATGTCCGCGAACATCATGGAGCAGAAGGGCCCCGCCAAAACCCTGGTCAGATCCAGCACCGTGACGTTCGATAACGCCGCCTTTGAAAACATCGACACGACCTTCTTTCTCTCGGATTTTGCCGAAAAAACACCTGTTCCCCGGGAAGTTCGACGCATGGAAAAAAAACGCCGGGCGCACAACAACGCACGTGACATGTACAGGATACTCCATAATCATCCTGTCGACAATATTCTGTCGCCGACGTTCTTAAAAAGATATGCGTCTCCCCTCCGCCTCGACTTCTTTGGCGCCGGAGCGCGCGACAAAGCGCGCAACAACCGGATGTCTTTGAGATTCGTTGCTGTTATAATTTTCCGTACGTTCGGTTTTGTACGGAAGGGGGAGAGGGGCGAGCGCCGCGCTTCGGAGTTGGTCGCGTCTGCTTCGGGATCGTGCAGGAGCCCGTTTCGTTATCCGAAAGGAGGAGTCGGTCGTGCGGTGGTTCGGAAACCTGAATACGCGGGGAAAGATCCTGTTTCTGGTCGCGCTTGTCTTTGTGCTTCTCGGATGTGTGGGGTACGCCGGGTATCACTTCAACGCGAAAAGCGCCGAGAGCCTGCGGATCGTCTACGAGGAACGCCTTCAGCCCATCAGTCTGCTCCTCGACTGCATGATCCACTCGCAGGCGGTTCGGGCCGATACATACGCCCTGATGCTGACGACCGACGAGAACGAGAACAAGGCGCTCTTCAACGACATTGCGCGCCGGATGAAAATCATCGATGAAAGCGTCGCCAACCTCTCGAATCTGCCACTCGACGCGACGGCGAAGGGCTTTATGGAAGCGGGACGCAATGGATTGCGGCAGTACCGCGACATTCGTGACAAGGTCCAGGACCTTGCGATGGCGAACAAGAACAGCGAGGCCTATGCGAAGTTCCAGAAAGAGGCGCTGCCGCTTTTCGAAGAGTACCAGCGCCAATTTCGGGCGTTGTCGGAGCATCTCAGGAAATCCGCGGAAGAGCTGGACCGGCGGAACACGAGCGACGCGGCGACGGCGATCCGCCTGATCATCGGAATCTCGCTCGGCGCGGTGGTTCTCGCGGTTCTTCTGGGACTCTTCATCGCGTCGCGGATCTCGAAGCCCCTGAACCGGCTGCGCGAAGGCGTCGAGCGCTTCGCCGGCGGAGACCTCACCGTGGAGTTCGAGTCGGACGGAAAGGACGAAGTCGCCCGGATGGGCGCCGCGCTCGAGACGATGGCCGACAGGCTCCGCGACTCCATGAAGTCCATCTTCGAGGCCTCGAAGCGCCTCGGCGAGAATGCCGAAGAGTTCTCCGCGCTCGCCGAGGAGAGCAACGCGGGCGTCGAGGAGGCGCGCGCCGGGATCGACGACATCGGCTCCCAGATGGAGAGCCTCGCCGCGGCGAGCCAGGAGATCAACGCATCGGTGGAAGAGGTCGCGGGCGGAGCGCAATCGTCCGCGCAGAAGAGCACGGACATGGCGAACCAGGTGGACATGGCGCGCAAGGCGGGGGAAGACGGAATGGCCGCCGTGGGCAAGGCCGTGGGAAGCATCATCCGCGTCTCGGAAGACTCTGGGAAGACTGCGGAAGAGGTTCGGGGGCTCGGAGACCGCGCGCGGGAGATCCAGAGCTTCGTGGCGCAGATCGGCGGCATCGCGGATCAGACGAACCTTCTGGCGCTGAACGCGGCGATCGAGGCGGCGCGGGCGGGAGAGGCGGGGCGCGGCTTCGCGGTCGTCGCGGAAGAGGTCCGGAAGCTCGCGGAGGAAAGCAACGGAGCGGCGAAGAAGATCGCGGACCTTGCGGGGATCATCACGAAAGACCTGGACAAGGTCGT
>CAYVKE010000158.1:0-6611 GCA_964451935.1 uncultured Synergistaceae bacterium | reverse complement strand
GCGACACTTTACGGCGTCATGTCGGAAAGCGCCGCATGTCGGAAAAAAATGATGCCGGCTCCCGTGATCGGGGCCGGAATCATTTCCGGACAGAGACGATGCTCTCCGTTGTTACAGAAGATGTCGGAGACAGAGGCACTCGCTTCTTTCACGAAATGCGCGGGCGCAGGCCATCCGGAGAACGTTCCGGAGTTCCCGGAAATTCCCCGGATAGTCCCGTTGCTCGAGCGCGTACACCGCATCGAGACTGATGCGTTTGACGGCCCTCTGCGGATTGACCTCGTCCTCCTGCAACGTGAGGCTGATGAGGAGCCGCATGTCCTTCCGACGTTCCGAAAGAGAGGGGATGCGAACGACGTGATCGAATCGGTGGAATAGATCCCGTCGGAAGGCTGCATCGTCCGTCTCGGCAAGACGGTCGACGGGTTTGTTGGTCGCGGCGACGACCACACACGGCGCAGGGATTGGGTCGCCGCTCCATCCGAGCGGACGGACCATTCCCTCGTCGAGATAGGTGAGGAGACGCACCTGGCACCGGGGATCCATATCGCCGATTTCGTCCAGAAATACGACGCGTCCCCAGTTTTTCAGAAATTCACCCGGTTTGTCGACATCGGCGCCCGTATACGATCCCTTCGTCGCTCCGAAGAGTTCGCCGTCGATCAATTCCTTGTTGAAGGTCGAAATATTGACGCGGTGGAACGCTTCGTCGCCGAGAATCTCTCGCGCGATCCAGCGCGCGAGCAGGGTCTTCCCCGTGCCCGTCTGTCCGAGAAGCAGGATCGACGGGATGCGTGCGCCCCTGACGGCCGCGGTCGCCGAGCCCTTCTTTCGTTCCCGTATCGCCGTTTCATATCGTTCAAAGCAGTTGCCGTGCGGATCGAAAAGCTCTGAGGCGGTGTCGAACAACCGGGCCTTCTCCCGCATCTGCGAGATCGCATCCTTGACGGAGCGCGACATTGATTGCGTTCCCGGATCGGCGAAGAGGCTGGTATACCCCGGAGACAAATTGTCTTCAGAGACCCGCGCCTTCCAGTGGATGTCCTTAACCATTCGTTCTTCGCCGATTTCGAGACACCGCAATTTGTTCCGCCAGAGCACCTTGAAAACCTCAACAAACATTCCGAACTCTTCCGGATCGGGCCACTCATTTCCGGGGCCGGTGAGAAGGCGACGGACCCTGCACACGCACCTGACATCGAAGACGCTCGATTGCAGCACGCCCGTCAAATCGGCGTCCCATATTTCGTGATCCCGAGGAATCAGGACGATCGTCGGAATGGAAGAGACGACCGGTCGTGCCGTTCGGTTGTTGGAATCCGCAAAGATCCTGAGAGGACGGGGCGTGCCGATCAACAGATCAAAAGCCGGACGATCCTGATCCGTGATATCCGAATTCCTTATCCCTTCAAACTCCGATTTCTCGGACGCCGTTCCCTCAAGATATTTGATGACTCGCTGAACAAGGTCGAGAATAGCGTCGCCAGCAGCGTCTTGCCCCATACGGATTCCGACTGTCAGACGTTTCAGGTCGTCGTTTTTCTGTTGCGGGATTCTTGTCGTTTCAGTGCTTTCTTGTCCCCCGGAAGCATTTTTCTTTCTCATGGCGATTCATCCCCTCCGATTTGAAGAAGGGACGTTCGAGATCCATTGCCGGTATTGCGAGAAGCGCTTCCTCTGAAGCGTCGATGCTTCCAGAACGTTCGGAAGAGCGTCTTCCGGCAACAGATCTCCGAAGACGCCCCGTAACGCCTTCGCCGCAAGCTCGACCGTACGCGTGTGGACGTCAAGGATTCGCTCCGGAACGTCGCTTTTCCAGAGGAGCTTCCCGGTCCCGCGTTCGTTCAGATCCGCGCAGTAAAATTCGATCATCCTCCGTTCAATCACCGTGGGCAGACTTGCGGCTCCGCGCCCCTGTCCGGCGAAGAACCTGTCGAGCCGGATCATGCCCCGTTCTCCGGGAACGAGGAGACCTGCCTTTGAACAGTTTTCGACCCAAGACCCCTTCTTCTTTCCGACGTTCGCATTATCGAGGAGAGGGAACCAGGATCCCCGAAAGACGCCGAGAGCGTATGCCGGATGCGCGGGATGAAAGGCGGCGTCCTCGGAAAGGATGCGAAGAAAGCGCTCTATGGCCCGGCGGAACGTTTCGCGATGCCGCAGGCCCCAGCCGAACTTCCCGCAACTCCAAATGATTCGTGATCCCGTCCAGAGCCAGATCGGCATAATGTTTCCGGTTTCGGCGTCAAGTCGGTCTTCGTCCTCCGGGATGAACGAATCATCCTCATCGTCCGCGAAGTCCTCGAAGTCGGGTGACTCCGCCTCATCTTCGACGACCGGCTCGAAGAGGTCCTGCGGGAGCGCTTCGTCATCCTGCGTGACCGAGAAAATCGACGAGACTCCCCGCCGCCGCTGGTGTTTCCGTGCCACTTCGGTCGTCGTCTTGCGCTGAACATCTCTCTGTCTCTCCGTGTTGCGTTCTCCGGACCGGTTTCGCTGAATCGGCGTCATCGATCGCCCCTCCCCTCACGCGGTTCGTTCCAGAGCAGACTGCTTTTGAAAGACGTAAACGTGTCGGTCCGGCTCTCGGAAGGTGCGATTTTTCCCAAGACGGAAAGCCCCTGTTCGTAGGCGAGTCGGGCCAGGATATCGCCGCTTCCCCGAGCCAGCGCCGCTTGCCTGAGCCCACGCGCGTCGCGCAGCGCGATTTCGTAGTGGATGAACTGCTGTGGCAGATCCTTCCGGGCTGTTCCCGGCTCTTTCCCCGATTCACATAACACATCCGTCAAAAGTTCGCGCAATCTCATGTGCAGCGCCTCGCTTCCGGAAAGCTCGGAATGTTTCAGAAGGACGGATTTCAATCTGTCGATCGGCGCGGTTCCCGAGTCGACGCTGTGGAAGCGTTTCATCGCAAGCTGGGTCCCCCGTTCTCCGATGGCTTGCGCTGCGTTCACGCCGACGTGTGTTCCAATCGGGAGCAACGTTCTGCGGTCGTATGGCTTCCCGGAGATGTCAGCCCCGCAGCACAATCGGCACAGCCCCGGCGCCTCCGCCGTGCAGAAAAGCGGAGAGCGGAGCTGCAATACGCCGGAATTCCGAACGAGATGATCGATGAGAGGCGAGTTCTGTACGTTCTCCGGACGAGCCGAGCCGGCGTTCCAGAACGACAGAACGGTCTGCAGGTCGCTCATGGAAAGCGGCGTGTTCAACCCTGTCGGGACGCGCCCCCAGGCCAGACGTTCCAGATCGGCGGCCGTATTGTTGGAAGACGGGAAGGGAATCGCCTCGCCGTTCGCCCGGATGAACAGACGGCCATCCGCGAACGAAACCGACAGCCCCTTCGTTGCGCCGCAGTCTTCCTGCGTCACCGCGGTCTCGAAGAGCCCTTCGGCGAGCAGACGCGTCAAATACCCGGCCTCGGCGACGGAGAGCTTCTTCGACGTCATGGCGTCCCGGCAAACGGAGGAAAACCGGAACAATTCGTCGTCCGTCAGCCCTCTCCACAGGTTCCCTTTGATCCACGTATCGTCGTTCCAGATGTTCTCACCGAACCGGTCTATCGAGTACACCTTCTGATGCCCCAGAAAGCCCGTCATTGTCCTGAGCCCGTCGGGATCTCCCTTTGCCCCGCTTGTGACGAGAACGCTGATGTCCGATCGGCCGAAACGTCGCAGGGCGGAATCAATCCGTTTGTCGGCGTTCTGTTTCGCCTTCGTCTCTTCTTCCGGCGAAGCGGGAACGGGTGTATCGGAAAGCCCGAGCGAGGCCAGGCGTTCGAAGTCCAGCGGAGGAATGCTCGCAGCGCCGGTCGAGGCGGCGCACAAATCCATCTGCAAGTCCCGAAGAATCTCGCCCCGGGCATCGGAGGAAATGTCGGCAAGTTCGCGGATCAGCCGCGGGAGGTATCCTTTGAGTTTTTCCGTCTTCTCCGGAGTTCTGTCCTCCGGTTTCAGGCGGTCGATCCAGGCTTTTCGGCGATCGGGGGCCATCGAATGCCAGCCGAGCGCAAGATCTAGGCCGCTTTGGAACGCGATTTCTCCCGTTCCGACAAGGCCCGGGTTCTCGAGGATCGAAAAGGCCTGAAGGTCTTTCGCGTAGGGGTCCGGCGGAAGAAAAACGGCCATCGTATCCCCGTCGAAATCGGCGTTGAATCCAGGCGTCACAAGGGGGGGAATGCCGATGACCGGTCTGTCCCAGAGGCGTGCGCGAAAAGCCTGGACGCTGTGGCGGTGCAGGCTCGGCTGCCGGATGAGAAGGACCCAGACGGAGAAATCCTCGAAGGCCTGCCGGAGAGTCTCGCAGTCAGCAGACCGGTGCTTCAGATTCAGACGGCCTTTGACGTCCGGAGCGCCGGAGAGAATCTCGCGAGCCATGACCCAGGGGAGGAGCACTTCGTCCGGACGGAGAGATGGAACCGGGGTGATTACGGCGCGTCCGCTCGACGAGAAGCGTCGCCCCATCATATCTTTGCGAAGGACGCCTTCCTTTCCGAAAAGAAGACTCGAAAGAAGCTCCCTGTATCGCTTCAGATCATTCTTGAGTTTTTCCCTCGCTCCTTCGGAGACGGACTCTCCGTTTTCAAGCTTCGTGTCACAAAAGGCGAGAGAATCGGTGAGACGACGCAAGGCGGAAAAGCCCTCGTTTCCCAGCTGTTCGCGGATGGATGGAACGACGCACAGGGCGCCGTCGGCCCTGAAGGGAAGGGGGATGTCCGCTCCCCCAAGCGCCGTGCGGGCGACCTCGCCGGGAGTCCTTGAAGACGGGAGTTGTCGGCATACGAGCCGAACACCCGGTCCGCTCTTTTCATCGGCAGGAATGCGAAGAGCCCACGCGGCGCATTCGCGTTCCGCCGTCGCATCGATTCCCGGATCGTCCGGGCGGGAGATCGAGAGCGATTCTCCGCGTTCATCGCGAGTCGTCGAAACGGACATCCCGAGACACCTCAGGACATCCGGAACAAAGGTCCGCAAGGATTCCGTCCCGGAGGAAGATACGGATTCTTCTTTCCCCGAACGGCTTTTCCGCAAACCGAACAACAGTTTCTCGCCGAGAGGGAGAGCCCCGCTGTTCACCGGATATCCCGCTACAGACCAGTGTTCCATCTCGCCCATTCGTTGAGCCGTTCTCGCGCCGCCGCGTTCCGGGAGGCCGGACAATGGGGAATCCGGTCCGTACGCTCCGCGCGCCTGGAGTTTTCGCAGGGCGTGGTGGTGCAACCGCGCGAAGTACTGCGGGCCGACAAAGGCGCGAACCGAACGCCCGTCAGCGAGACGAACCTCGAAAAGTCCCGAGTTGTCGCTTCCCATCTCCTTCAACAGTGGGAAAAGCCCTTCGAACTCTTCCGACGTCAGGAGCCTGTTTGAAGGAACCTTGAACGACCCCGGCGACTTCGTCCTCGTGAGCAGGAGTCCATGCACCATCTCGAGGACTTGTCCGAGGTTCTTTCTGCCGATCACCGAACACGGTGAAATCATCAGATCGACGGGAACTTCCTTTCCATCGATGATTGCGACGGGGGCCTCCCGGTCCTCGAGAATCCGGGTGATGACGCCCTTGTTTCCGTGGCGTCCGGTCATCTTGTCCCCGAATCCCAGAGGAAGGTCCGCGACGAAATGTAGCGTCATCTCGAGATCGATCGGAAGATAGCGTCCAGAGTCTTCTCCCTTCGGGCGTCCGAGCGTCATTCCCGCTTCGATATCCGCGAGCTTTCCCTCGAGAAAAAATGGGTACACGCCGCAGTCCAGATCCTTGAATCCCCGTTCCGTTTGTCGTGCGAGCGGCGCAAGGGAGGGAAGAGGAGTCGAAAAACCGTATATTTTCCCCCTCACGCCGGAAAAACGATCGGCGAGAATTCGCCGGACGGATGCCTCGTCAGGGACATGCCCGCCGGAGAGAGGAATGCATATTTCCCGGAATATCTTCCGCAGCCTGAAACAATACTCGGGAATCCGAAACGCCTCAGCGGCCGATGAGCGGACCACAAGGCCGTCTTCATACGTAAAGCCTTCGTACGGCATGATTGCAACCATCAGGTTTCTGCCGAGGTACGGGGAAAAACGCCATGCTTCGTCGTGATGGTTTCCATCGACAAGAGCGGGGATCTCCTGCATCACATTACCCTCGATCGCACCGGGGACACGCGGCGGCTCCGGCGCGGCGATGCCGGTCTCCGCCTGTTTCAGATTCTTCCCTCCCATCAAAAGGCGGGGGCCGTCCGTGTGGTTCGGATACGGAATCATCCCGCATGCGATCGAAAGCGTCTGTCGCCCCCGGTCGATCGAAAGCGAGTCGCTGTTCCATGCGGCATCCGCGGCGAGGTGGAGCGAGAGCCCGATGCGTTTCGACTCCGGCGTCTGAAACGGACAGATGCGGCGCCGATGGGTTTCGTGCGGACGCCGGAAAGCTTCGCCTCCGTGTTCTCCTCTCCAGTTTATTTCGATCTTCCGTTCACATTCGATCGCCAGAAGTGGGTTTGAATCGTCACCAAGCGGCTCGGCATACAGCTGTCCCCTGGCGCGGGAATCGGTCCACGGGGCATTCAGACCTGCCTCAAGACGAATAATCTGGTCTATTTGGATCGGTTCGGACGCCCTCCGGTTGACCGAATCCGC
>CAYVKE010000157.1:0-6726 GCA_964451935.1 uncultured Synergistaceae bacterium | reverse complement strand
AATGGAGGTGTACGATGAGCACGAAACGATCACTGGCTCTCATTTTTGCACTTGTCCTCACGCTCGGCATCGTCGCCATGATCGGTCAGACGCCTGCACAGGCTGAACCGCAGTACAAATGGAGACTCGGCCAGGTGCACCCGGTTGACAGCGACTTCGACATCCGGGCGAAAGCGTTCGCCAAAAAGGTGTTCGACCGGAGCAAGGGACGCATACAGATCGATGTCTTCTCAGGCGGCGTTCTTGGCGACTGGACAGAGACGTTCGAAATGCTTATGCGCGGCACCATCGAAATGACGATGGCCCAGGCCAACGCCAATTTCGACCCGAAACTGAACCTCGCCTACTATTTCCCGTATCTCGTCAAGGATATGGACGAGGCCAAGAAGGTCTACGGGCAAGGCGGCTGGGGCTACAAGATCATCCAGGATCTGTGGGCGGCGCATAACGTCAACGCCCTCGCGGTTTTCCCGGTCGGAATGGCCGGAGTATCGCTGAAGCAAAAGCCTGCGGATTATGCCGATCCGACGAAACCCAAGGGACTGAAGGTTCGCGTCATGCCCATCAAGCCCTGCGAACTGACCTATGAAGCCCTCGGATATATCGCCACGCCGATCCCGTACGCCGAGGCCTACAGCGCCATTCAGACCGGAATCGCGGACGGCCAGATGGGAGGCCCCCCCTTCCAGGCCTGGCAGTTCAAGGATGTCAACAAAGTCTGGATTCAGTACAACGACTTCTTCGAGTCCTGGTGGTTCGCCATCAATATGGATCTCTGGAAGAAACTCTCCAAGGAAGACCAGGAAATCGTCATGACCGCCGCCAACGAAGAATCCCTTGTTCGCTGGGAGAACGTGGCGAAGGAAGACGAAGAGTACCGCCAGAAGCTGAAGGCCGAGTACGGCTGGGAAATCGTCATGCTGACGGCCGACCAGCTGAAGGCATGCGCCGACCAGGTCCGCAAGGTCGTATGGCCCAAGATGGAAGAACTCGTCGGCAAGGAACTTATGGACAAGGTCTACAAGGAGTCCGGCATCGTAAGAGCCAAGTAAGCGAGACCCAAGCGGCGGGGGGCTTCGGCCTCCCGCTTTTTTTCGGAAAACCGAAAGGAGATGTGGCGCCGTGGTTCGGAATCTGGAGAAATGTCTGCGGCTTGTCGACGAAGACAAATCGATAACTTCCCCCGGAGCGAAAGTTCCCTACTACCCTCTGGTCGTTCGGAAAGGGTCCGGAGCGATCATCGAAGACGTAGACGGGAATTCGTACATAGATCTGCTCGCCAGCGCCGGAGCGGTCAACACCGGGCATTGCCATCCCCGCGTCGTCGAGGCGATTAAAAAACAATCCGAGAATCTCATTCTCTACACGCACGTGTATATGTACCACGAACCGATTATCGAATTGACGAAAGAACTGATCGCCATCACCCCGGGGCAATACCGCAAACGGGTCTTTTACGGGCTCTGCGGTTCCGACTCCAATGACGGCGCAATCAAGATGGCCCGATGGGCGACCAAACGGAGCAAAATCATCGCCTTCATACGCGCGTATCACGGAAGCACGTTCGGAGCGATGAGCCTGAGCGGCGTGAGCCTCCCGATGGTTCGCGGCATGGGGCCGCTCGTGCCCGAGATATATCACGTCCCCTATCCCGATCCCTACCGAACGCCGTTTCCCGGGATGACCCCCGATCAGGTCTCCGATTACTGCATCGAACAGATACGAATGGCCTTTTCGAGCTACCTGCCCGCCGACGAAGTGGCGGCCGTCTTTATCGAGCCGATCCAGGGCGACGCGGGGCTCGTCGTCCCTCCGACCAAATTCGTGAAGGATCTCCGCGCCCTGTGCGACGAGTACGGCATTCTGCTGATCTCGGAAGAAGTCCAGCAAGGGTTCGGCAGAACTGGCAAATGGTTCGGCATTGAGAATTTCGACGTCGTCCCGGATGCCATCGTCATGGGGAAGGGCATCGCTTCCGGTCTTCCTTTGGGCGGGGTCGTCGCCCGCGCCGAGTATATGGATAACTGGGAGGCTCCCGCGCACCTCTTCACTGCGGCCGGAAACCCAGTCTGCTGTGCGGCGGCGATCGCAACGGTCGGCGTGATCCGCGACGAAGGGCTTCTGGAGCATGCGACGCTTCTGGGGGAGCACATCAAGGCGCGATTCCGGAAGATGCAGGAGCGCTTCGAAATCATCGGCGACGTGCGCGGCATCGGGCTGTCGGTCGGCGTCGACCTCGTCACCGATCGCGAGACGAAAGAGCGACACAGGGAAGCCGCCGCGAAGATCTGCTACCGCGCGTGGGAGAAGGGGCTGCTGCTCTCCTTCTTCAGCGGCTCCGTCCTGCGCATACAGCCTCCGCTCGTCATCACGCAGGAACAGATGGATTCGGCGCTCGACGCGATCGAAGAATCTTTTGAGGACTTCACAGCCGGGCGTATTCCCGATTCGGTTCTTGAAACCGTCAAGGGCTGGTAGAAAGACGAAAGGAGAAACGAAATCATGCAGGAACTTGTCCCACAGGGTGCATGGGTCCAGATCGAGCGGACCGTTTTGCGCCCGGACGAACGGGCGCCTCACATTCCGGAAGAGACGAGAAAGGTGCCGCTGATGCTCTGGACAAAGGGATTCCTCGATCATGAAGCACGGCTCGGGGAAACTGTGGAAATACGGACGGCCATCGGGCGGCGCCTTACGGGAAAACTCGTTGCGGTCAATCCTCCGTACGTTCACGGATTCGGACGGCCGATCCCCGAACTGCTCGAAGTCGGAAACGAACTTCGCAGCCTCATCGCGAAGGGGGACCCGAAATGACGCATACGAGCTATCAGGAGGTCATGTCCCGAAAAGTCGAGATCATGAAACGCGCCCTCGGACTCGATTACGGCGAATTCGAACTCGGCGGGATCGCGTTCGACTACGAAGAGATGATGCGGAAGGCCGGATATTCCATCGATGAAGTCAAGGCGATCCAGGCCGAGACGAACGTCGGGAATACGCCGCTCATAGAGCTGAAAAATCTGACTGCCGCAGCACGGGCGCTCGCTCCGAAGGGCAAGGGAGCGCGGATCTTCCTCAAGGACGAAGCGTGCAATCCCTCAGGGAGTTTCAAGGATCGCCGTGCAGCCGTCTCCTGTTATTACGCGAAACAAAAGGGCTATGAGGGCGTCATCGCGGCCACAAGCGGAAACTACGGAGCTGCCGTCGCGTCGCAGGCGAACATGCGCAACCTCAAGTGCATCATTCTCCAGGAGCTTTTCGACAGCCGCGGCGTCGGTCAGCCGGAGATTCTCGAGAAGGGACGAAAGTGCGAAGCCTACGGCGCGGAAGTCTTGCAGATGACCGTCGGACCGGAGCTTTTCTACAACTTCCTTCTCGTTCTGGAGGAAACCGGCTTCTTCAATGCCTCGCTCTACACGCCCTTCGGCATCGCGGGGATCGAAACGCTGGGCTCGGAGATCGCCGAACAGTTTATGAAACGCGAGGGGAAGCTCCCGGACGCCGTCGTCGCCACGAACGCGGGCGGAGGAAACCTGACCGGCACCGCGCGCGGACTCCGGAAGGCCGGAGCGACGCGGACCAGGGTCATCGGAGCCAGCGTCGATCTCGCCGGCCTGCACATGGCCAGCGACCGCGACTTCAACCGGAAATCGTTCACGACCGGACACACAGGATTCGGAATCCCCTTCTCCACATGGCCGGACAGGGCGGACGTCCCCCGAAACGCGGCGCGTCCGTTGCGCTATATGGACCGATACGTCACCATCACGCAGGGCGAAGTCTTCTACATGACGGAGGCGCTGTCGGTCATCGAAGGACTCGAAAGAGGGCCCGCCGGAAACACCTCTCTGACGGCAGCCTTTGCGATCGCGCAGGAGATGGATCGCGACCAGACGATCGTCGTTCAGGAGACGGAGTACACCGGCGCAGGAAAGCACGTGACCGCGCAACTGACGTTCGCGCGCGAGAACGGCGTCGAGATCCGGCGCGGCGATCCGAAGGACCAGATTCCCGGAAAGAGCATCATCATTCCGGCGCACCCGTCGATGATCCGCGCGCGCGACCTTTCCCTCGACGACCTCAGGGTTTCGTACCTTCACAACGCCATGAAGAACAGGCCGGCGTCGGCGCCTTTTGAACTCAACGCCGTGGAAACGAAGTACCTCTCGGAAGAACTCGGCGTGGCGCCGGAAGCGCTCGCGCCCCTTCTGCAACGGGCGCGACGCCCATAAGGGAGGAGAAGACGCCGGGGGAGGAGGCCATCCGCGCTTCTTCCCCCGGCGCGTTGCTCAAAGGTCGAACACGCCGATGACGGGCGTATGATCCGAAGGACGTTCCCAGGCACGCGGCTCCCGGTCGATGAATGCGTCGCGCGAGCGTTCCGCGAGTTCCGGCGTGGCGAGGATATGATCGATGCGCCATCCGATATTCCGTTCGAGCGCCCCCTTGACCCGGTAGTCGAAAAAGGAAAACTCGCCCGGATCCGGGCGATGCTTCCGGAAGACGTCGACGAACCCCCAGGAAAGGACATCCCGGTACGCCGCCTGCGCGTCCTCGTGGAAACACACATGGGTGCGCTTGTTCTCCGGGTGGGTTACGTCGGCGTCCGTCGGAGCGATGTTCAGATCCCCCGTCCACAGGACCGGCTTCCCCGAATACTCCCGCTCGAACAATTCCCGCAGCCGCGCGAAAAAACGCAGCTTCACGCCGTAATCGGGCAACGTGATCTCCTTGCCCTGAGGAACGTACGTATTGACGAAATATGCGCCGCAGCAGCGACATCGCACGACGCGCGTATCACCGTCCGGCGTCTCCCCGTCGCCGAGACCGAAGGCGACCTCTTCGAGGGGAATGCGGCTGACGATCGCGACGCCGTTGTACGATTTTTCGCCGTGATAGACGGCGCTGTAGCCCATCGCCTCGAAATCCTCAAGCGGGAAATCCGCATCGACGGCTTTCGTCTCCTGAAGACAGAGAAGATCCAGAGGACGCTCTTCGAGCCACCGGCGAAGAATCGGGAGGCGACTTCGCACCGAGTTCACGTTGAATGACGCCATTCGAAATTCCGACATGGATCCGGTCACCTCTTTTTTCGCGTTCACTTCTCCCGGACGGACAGACACAGGAGTCCCGCGAGCAGAAGCGCAACGCCGCACGCGCTCGCGAAGGACATCGGCTCTCCCAGAAAGAGAACGCCGAGCAGAAACGCCGTCAGGGGTTCGGTAAGGGTCAGCGTATACGCCTTGCTCATCGGAGTGAACTTGAGTCCCCAACTGAAGAGCGAATAGGGCAACGCCGTTGCGATCGCGCCCATATGGAACGCGACGCCCATCCCCCGGGCCGAAACAATCCACGACATATCCGACATGAAAAAAATCGGCGAGAGGACGAGCGCTCCGAGACCGAGCGCGGCGATCGCCGCGTCCTCGGAGGGGCGGACGCGGCCGATTCCCTTGATTCCGATTCCGCAGAGAGCGTAGCAGACGGAGGCAAAAGCCGCGAGGAGAACGCCCCAGAAATTCGCCGTGATCACGCCTCCGGAAAGCGACAACAGCGAACACCCCGCAACCGCGAGCAACGTCGCGATTCCCCAGCGCAACGTCAGACGCTCTCCGAAGAAGATTCTTCCGAAGACGCCTGCCGCAATGGGCGCGCTTCCAACTGCGACCATCGTCCCGATAGCAACCCCGGTCAATCGCAGGGAGCTGAAAAAGCAGATCTGGAAGAGCGCCATCCCCAAGGCCGCGGGAATACACGCCCCCCAGGGCCATGCGCCCCGAAAAACGCCCGTTCCCCTCCGAACGAACGAAATCAGGAGCAAAAGCCCCCCCGCGACGCCTAAACGCATCGCGCCAACGGCCATCGGCGACACGACCATCGGGGACAAAAGCGCCTGGGCCGTTCCGGATGTCCCCCACAGGATTCCTCCCGCCAGGATCGCCAGAGACCCTGCGGATTCATTTCCCAAAACGATCACGCCTTTCGTTTCGTGTTCGCCGTAGCGCAGGATTGCGGGTCAATCCGAAGCGTTTTCGGCATAATCCTTCCGCTCGACGCGTCCCGAATACGGATCTCCCCTCAGAAAGCAGGCGACGTTTCCCGCCGCCGCGATGGACGCCTCGGCGAACCCATCTTCGGCGCTGTTCGAGTTGTGCGGGGAACCGAGGACGTTCGGCAGATCCAGAAACGGGAAGCGAAGCGTGAAGTCTCCTCCGCCCCATGTCGGTTCCTTCCACCAGACATCGATCCCGGCCGAGAAATCGGCGTTCGTGCGGCAATGTTCGTACAACGCTTCTTCGTCCACGAGATGCGCGCGCGCAACGTTCACGAAAATGACATCGGGTTTCATGGCTTCGAGTTCGCGCTTTCCGATGACACGTCTGGTATGTCGCATCAGCGGCAACGACAGAACGACGACATCCGACATCGGAAGAATCGTCGCAAGATCGTCGAGCGTTCCGCAAAAAGCGACGTCATCCTGCGTCTTCCCTGAAGAGTTGATCGCCGCTGTCTTCATTCCGAACGCCCGAAGAAGATCCGCAACTCTTTTTCCGATTCCGCCGTACCCGATGATTCCGGCGGTCTTTCCGCGCAGGGTCCGAAGAACGGGTTCTTCCTTGTGGAAACGTCCCCGTTTCAGCTCCTCGTGCAACGGAAGGAGTCTTCTCGATAGCGCCAGAATCATCGCGACCGTATGCTCGGCGATCTGCGACGCCCAGCCTCCGG
>CAYVKE010000156.1:1191-6738 GCA_964451935.1 uncultured Synergistaceae bacterium | reverse complement strand
GGACGTCCGAGGCGCACGCGCGGACGCTCGAACGCATCGCCGAAACGAACGCCCGCGCGTTCTACGAGGGCGACATCGCGGAAAAAATCGTCGCGGCCGCGCGAACGACCGGCGGCTACTTCACGCCTGAGGACCTGGGGGCGTTCGCCCCCGAATGGGTCGAGCCCATCGGCGTGAACTACAAAGGGTACGACGTCTGGGAGATCCCCCCCAACGGCCAGGGAATCGTCGCGCTCATCGCGCTCTCGATCCTTCGCGGCTTCGACTTTTCCTCGCACGACGACCCGGAAACGATCCACCGGCAGATCGAGGCGATCAAGATGGGCTTCGCCGATGCGCACCGCTACGTCGCGGACCGGCGCTTCCACGACGTTCCGGTCGCCGGACTTCTGGCCGACGCCTACGCCGATAAGAGGCGCGCGCAGATCGGGGAGCGCGCCGAGGACCGGAAGGCCGGCGACCCGATGCACGGCGGAACGGTGTACCTGTGCGCGGCCGACGGCGACGGGACCATGATCTCCTACATCCAGAGCAACTACATGGGCTTCGGCTCGGGCGTCGTCGTCCCGGAAACGGGCGTCGCGCTCAACAACCGGGGCTACTGCTTCTCGCTCGAACCCGGTCATCCGAACGTCCTCGAACCCGGCAAGCGCCCCTACAACACGATCATCCCGTCATTTCTCACGAAGGACGGACAGCCCGTCGGGCCGTTCGGCGTCATGGGCGGCTTCATGCAGCCGCAGGGGCACGTCCAGGTCGTCATGAACACCGTGGATTTCGAAATGAACCCGCAGCAGGCGCTCGACGCGCCGCGCTGGCAGTGGATGGGCGGAATGGACGTCTCGGTGGAGCCGGGGTTCTCCCCGGCCGTCGCGCAGAGCCTGAACCGCAGGGGGCACGCGATGAAGTTCGAGCTGGAATCCAATTCCTTCGGCCGCGGCGAGATCATCTGGAACACGCCCGAAGGCACGCTCGCCGGCGCGACGGAATCGCGGACCGACGGCTGCGTCGCGGCGTGGTGAAGCGGGAGGAGGCGGAGCGATGTTGTTCATGATCATCGAAACCTATCGCGACAACGACATGATTCCGGTCTACGAACGGGTGCGCGACAGGGGGCGAATGCTTCCGGAAGGGGTGAAATACCTCGACAGCTGGGTCGAGCCGAATTTCGCGAGGTGCTTCCAGCTCATGGAATGCGACGACCTGCGTCTGTTGCAGGAATGGGTTCTCCAGTGGCGCGGCTGCGGCGTTTCGTTCGAAATCGTCCCGGTCGTCACGAGCGCGGAAACCAGGGCGGTCGTCGCGCCGCACATCGCGGGAGCGTAAACCGTCCCGTCGGGCCTCCGCGACAGGCTTGTTTCCGGAGGCCCGACGGACGGATCGCGAAATCCTTCCTACAGGACCGAATAGATCATCTGCGCGGCGCTGATGATGACGACGATCGCAAGCGACCAGCGAATCCAGGTGTTCCCCTTCACGACGGTGAAGCGTGCGCCGAGATAGGCGCCGATCGAATTTCCGGCGGCGAGAACGAAGCCGACGGAGTAGACGACGAGCCCCTTCCAGATGAATATGGCGAGGCTCACGGTCGTGAACGCCCCCACGATGACCACCTTCATCGCGTTTCCGTGGATCAGGTCGCACCCCAGGGCGACGGCCAGCGCCCACGTGAGGAAGAATCCGACTCCCGCCTGAATGAAGCCGCCGTAAATTCCGATCGCGAAAAAGAGCAGATAGACCCCCCATTTGGGCCATGTCCGAGTGGAATCGCCCTCCCACATCCGGGGCTTGTAGACCAGAAGAACCGCCATGCAGGAAATCAGAACGGCGATGACGATATTGAGCGCCCGCTTGTCGATCTGGACGGCCAGCATCGTTCCTGCCACGGCCCCCAACATCGCCGCCCCGGCGACGGGGAGCGCGACGCTGAAGGAAAGAACGTTGTGCTTCCGGAACGCCGCAGCCCCCACGAGCGTCTGGATGAGCACGCCGATGCGGTTCGTCGCGTTGGCGACGCCGATATCCATGCCCATGAACGTCAGCATGGGAAGCGCCAGAAGCGACCCGCCCCCGGCTATGGTGTTCAGAAAGCCCTGCGCGATGCCGACCAAAAAAATACCGATTCCGAACGCTATGTTCAAGCTCCCATCTCCTCGTACGTCGTATGGCCGAATTGTCGTGAATGTAGCATAGCTTCCGACGCTTGTAAATAAGATCTTGCCGAAGATGTGTATATGTTTTGATTCATGAACCGTATCGCCTTCGTTTGTATGTGGGACGGCGGCGTCATTCCGGCCTCGACGGCTGGACTCGAAGGGCATACAAGAGTAAAAGTATATAGAAATATTGCACAACGAAGGGGGCTACGGACGATGACACGAAAACTGCGCCATATCACAGCGGGGGCATTTATGGCGGTTCTTCTGGCGGCGTCGCTCGGATGGGGCGCCATGGGGGATATCGAAAATCTTGCGTTCCAGGGCTTTGCGGGCGACGTGCTCGGACCCGGAGAAAGCGCCGCGCCCGACGGAAGGCCCGACGCGACCTTCTCCCTGAGCCTCCGGGGCGTCGGAGCCGTCTCGGGGTTCTCCCTCAAGTCGGAGAACGGCAAATCGGCGTGGGATACGGTCGCGGGCAACGGCGTCGCCGGAATCCTCGTGAAGGACAGCGGCGGAAACGTCATCGCCGGGAGCGACGGCGGAATGTCGCATACGCCCCTCCTCCTCGGCATGGGAATCACGCTGACCGTCCATGACGACGACTCCATCGCCCGGGGCGGAAAATTCACGGTTACGGCGCGCTTCATCGACGATTCCGAGGCCCACGCGACGATCGCGGTCCCGCCCACGAAGCTTCAGCGTTCTTCCGGGGCCGTGCGGATTCTGTCGGCCAAGTGGGCGGACGCGAAGACCCGCGACCTCACGGGACGCGGCGAACGTCTGCGCGGCGACGGGACGCCGGACGAGAGCGTCCGCGTCATGACGCAGGGGGCGGGAACGCTGACCGGCGTCACCGTCCAGGGCGTCGAAGGCGAACGGGCCGCATGGGACACGGTTCCCGGAAACAACTCGCCGCTCGTCGCGGTCACGAAGGACGGCGTCACGCTCAACCGCCCCGACGGAAGCGTTTCGGCGCCGCTCCGCGACAGGACGGTCCTCGAACTGTGGCTGACCGCTGCCGGCGTCATCGAAAAGGGAGAATCGAAGCTGGAAGTCCGCCTCTTCTTCTCGGACGGCTCCGTCGCGTCCCGCGTGATCGAAAAGGGCGCGCCGCAGACCCCGGCCGACCGGGAGGAATTCGTCGGATCGGCCGTTCTCACGGGCCCCTCCGACAGAGACCTCGTCGGAAAGAGCGAGCGGCCGACCGGCAACGGAACGAAGGACTGGAAGATCGACCTGAAGGTCGGCAACCGCGGCACGATCACCGCCGTCATGGTGGATGCCGTCGCCGGGCCCGCGGGCGCGTGGGACACGATTGCCGGAAACGGCCGACGGCTCGTCGGCGTGACCGACCGGAACGGCGCGCTCCTGAACCGCGAGGACGGAACGGTGATGATCCCGGTTCAGAGGCCGACGGAACTCCGGCTCTGGATGGAAGACTACGACGTCCTCGCCGACGAGGGAACCCGCGCGCGCGTGACGCTGACCTACGACGACGGACGGACCCTTTCCCGCGAGGTCGTCCGTCGCATCGAGGCGCCCGAGCCCACGCCGGCGGCTGCGAAGCCGACGCCGGCCGTCGGCGGACGGGAGATCCTGTTCTCGAACCCGCGGCGCGCGTCAAGCAGCGACTACGTCGGGACGAGCGAAAAACTCGGAAAAAACAAGAAGGCCGACTGGCTCTTCGACTGCGAGATCCGCGGCGAAGGGCGCGTCGAGGCGATCGTCGCCGAAGCCGTCGGAACGCCCGGCGTCTGGGACACGATCCCCGGAAACGGCAACTGGGCCCTGGGCGTCGTCGCGCCCGGCAAGGGCCTGTTGAACCGGCGGGACGGCTCCGTCTCGTTCTACGCGTCGCAATACCCGAAGATCCAGCTCTTCTTCGAGGACGACGGAACCATGCGACAGGGCGCGTCGCACTTCAAGATCACCGTGATATGGAGCGACGGGACCAAGACGAGCGCCGAAAGCTAGCGACGGCGTTTCCCCTATGCTATCCCTGTCCGCCGCGCGTGCGGCGAGGGAATCATATCCCGGAACGGGAGGTGTTGTCATGAAGGTGCTTGCAGTCAACGGAAGTCCGAGGAAGACGTGGAACACCGCGACGCTCCTCGAAAAGGCGCTCGATGGCGCGGCGTCGCAGGGCGCGGAAACGGAGCTGGTCCATCTGTACGACCTGCGCTACACGGGCTGCGTGAGCTGCTTCGCGTGCAAGCTCAGGGGCGGCGCGAGCTACGGCCGGTGCGCCGTGCAGGACGACCTGAAGCCGCTCCTTGAGAAAATCGAGGGGGTGGATGCGCTCATCCTGGGATCGCCGAACTACCTCGGAATGCCGACCGGGATGATGAAGTCCTTTCTCGAACGGCTGGTTTTCCCCTATAACGTCTACGACGCCGACGCGTCGTCGCTGTTCGGGCGGAAGATGCCGACAGCGTTCATCTACACGATGGGGCTCACCGAACAGTGGATGAAGCAGCGGGGGCACGACCAGCCCGTCACGCTGGTCGAATTCGTCCTGAAGAGGATCTTCGGTTCGGCGGAAAGCCTGCTCGCGCACGACATGTATCAGTTCGACGACTATTCGAAGTACCTTGCGACGCGGTTCGACCCGGCGGCGAAGGCGAAGCGCCGCGAGGAGCAATTCCCCGTGGACTGCCGGAAGGCCTTCGAGCTGGGCGAACGGCTCGCCCGCCGGGCGGGGGCGGGAAACCGGTAGGGCAGCGCTGACGAAGACACAAAAGCGTGATGAACGGTTCGGTCGGACCGGCGGGATAACGAGGCGGCGATCCGATCGCCGCCGCGCTTTTTCCGCTCTTGCTTTATCGCCGGTTCATGATTATTGTATGGATCGGTGTCGGATATTCCGCACTTGGAAAGGCCCAAACGAACATTTCATGAAAAACGCAAAGAGCGATACCCGCTCCGAACGCGGCGCCGGAAGCCACGGCGATGCGCGCACAACAGGCTCCCGACGGGAAGGTGGCACGTGTGAGGCTCGAAGAACTCCAGCCCGAATCCGTGATCCGGGGCATCCTGCCCGACGCCCCTGTCACGGTCGTCAGCGCGAAATGGCACGGCTCGGACGCGCTCACGCTCCTGTACCGGGGGCCGACGGGCAGGGCGGAGGAACAGATCGTATTCCGGCACGACGAACCGCGCCTCGACATCGTCACGGCGGGGCGGCCGTGGGCCTTCGACGGCGACGGAGCGCTCTTCCGGCTCGTGGCCGAGGCGCACCGAATCCGCCTCGCGCACCTCTTCGACCCGCTCCTTGCGGTGCACACGTCGCTCGTCGACCCGCTGCCGCACCAGATAACCGCCGTCTACGAAGCCATGCTGCCCCGGCAGCCGCTCCGGTTCCTGCTCGCGGACGACCCCGGCGCGGGAA
>CAYVKE010000156.1:0-1181 GCA_964451935.1 uncultured Synergistaceae bacterium | reverse complement strand
ACCATCATGGCGGGGCTTCTCATCAAGGAGCTGATCGCCCGGGCCGATCTCCGGCGCTGCCTCATCGTCTGTCCCGGCAGCCTCGCGGAGCAGTGGCAGGACGAACTTCACCGGCGGTTCCACCTTCCGTTCGAAATCCTGACCAACGACAAACTCGAAGCGGCCCATACGGGCAACTGGTTCGTCGAAAACGACCTCGCCATCGCCCGGCTCGACAAACTCGCCCGCGACGATGACGTCCGGCGAAAACTCGGCTCGCCCGATTGCCGGTACGACCTCATCGTCTGCGACGAAGCGCACAAGCTCTCGGCCACCTTCTTCGGCGGCGAGGTGAAATACACGAAGCGCTACCGGCTCGGACAGCTCCTCTCGGGAATCACGCGGCACTTCCTGCTGATGACCGCGACGCCGCACAACGGCAAGGAGGAAGACTTCCAGCTCTTCCTCGCGCTGCTCGACGGCGACCGTTTCGAGGGGCGCTTCCGGGACGGCGCCCATCAGGTCGACGTCTCGGACCTCATGCGCCGGATGGTCAAGGAGAGCATCCTCAAGATGGACGGAACGCCGCTCTTCCCCGAGCGGATCGCCTACACCGTCCCCTACCGGCTGTCGGACGACGAGGCCAGGCTCTACCGGGACGTCACCGAATACGTCCGGAAGGAGTTCGACCGGGCCGCGGCGCTCGAAAACGGCAAGAGGTCGGGAACCGTGGGGTTCGCGCTCACGATCCTGCAACGGCGGCTCGCGTCGTCGCCGAGATGAGCGAGCAGCTTGACCGGTTGCGCGCCGAGGCCGACCAGCGCGTGACCGAGCAGGTCGCCGCCGCCGCTTCCGCCGACATGCCGCCGGGCGAGGCCTACGAGGCCAAGCGCAAAGCCATGACCCGCATCGAGCAGGAATCCAAGGACGCCACGGGCCTGGACAGCGAGGTCGTCACCCTCTGGCACGGCGCCCGATACCATCTCTATCGTTACCGAAGGTACGCGGACTTGCGACTCGTCTTTGCTCCCGAAAAGTCCATTGCGTTCTTCGGCGGCGACAACGACAACTTCGATTACCCCCGCTTCGACCTCGACTGCTGCTTCTTCCGCATCTATGAGAACGACAAGCCGCTCAAGCCCGAGCATTACGTGAAGTTCAGTCGCCAGGGCGCCGCCGACGGGGAACTGTTGTTCGTGGCC
>CAYVKE010000155.1:0-6812 GCA_964451935.1 uncultured Synergistaceae bacterium | reverse complement strand
TGGCGGAGCGTTTGCCTCCATGTTGCAGGATCGCGACCCGGAGGTTTCAGCGGATCAGGCTTTCCAAGGGGATCCCCAGGCCTTTGTGCAGGTTCCGGATCATCCTGAGCGAAAGCTTTCGCTTGCGGTTCAGCACTTCGTAGACCCGGTTCGTTCTTCCGATGTACGGGACGAGATCGGCAGGAGAGAGCCCTTTCCGCTCCATGGCAAATGTGACGGCATCCACGGGATCGTTGGCGTCGATCGGGAAATGTCGCGTCTCATAGGCTTCGACGAGTGTCGCCAGAACATCGAGCCGGTCCCCCTCTGGCGAATCCGGGGCGGCATCCATGAGCCCCTCGATTTCCCGGAGGGTTGCTTCGTAATCCTCACTCGTTCTGATTGGCCGGATTTCCATCTTCCTCACCTCCCGTTTCCCGTCCAAGCCGCGGCAGCGCGCCGACCAGCAGCTTCGTGTACTCCGCCCTCGGGCGAATCCGGGGCGGCATCCATGAGCCCCTCGATTTCCCGGAGAGTCGCTTCGTAATCCTCATGTGTTCTGATCGGCCTGATTTCCATCTCATTCACCTCACGTTTCGCGATTCGTCTCAGATGTTCTGTACATCGATCCCATCGTATTCCTCGTGTGTCCCGACAAAACGGATGAATACGATTTTGTAGGCATAGTTGATCCAAACCACAAGACGATACTTGTTGCCGGCTATATTGAAAACCACGCGGCCGGATTTGAGGATGCTCGCGTTGCCGAAGTCGCGTTTCACATCGGCTGGCGAATCCCACGCGCTCTTCTTCGTCGCGGCATGCCATTGCGTTAGGGCGCATTTGGAATCTTCACGCCCGGGGCGTTCGTAGAATGCCTTCAGTCGGGAAAGCGCGATGATCCTCATGGAAGAATTATAGTCCCATTTTGGGAGTTTGTCACTCTTTCACGCGGCGGCGCGCGATCGCCGCTCGGGACGGTGCGCCACACGAACGCGATGCCCGGCGGGAACATCCACCGGGCGCTCGAATACGACGACATTCTCGAGATCTTGCGGAAGACGGGAATCTCCCTACTTGAGCCTCACCGCCAACTGACGAGTCGGGCGAATCGGATGACGGCTTCCTGAGAGTGATGGCAACGGGTATAATCGTTTTTCGGAGAATGGCATAAAATATAACGGTTTTTCAAGAGCCGTAATCGTTTTTCCGGGAGGAAGCCGTGTCCGAAAACATTTCCGTGAAGTTTGTACGAAGACCGGCGGGGTATGAGGCCCTCATCGAACGCTATGGTCTTGAAGTCATTCCGAATTGGCGCAGGTCCTTTGTCGCGCAGACGGGCGAACACAGGGTCGTTGTTTCGGGCGCAACGATCGAAGAAGTCTTCCCGCTTCGATACTGGCCGGGGGAATCGTCCTGCGATCACCTGGAATTTGCGCTCAAATACGACGGTGCGAACCTGGCGATTCTCTCGTGTATTTTTCAGCGGATGTCGCCGAAGGAAATGCTTGATTATGTCCGCGCCCGGCCGACCGGCAAATATGTCAGGCGTCTGTGGTTTTTTTACGAATTTCTGACAGGAGAGATGCTTCCTCTGGAAGATCTGGAGCAGGGAAATTATGTCGATCTGCTCGATCCGGAGGAATACTACACGATCAGCCCTGCCCGGCGCGTTCGCCGGCAGCGGATCAACGATAATCTCCTGGGTAACGAAAAATTCTGCCCGGTTGTCCGCCGCACGGAGGCTCTTCGCGCTTTCGAGGAGGCCGATCTTCCCGGCAGATGCCGCCGGATCGTTTCGTCGTATAGCCCCGCTCTGTTGCAACGGGCCCTCGGATATCTCTACACGAAGGAGACGAAGTCTTCCTTCGGAATCGAACATATCGAGCCGACTTCGGCGCGCACGGAGCGCTTCGTTTCGTTGCTTCAGACTGCTGAGCAGGATGACTTTTGCGAAAAAGATCGCCTGATCGGGCTTCAGAATCGCATTGTCGACGCCCGGTTCCGGGATTCCGGTTACCGATGCGTCCAGAATTACGTTGGAGAAACGGTTGCCTTGGGGAACGAGAAGATCCATTTCGTCGGACCGAAGCCCGAAGATCTGACCGATCTCATGGACGGACTTCTCGATGCGCACGGGCGCATGGAGGGCGGCGACGTTTCCGCCGTGATCCATGCCGCGGTCGTCGCCTGGGGATTCGTTTTTTTGCACCCATTCGAAGACGGAAACGGGCGGATTCACCGATTTCTGATCCACAACATTCTCGCCAGACGCGGCTTCACGCCCAAGGGGCTCATGTTTCCCGTATCGGCTGCCATGCTGAAGGATCGCGCCGGGTACGACGCCTCTCTGGAAGCATTCTCGCGGTTTCTTATGCCTCTCGTGGAGTATTCGCTCGACGGGGAAGGCCGCATGACCGTCAGCAACGATACGGCCGTATGGTATCGATATATCGACATGACCCCGCAGGCGGAAGCGCTTTTTCGTTTTGTCGAAGGAACCATCGACACGGAACTTTCGGTCGAACTGGCGTTTCTGGCGAACTACGACAGGACGAAACGCGCCGTTCAGGAGATCGCGGACATTCCCGACAGAGAGATCGACCTCTTTATCCGCTTCTGCCTGCAGAATGGCGGCAGGCTTTCCGCACGGAAACGGACGGATTTTTTCGCCTCATTGTCGGATGCCGAAGTCGAGCGGATGGAGCAAGCGGTCAGAGAAGGGTGTCCCACTCTTTCCCGGCAATGACGCATTCGAATGGAATAGTGATTTCTCACGAAGGATGTTTGCTTGGCAGATTATATCCCGGTACGGCGGTGTATCTTTGTCAGAGAGAGAACTCTCCTGATCCTTGGGGAGAAACCGCCCGGCGCAAGCCTGAAAAAGCGGATAAGGAACGTTTGATTCAGGCGAAAAACCTTTACAGAAAACTTCGCGAGGCCATCCCGGAACTTCCCGTCTTGCCGGAATGACGGCGCGCCATTCTTGTAGCACCGGCCGGTGTCATTATCGACACGCTTGCAGGAGTTTTCGATTCAGGGTCAGCACATCGATTCCGCCGAATTGAAAATCGGAGTCGTGCGTCAACAATTTATACTGCCGCTGGAGGCAGATATCGGCAAGGAGCGAGTCATTGAAATCGATTCGCCCGGAGGAAAAGTCTGTCAATGCCTGGCGAAGATTCAGCGAATTGGCCGGTGTTGCGTGAGTCTGGCAGGCATTGACGATTTTTACGGCGAAGCTTGTTGCTGAAGTTGCGACGGAAAAGAAATCGGGAGAATTCCGGAAGTCCTTGTACGCTGCGTAGCGAGTCTTATATCCGCCTTCCCATTCCATTCGGCAATACCGGTTCACATATTCGCTCAATATCAATGGGTCAAGGATGGGTTGGGCCTTTGCCTTCAACAGTCTGGCGAAGACGCCGGGATAATTCGGAATCGCCTTGGATGGGCGAGGATTCCCGGTAGGGGGAAACAGATAGAGCCAGACGTTGGCGTCAAGCATCACGCACTCGCCGGCGGAGAAAAGGTATAGAGCCGGGTCGTGCGCCTTATTCTTCGTCTTCATTTTCGTCGTCTCCGGTTTCCCAAACCGTGTCATACCCATGAGGATTGGCGTAGTATTTTTTCGCGTTTTCCTCGACGCGCCTCAGCATCTCACTGTCGTCCTCGGTAAGGCCCTGTATGCGGATGTGCGATCGGATCACATCTTCGGGAAACGAACCGTAAAGCTGGCCGATCGAAACGTTGAGAAACAGGGAAATCAGAGTGGTTGCGTTTTCAAACGAGATATTGATCCCCTTGCCTTGTTCCAGCAGTTTTTTTATCTTCTCGAAGACCTTCTGACCGTCTTCCGCCGAGATGCACAACTGAGTGCCGATGATATCGGTGACACGCAACGTAATGAAATCTTCCATGGAAAAAAACTCCTTTTATAAAATATTGTCTTCCTGAGGTTCCGATGCCAGATGATACGTTTTCGTATCCTGAGTGTTGATTTCGATGTTGACGCAAGTTCCGGAGAAATCGTTCTCCATTTTTCTGATCGATTCCCCTTCCGCCGAGAACTCGTAATAACCGAGTCGCGATACGATCTGCAGTTTCCCTACGTTCATACGTATGAATTCCTTGAGAAGTTTTAGCCCGAGCCCTCCGGGTTGATTCGTTTTTGTTGTGTTTCCTTCCACGAGCGCCCATCGAATCGCGGCGCAGGAGTTGATTTTCGAGCGCAGGTATCGTCTGACGTTTTCCCGTATCCCTATCCCTGCATCCGCGATGCTGAAGTCAAGTCTGTGCAGTTGTGGAAAGAATTGACCGCAGGTGAATATGCCCGGTTTGGATTCGGAATGAAGAGCGGCATTCTGAAAAATCTCGAAAAGACTCTGCCGGAAACGTCGCGATGTGACGGCGGGCATTTCGGGAATACCTTTTCCCTTCATGTAGGTGTCAAGGTAATCCGAAAACTGTTCACCGGCGTGCAGCTTGAAGATTCTGAATGGAAGGGTCGTCTGGTCGGAGTCGGGGAGGATCCGTGCGCCGAAAAGAGACAAGAAATGATTTTTACGGAGAATTTTCTCTACCGAAACGGGAATATTGAGGAGCGTGACTTCATTCAGATCCTCGAATAATCTTGCGATGACGGTATACAGAGGGACGACCATATTCGCCTCGAAAAAAGTGCAGCCGGAAAAATCCAGCTCCAGCACATCTTCCGCCAGCGCTTGGGTATCGGATGCTATTCGGGCGATCCTGCTGAAACCGTCAAAATCGCTTCGTATCGTATCAATGCTGAGCTTCATCGCTGCCTCCTAGAAAACGATAACACAACTATGCCAATCAGTAATGCTATCGTACAACGGAATGCGTATGTCCGGAACGTCCAAGCCGCGGCAGCGCGCCGACCAGCAGCTTCGTGTACTCCGCCCGGGGGGAGGCGAGGACTTCGCGGGCGTTTCCCGTCTCGACGATCCGCCCCCGGTAGAGGACGACGACGCGGTCCGCGACGCGGGAGGCGAGCGCCAGGTCGTGCGTGACGAAGACCATGGCCGCGCCGCCCTTCACGGCGCGCAGCAGCACGTTGACGACGTCCATGCGGGTGCTCGCGTCCTGCATGCTGGTGGGTTCGTCGCACAGGAGCAGTTCGGGCGCGAGGATGAGCGCCCGGGCGACGGCCACGCGCTGCCTCTGGCCCCCGGAGAGGTGCAGGCGGACGCGGGATCGCAGGAGCGCGTCGCCTTCCATCCCGAGCGACGCGAGGATGGCGGCGGCCCGTTCGCGGGCTTCCCGCAGGCTTCCGCGTCCGTGGACGACGGTCCAGGGTTCCGCCGCGGCGTCGATCGCCGAGAGCGTCGGCGGCAGTCCGCCGTACGGGTCCTGGCAGACGTAACCGCACCTCCGGCGCAGGCCGATCAGCGTTTCCCCGTCACTTGCCGCGAGGTCGCGTCCGAGCAGCGAAATCGCTCCCGAGACGCCTTCCCGTTGCAGCCCCAGCGCGACGCGCAGGAGCGTCGTCTTGCCGCTTCCCGATTCCCCGACGATCGCGAGCGTTTCGCCGCGCCCGACGCGCAGCGAAACGTTCGAAAGCGCCGGATGGCTCTTTTGCCCTCCGGCGGCGAACGTGACGGAAAGATCGCTCACGCTGAGCGCTTCGTGCGTCTGCGCGATGTATTCGGGCGTCATCGTCCCGTCTCCCCGGCCGGACGTTCGGGCAGCGCCGCGAGGGAGCCGTCGAGCAGCGCCCGAGTGTGTCCGTGTTTCGGGTGTTGCAGGATTTCCTGCGGCGCGCCCCGCTCGACGATCTGTCCCCGGTACATGACGTTGACGCGGTCTGCGCGGGAGAGCGCGAGCGGCAGGTCGTGCGTGACGAGCAGAACGCCCATCGGGCGCGCGCCGTAGGGGGATTGTCCCGAAGCGAGGGCGGCGATCGCGTCCATGATCTCCTGCTGGACCACGACGTCAAGCGCCGTGGTCGGTTCGTCGGCGAGTAGGATGTCCGGGTCGCACGCGAGCGCGAGGGCGATCGCGGCGCGCTGTTTCTGCCCGCCGGAGAGTTCGTGCGGGTAGCGGCCTGCGAGGTCCGCCGAAAGCCCCGCCTCTTCGAGCAGCTCCCCCGTCCGCCGCGCGGCGTCGCGTCGCGTCATGCGCAGGTGGAATTCGAGCGTCTCCCGGATGTGATGTCCGATGGTGAGGACCGGCGTGAAGGCGTTCATGGCGCCCTGCGGGACCAGCGCGATTCGTTTCCAGCGGTATGCGCGGAACGCGTCGTCGTCGAGACCGGCGAGGGATTCGCCCCCGAGCAGGATGTCTCCCGAGAGTGTCGTTCCGCGCGGCAACAGGCCGAGGACGGCCATGACGAGCGTGCTCTTGCCCGACCCCGATTCTCCGACGAGCGCGGTCATTCCGCGTCCGGGAACGTCGAGGTCGACACCACGGACGGCGCGGACGACGCGTTCGCCGGAGCGGTAGGCGACGTCAAGATTCCGGATGCGAAGCGGCGGACGGGCGTCGTCTTGCGTCGTTGGGCTCATGCGTCGCTCCCTCCTTCCGTCGGGACGGTGGAATGCGTCGCTTCGCCCGACCGCAGGCGGGGGTCGACGATCTCTTCAAGAGTCCGGCCGATGTCCAGGAAGATCATGCAGAGCAGCGAGATGCCGAGCCCGGGCGGCAGAAGCACCCACCACGCGCCGGCCGTGAACGCTCCGCCCGCGTGCGCCTCGTGGAGCATTCGGCCCCACGAGAGGATTCGCGGGTCGGAGAGGCCGAGGAAGGAGAGCCCCGCCTCCGCGAGGACCGCGCCGGGCACGCCGAGCGCGACGGTCGCCAGAAGCAGCGGC
>CAYVKE010000154.1:0-6814 GCA_964451935.1 uncultured Synergistaceae bacterium | reverse complement strand
GGGGAAAGCAGAGAAGCAAGACACGCGATCCCCGACGGTTCTGAGTCGGGGGAGTGTTGTTCCTCGGCCAAAACCCCGAGGACTTCGCGGTCGCTTACCCCGGGCGATCTTCCCGGGGCAGGCAGACAAGCACGACACGCGATCCCCGACGGCATTGTGTCGGGGGAGCGTTGTTCCTCGGCCGCGAACGGCGTTTCCGGCCGCACCGTTATTATCGCGCCGTCCCTGCTTTCCGCGGATCCGCTCGACATCGCGGGGAGCATTGCGCGGCTCGGCGCTGCTCCGGACTGGATTCACGTGGATATTATGGACGGTCATTTCGTCCCGAATCTTTCGTACGGTCCCTCGATCGTTCGCGCGCTGGCCGGACGGCGCCCGTCCGTTATCCGGGACGTCCACCTCATGGTGGAGCCGCCGGAACAGTTCTTCGAAGCCTTTTGCGATGCGGGGTCCACCTTTGTTACGGTCCACGCGGAGGCGACGCCGCACATCCACAGGGTGCTCTCCGCCATTCGCGAACGAGGGTGTCGTCCGGGGATTTCGCTCAATCCGGGAACGCCGATCGAGACCATTTTCCCGGTGATCCATATGGTGGATCTCGTTCTGGTCATGTCCGTCGATCCCGGATTCGGCGGGCAGGGATTCATCCCGGAAACATTGAACAAAACCGTCGATCTGGTGCGACTCCGAACCGTTCGGGGATTGTCGTTTTTCATTGAAATGGATGGAGGGCTTGGAATCGGGAACCTGGAGTCCGTCATACGGCACGGGTGCGACGTCATCGTTATGGGAAACGCCCTTTTCGGCGCTCCGGACCCAGGAGCGGCGTGGGCGACGGTAAACGGAATTGCAAAGGAGGCAACGATCGGTGACTAAAGATGTGGATCAAAACGTCCTGATAGAACTTGGCGCCCGGATCCGGGCGATCCGTGAAGAACGGGGGCTGCGCATCGACGATATTGTCGAGACGACCCGCATCCGGAAACAGTTCCTCGAAGGCATTGAACGGGGGGACTACTCCGAATTCCCCGGAGACGTCTACATACGCGGCTTTGTTCGGACATACCTGAAGACGCTTGGAGCCGAAACGGTCTGGGAAGAGGTCGGATCTCTCTTCAAGGAGGAGCAGCGCGAAAGCAGCGAACCCGCGGCGCTGGGAACCTGCACCGCTCCCGCAAGGGGATTCAAGCCGGCGTCGAAATTCTGGATTGTTCTCCTTCTTCTCTGCGCGCTTGCCGGTTCCAGCTGGTACGTGTGGTACGCCTGGAACGGCAAACTGGTGACTCCCAATCCGCCGCGCGCGCTGGAAACGGAAGCCTCCAGGGACGCGCTTACTGGAACGGCCGGGAGCAGAACCTCTTCTCTTCCAGGAGGAACGGAGTCGCTTTCGACGGATACGTTCTCCCCGGACGCGTCTCTTTTCTCGCCTTCGTCCGGAGAAGCGCGGCTCTCTCCCACTCCGACGCCTGCGCAGGTTCAGCAGCAGTTCAGGAAGCTTGTCCTGTCCGCCGGTCGGGAATGCTGGGTCCGTGTGGCCAAGGGAGACAAGGTCGTATATCAGGATATCCTTCAGAAGGGCAAATCGATGACGTTCGATGCGGACGCGCGCATTGTCGTGACGTACGGGCGGCCTGACGCAGTGTCCGTCGTATGGAACGGCAAAGAACTGGGCAAAGCCGGCTCCGGAAGCGTAAAGATTTTCTACGATCCCGACGGGAAGACCGGGAAGGCAACCGAGTGAAGGTCTTTCTTCTGAGCCTCGGGTGCGCCAAGAACACGGCCGACAGCGAGGTGCTCGCCGGAATGCTGAAAACCGCGGGGCATGCGCTTGTGGAAAACGCCGAAGAAGCGGACGTCGCTTTCGTGAACACGTGCGGCTTCATACAACCGGCCGTGGAAGAGAGCATCGGAGCGATTCTGGATCTGGAACAGCTCAAGGAACAGGGGCGCCTTCAGCGAATCGGCGTTCTCGGGTGCCTGTACAACCGGTACGGCGAAGATCTGAAAAAAGAAATTCCCAGCGTCGACATCTGGGCGAAAGCGGAGGACTGGTCTTCGGTGCTTCGCGCGCTCGGGAGCGAACCGTGCGCCCCGTCGAGGGGGAAGCTGACGGAAACGCGGCATTGGACGCGGTATCTCAAGGTGGGCGAAGGGTGCGACAACGTGTGCGCGTATTGCACTATCCCGTCGATTCGCGGTCGCTCCCGGAGCGTTCCCGTATCGGCCGTCGTCGCGCAGGCGGAGACGCTCGTCCGCGAAGGGGCGCGCGAGCTGTGCCTTGTCGGACAGGATCTGACCGCGTACGGCCGGGATCTTGAAGGGAATACGGGGCTGCTCGATCTTCTCGGGGCTCTGGAAACCTCGATCCCGGACGACATCTGGCTCCGATTGCTCTACCTGCACCCGGCGCGAATGGACGAGGCCTTTATCGACAGGCTCCTTTCGTTCAAAAAGGTGTTGCGCTATCTGGACATCCCCATCCAGCACATCGACGACGAAATGCTCCGGCGCATGAAGCGTCCGGGGACTGCGTCGCATATCCGGCGCCTCTTTTCCCACGCGCGGAAGGCCGATCCGTTCTTCGCGCTCCGAACGACGATCATCGTGGGATTTCCTGGAGAAACGGAAGCCGCTTTCGGGAAAACGCTCGATTTTCTCGAAGATACGTCGATCGACCGGGTCGGCGCGTTTGTTTTTTCGCCCGAAGAGGGGACGCCTGCCGCGACAATGGACGGCCAGATCCCCGATTCCGTCAGGGAGCAACGGTACGCGCGCCTCATGGAGCTGCAATCGGCGATTTCGCTCGAACGGCAGCGGCTCTTCGTGGGACGCGCCATGCGCGTTCTTGTCGAGGAGATCGACCGGGAAGGCGACCTCGCATGGGGGCGATCCTATCGCGACGCGCCCGAAGTGGACGGTCTTGTGGGCGTCTCCCCCGTCGGAACGCTTCAGGAGGGGGATTTCGTTTCCGTTTCCGTAACCGACGCGGAAGAATACGATTTGTTCGGCGTTCCGGCAGATGACGGCGCCCGTTCGTAGCGTCGCCGATATCGTCAGCACCGTCGGCGGTCTGGGACGCTTTTCTTCAATGCCGGGCACCGTCGCTTCCGCGGCGGCCTGCCTGATTGCGCTGTTCGTTCTGCCGACCTGGCCTCTTATCCTCTTCGTCTGCATCGTCGGGACGATCGCTTCCGACCGCTATGCCCGGGAGACCGGCCGGAGGGACCCCGGCGAAGTCGTCATCGACGAAGTCGTTGGAACGTGGATTTCCCTCTACGCGCTTCCGCAAACGATGTGGTTGCCCGCACTGCTGGTTTTTCGAATTCTCGACATCCTCAAACCCTTTCCCATCGGCGCCGTTGAGGCTCTTCCCGGAGGGATCGGAATCATGGCGGACGACGTCTTGGGCGGCGTCTGCGCGAATCTGCTGTTGCGCGGACTGCATATGTTTTTCTTTGGAGGCGGCCTGGCCCTGCTCTATCGCTGATCACCGACCGGCCGCTTGTTCATACTGGAGGTGGTTTCACTGAAAGACGCGGCGCTCCTGGCGCTGGGGGACGAGCTTCTGAGCGGAATCCGGAGAGAGGGAAACTGCGCGTGGATGGCGTCCCGGCTTCACCGGGCGGGGTGGAAGGTTCGCGGAATGGAAGTTCTTCCGGATGACACGGCCGCATCGCTTGCGGCGTTGCGGCGGTGGATCGGGTCCGTCCGCCTGCTGATCATCTCCGGAGGGCTTGGCCCGACGCACGACGACCGGACCAGGGACATCCTTGCGGAATTTCTCGGGGCGCCGCTCGTTCAGGACGATGCGACGTACGACCGCATGGCGCCGCGGTATTGCGGCGACCGTAGGGAGGCCTTCGAACGCTCGCGCTCGCGGCAGGCCGCGATACCGGCGGGCGTCGAATCCGTCTATAACCCGCTGGGCTCGGCGCTCGGAATGCGCTTCGAACGCGGGGGAACGGAAGTTTTTTCGTTTCCCGGCGTCCCCGCCGAATACCGCGCGATGGCCGACGAGGCGCTCGGGGCGCGCCTGACGCCCGAGGACTGCTGGCTTTCCGTCAGCATCACCGGCTGGGCGGAGAGCCTCCTCAAAGACACAATCGCGGATGTTCTCGAGGATCCGCTGATGCACACGTCCATCCTTCCTGCGGCGAATCTGGTCGAAGTCGTTCTCCGCGGCGATGCGGACAGGATCCGCGCCGGAGAACGGGAGATCCGGCGGCGTCTTCCCGGAGATTGCCTTCCGGCAGGATGCGCGAGCCTGCAACAGGCCGTTGTCGAAGCGGCGATCGACCGGAGGATGACCGTTTCGGCGGCCGAATCCTGCACGGGAGGGCTTGTCGGCGCCGCGATCACGGACGTTCCCGGAAGCTCCGAAGTCTTTCCGGGAAGCGTGGTCTGTTACGACAACCGGATCAAGCAACAGCTTCTCGGAGTGTCTCCCGAAATTCTCGAAACGAACGGGGCGGTGAGCGAGGCGTGCGCCTGCGCTATGGCCGAAGGAGCGCGCCGTCTTCTCGGCGCCGACATGGCCGTTTCCGTGACGGGCGTCGCGGGTCCCGGAGGCGGTTCCGCGGAAAAACCCGTCGGCACGGTGTGGTTCGCGGTCTCAAACGCGAGATCCGGTGAAACGAAGGCCCTTCTGCGGCATTTCGCGGGGGACCGGGCCATGATCCGGGAGCGGTCGAAGGCGAAGGCGCTTGAGTTGCTCTGGAGGGGAATCCTCGGGGACACGGCATGGAAATAGTCCGTTGTTTCATATGCGCGCCGCTCGGCGACGAGGCGAGACGCTCCCTCGATGTCTACGTCGCGGGACTCCGGAACTGCGCCCCTTCGATCCGATGGGTGTCGGTCGCAACGCTTCACGTCACGCTGAAATTCTGCGGAGAGATTCCCGTGGAAACGGTTACGACGCTCTCCGACAAATATGCCGATGCGCTTCGAAATGTCCGCCCCTTCCGTCTCTCGCTTGAAGGGTTGGGGTGCTTTCCCGATCTTCGTCGCCCGACGGTTCTCTGGATAGGAATACGGGAAGGACTTGAAGAACTCGTTTCCCTATACGACCGTGTCGAACGGGCAAGCGTTTCTTCGGGAATCCCTCCGGAAAAGCGTTCCTTCTCTCCGCACCTTACCCTCGCGAGAATCAAAAATCCGAAAGACATGACACCCGCCTTGAGCGAGAGGATCCAGGGGGGCGCCGCACCGGGCTTTTTCACGGGAGTCGGCGAAGCGATATTCATGAAGAGCCGCCTCACGCCGGGCGGCCCGATATACAGTCCGATCCGGCGATATGCGTTCCAGAACGAAAAGACACAATAATTCCTGACAGGAGGACGATCTGCGTGGCGAAAAGAAAGACTCCGCAAACCAGGGAAGACGTACTCGAACTGGCCATCGATGATATTCGGAGCAAATTCGGTCCGGGATCCATCATGCGTTTGGGGGATGAGTTCAAAGAGCAGGTCCCGGTGATACCGACGGGCATTCTTCCCCTCGACGTGGCGCTGGGAATCGGCGGTCTTCCGAGGGGGAGGATCGTGGAAATATTCGGCCCCGAAGGCGGCGGAAAAACGACCGTTGCGCTCCACGTCGTGGCGGAGGCGCAAAAAGCCGGAGGGATAGCCGCGTTCATCGATGCGGAACACGCGCTTGACCCACGTCTGGCGGCGTCACTCGGAGTGGACGTGAAATCCCTCTACATCTCCCAGCCGGACAGCGGCGAGCAGGCGCTCTATGTTCTCGACTCCCTTGTCCGATCGAGCGCGGTTGACATCGTCGTTGTCGACTCCGTGGCGGCGCTGACCCCCCAGGCGGAAATCGACGGCAAGATAGGGGACAGCCAGGTCGGGTTGCAGGCGCGGCTCATGTCCTACGCACTGCGGCGCCTCACCTCTGCGATATCCCGAAGCCAGTGCGTCGTCGTCTTCATCAACCAGCTCCGGGCGAAGATCAGCACCGGATATTCGACGGGACCTCAGGAAACGACGACCGGCGGCCGTGCGCTCAAGTTCTACAGCTCGGTTCGCATCGAAGTGAAACGCGGGAAGAGCATCACAAGCGGAGAAAACACGGTCGGACACGAAATCTGGATGAAGGTCGTCAAAAACAAACAGGCCCCGCCCTTCAGGACCGGCCATGCGTCTCTCATCTACGGAAAGGGCGTCCCGAGAGGCGTGTCCGTCGTCGATATGGCGATCGACCTCGAGGTGCTCAAACGAAAGGGATCGTGGCTCACGTATAAGGGAGAGACGCTGGCGCAGGGGAAGGAAGCCGTCGCGAAATACCTGGAAGAAAACCCTGCGCTCATGGACGAAATCGTACGCGAGGTCATGACGAAGGTCATGGAATCGGACGATATCCTCGCGGTTTCAGCGCCGGTTGCGGCGGAAGACGTCGAAGACGAAGATGTCAGGGAAGACGCTGCAATCGGCGCCGCCAAGATCGCGGTCGAGGAAGACGTCCTGGAGCTTGACAGCGAGGAAGACGAATAAACGAAAATGCAGTATACCTGAATCGTCAGTCTTCGGACATTTACCCTGAATTTAGTTAGTCTTGCATCGAAAATGTCACAGGCTACATTGCTGTTTTTCAAGGAATAACGCCAATAGTGTTGTTACGATCACTTTTTGTATGGCAAAAACCGTAAACATTTCCAAAAGTAGTCGTTGACAACTGCGCGAGGCGACGGTATTATACCCGAGCGCTGTTCGACGCGGCGCCCGTTACGAAATCGAAAACAACGTTGCAGCAGCGTAACGGCGGACCTTGACAGATTTATAAGGTGGAGAGAGCGAAGGAAACGGAGCGAAGA
>CAYVKE010000153.1:0-6829 GCA_964451935.1 uncultured Synergistaceae bacterium | reverse complement strand
GCAAAAGAACGGCTCGACCGGCTTCCTCCGAAGGCCGTGGCGCTGGCCCGGGGGTTCCGGGACGTGACGGAGAAGAAGACGCGGTCGTACGTCGAGGGGCTGATGGACGGTCTTCACGGCGAACTTCTGAGATCGAGGGCGGGACTATCGGCGCGGAAGATCGCGGAGCTGCGGACGTGGCTCCATCAGTTCGCACAGCGGCGTATCGGCCCATTGTCGAGGATGTGAGGGAGTAGGGGGCCTCTCTTGTGGGGAGCCCCTTCACAGTCGCGTCAGGACGCACGTCGTTTCGGGAAAAGGGAGGGGATTGTCGTCCGCGAGAAAGGGAATAGCGCCACGGGCTTCTGTGCGCGTGTGGGGCGACGCGGGGCATTCCCGAAGATCTGACGGCTGGAAATCCAGCAGCGAAAGAGCCTGTGCGATCTGGCGGCCGAAATTCCGGCCGTCAAGTGGTTCCTTGAAAGTCAGGAGCGAGATGATGATGATGTTGTTGTTGTTGTTGTTGTTGTTCAACGCCGGTCCTTTCCTCGCGTGACTCTCCTTCTTTGGAGGGTCGAATCTTCGACCGTCCGCAACGACTCACGTTTGACCGTCAGGCGCAGGGGTATATTCGTCGCTCGCATCCCTTCACTGCATGCACCATGAGCTTACTGTATCATGCTAGGAAAGGAAATCATCACTGTCATATTCCAGACAATCATTCCCTTCTCGCGGAAGTATTTATCAACGAGCACTCGAAAAATACGCAACGAAATCGAATATGCACGATATGACATGACTGCATGCAAGGCAGAATGGGACAACAAGACGAAGCGACGTTAATGGTTATCGAAACGCGGAAAGCGTTGCATGCAATGGTTTGGCGTAGGGTACAGCAGGAGCATTCGGTTGACAGGGGCGAGCTGTGAAGATGAAAGATTGCGGACTTCACTCTCGGGGGCTGTGTTTGCTCCCCAGAATCGGGGACCAAAAGGCCGGGCGATTGATCCGCCATTTCCGGCGAATCAAAAAACCGGGCTCCTTCCTCGTGGGGAGGAACCCGGCTCTTCGTTGCGCGGAGGTTGTCCCCAAAATTGGGGAAAACTCAGGCTTAACGGCGGTCGTTCCCCCGGGCCAGACTCGCACTGATGGCCCGGGACGCTGGACGTGTCGCTGTCAGGAGACGACAACGGAATCCGTGGATGTCTTTCTTTCTCTCGCGGTCAGCTCAAGTCCAAGCGCCCGGGCCACAGCGAGCGTCGTCTTCAGCGTCGGGTTGCCGCGTTCGCTGAAGGAGCGGTAGAGCTGTTCCCTCGAAAGGCCGGTTTCCTCCGCGATCCGGCGTATTCCTTTGGCCCGGGCGACGACGCCCAGAGCCCTTGCGATGTATGAGGCGTCCCCGGTCTCGAAGGCGTCCGTCACGAACGCTTCGACGGCTTCGGGTGAGTCGAGCGCGTCGGCAGGGTCGTATTCATACGTTCGTTCGGTCATCGTGTCTCGTCTCCCTTCAGTTCCTTCAGCAGTCTCCTGGCGGTATCGATATCGTTCTGTTGTCGTTTCTTCGTCCCTCCGCAAAGAAGAATGACGATCCGCTCTCCTTCGTTTGCGTAATAGAGCCGGTACCCCGGGCCGATATGGATACGCAACTCGAAGACGCCTTCGCCGACCGTCGAAACGTCCCCCGGCAAGCCGTTGACGAGGCGGAAAATCCGGGCCGCGATTGTCGCTCTGACAACCTTGTCCTTCAGGTTCCTTTCCCACGTCCGGAACGTCTCGGTCTGCCGAATCGTCTTCATGGCGTTATTGTAGTTTATAGACTACAGAGACGCAAGGGAACGACGAAATCGACTGTCTGAAAGCCGTTGAGCATTGATTGGGCGATTGATCCCCCATTTTGGGGGAATCAAAAAGCCGGGCTCCATTCTCGTGGGGGAACCCGGCTTTGTGTGTGTTACGTATCAGTTGACCCGAATGAGCGGTCAGAGTCAGGATCGGAAGGACGCTCTGATACTACTTCCGTTTGAGAAGAAGCGGCGCCAGGAGAAGCAGGAACATCGGCGAAAGCGTCGACACGGTGCAACCACCACCGCCTGATCCGCCGCCCGAGGAAGTCCTGTTGAATGTGTAATCCGCGTCAACAACCCTTCCTGATGTCGTCCCCGTCCGCTTCGCGGTCATTAAGTTGTCGTCTTGGATCGTGATGTTATATCGAATAGTGGACGATGTGAGAATTATATTGCGGGATGTGATCTTTATTCCTCCACCGAGGTTTTCCCGAGTGAGGGTATAGTTGTCGTTGAGCAACACGGCTCCCGATGCGTCCGTGATCGTCCCCGCGTATGAATACTGGGTGATAACTTCATATCCGTCCGAGTCGATGTAGGATGTGATCGTCTGGGTTCCCCTGTCGAAGACTCGGATATCCCCCCAGGTACCTTCTCCGTTGACGCTCCACGTCCCCTGTACGTTCGGAATCCCGTTGCCAGCAAATGCAAGAGCGATGAAAGAAAGCAGGAACGACATGACACAGAACAATCTTTTCACGTGATACCTCCCCTTTCGACTTTGGATATCTTTGCATTGCCTTGCGACTGGAGTGTATCACGTCAGCGCTTTCTTGAAATTAAATCAGGTGCGAAATATTTGTGATTCGGGACATGAAAATGAGGGGAGCTGCGCTATGCCGACCGGATTAGTGCAGGGGAGAGAATAACAAGATGGAGTATTGACAGTTGACATAGATTGATGTAAGCTATCATTATTCTACGGAAAGGGGCGGTTCGGAAATGGCGCGGAAGACGGAACGGAAGGATACGGCGCTTGCCCACAAGAAGAGCACCAGCGGGGCGTACTCTTCCACGCCCTTCGGGAAAGTCCGCGAGGGAGAAACGCTCCGGGACGACGACGCTGAACAATCCATACTGGCGAGAATCCGGGCAATGCGGGCGGAGGGGCTTTCCCTTCGCGGGATAGCCGAGCGGCTGAACATCGAAGGCGTGGCGAGCAAGCAGGGACGTACCTGGCACGCTTCGACTGTGGGGTACATCCTGAAGCATGCGGCGTAAGGGGGTGAGACGATGACGGCGGAAAAGCTGTACACGCAGGAAGAAGCGGCGGAAGCGTTGGGGATCTCTCCCCTGACGTTGGGGAACTGGCTCCGGGCGGGAAAGATCATCGGAACGAAGGTTGGAAAGAAATGGAGAATTACGGAAAGCGATCTTCAGGCGTTCATCGACAAGAACAGGCAGGTATGAAAAAGGGGGAACCGCCCACCCTGGCAAGGCCTGCGGCTCCCCCATACTTCCCCCCTCACAAGATGACCTTGACTGATACGATAAGATGCGATAAGATTCATTTAGGAGGTGATAGGCGCTAATGGAAACGTTCTATACTGTGGAAGAAACGGCTGAAATCTTGAAGGTGTCGGCGGTGACGGTCAAGAGGATGCTTTTACAGGGACGATTGCGCGGAGTAAAAATCGGTAAGTTGTGGAGAATTCCGGAGTCTGCAATAGATGGGCTTGCAAAAGGAAATGAGAGTAACGAAAGGTGAGAAAGCGGGGAAGCCGTCATCCTTGGCGGGAACCGGTTCCCCCAAACTTCTGAATTGAATCAGTGTGTACGATCAAAGATGATAGAAACGGCTTTTGACAAGCTTGGCATATTTACAACTGATATGAACTGATGTAGGATATAGACATTCCTCAAAGATAGGCCGAGAGTCTTCATGCAGATGTGGATACATCGAGCGTGATCTGACGGTGGGATAAGTGAAGGAATAGTACGCAAGGGGCTAGACCGATGAGACGGCTCGAAACACGTGGCGTGAAGGGGGGTGAGGCGGTGACGGCGGAAAGGTTATATACGAAGGAGCAGGCAGCGGAGATCCTTCAAATATCCCCTGTGACTTTGGGGGACTGGCTTAGAGCCGGACGAATTCGCGGGGTGAAGTTGGGGCGCGTCTGGCGCATCCCGGAAAGCGCACTGGATGAGGTTGCGAAGAGTGGCGTTCAGAAGGAAGAGTGAAAAGCGGAGGAGCCGCTCTACCTGGCAAGGCCTGCGGCTCCCCCTATACTTCCCCCCTCGCGGGAGAAAGGAAGCGAAATCATGATAGCACAGGAACGTAGGGATGTCGGAGGGTGCAAGGAATGAAGATTCGGTATCCGGGAGAAAGAGACCTGAACGGCGGCGCTTCATACACCATAGTCGGCGGCGTGAATTTCGTCGATGTCATCTTCTCCGGCATGAACGAGTATTGTGCGGATCGCGTCAGAAAAGAGATTGCGGAACTTGTCCACAGGTACTTTTCGGAGACGCAGCGGAAGCCCGGAGGAATCCGGACGTTTCGGAGGGAATACAGGGAAGAACGGGCGTCCCTCATGCCGGAGATCGAGCGCCGGGAAGAAACGGTGTTCCTGAAGTTCTCGGACCATTCGCAGCTGCGGCTTGATCGCGGAAACGTGTATGCGCTTTCGCCGAACCTGGTGGGCTACAACGAGAGAAGCCCGTATAAGGGCTTCACGTACAAGGCCGAGAAGTTCCGTGACACTCACGACGAGGAAACGCTTCGGGCGGCCTTGGAACGGTGGGGAAAGAAGGCCTCATAGAGGGTTCTTGTGCGGCGGTCACTGTTCAAGAATGATCGCCGCGTTTATATTAATATAATAAGAGGTGGTTATTATGAGGCACGCTGATACGATATTTAATTTTTTACATACTGATTACGGATTAGTATTGATGTCTTACATGTATATATTTATAACAACGTGTTTTATATATTATTATATAAACAAAAAACAAATTAATATTAAATTTTTGTGCATATTTTTGAGTACAACGTTATTATTCATAGTAATGTATAAAAGTATTTGGATTTGGGGCATAATATTACAGATGTACCTAATAGTTGGAAAAATCTTTAATAAATATGATTTGAAAAAAGCTAATTTCTTAGAAATTATATCTTGGTTTTATATAATATTAGATTCTTGTAGTATCATGAACTTTGATATGATTAAAATTATTGAAAAATATATATTAAATTTAAATACTATAGAGTTTGATTATAAAAATTGGTTTTTATTATTTATGTTGCCAAGTTATATAATTATCACTTCTATAAAATGTTCAAAAAAAATGACTTGCAATAGTGTAACTATGAAATCTTTTGATTTTAAAGATACAGTCAAGATAACAGATCTTAATGGTGTAGGGCTTAAGCATTTAACTGAAATAGATGAATCTGCAAGAAGCAAAACTGAAGCCAACGAAGAACTTCATAGCGTAGTGGGTTTGGATATAAAAAGTGGATCTGCCGACGAAAAATAACGTTCCGGAAGAGTTTTTTGCTCCCCTAAAAGGGGAGGTCCTTCACGTTACTATATGATATCGAGGGTAATAACCCCTACGAAAGCAACGCAATGATCTTTGTCGGGGCTACACGCTTATCCTGGGGAACCGAAGAAAGGGAGAGGTGAAGGGAATGCGACTGTTTGAAGCAATCCGTACTGTCAGGAGCGGAAACCATATGGAGATTGTTCTTCGTGATGGTCGATATCTTGCCTGTCGGTTTAGATCTCTCCTTTTCGAAGAGTACTATTCCTTTTACGTCGAGATTGAGTCGGGGAGTTCGCCCGAGTTTGAACCTGGAACGTTCTTGGAGGTTCTCGAGAAGGATGTAGTGGAGGTCAACGGAATAAAGATTACGCAAAAATAACCAAAACCGGCAGAAAGGCCCCTCGAAAGAGGGACTTTCTCTTTGTCTATTGGCCGTCGGTTTCAGCGAAATACCCCTTCGTATGTGGCCGTGGAGGAGCTTCATTGGAAACGTTATGCCGTGCTGTTTTGTCTCTGGCCCGGGCCGCGGGGAAGAAAGCGCGCCTTCCTTCTTGAGGATCAACGTATCTTCCCCATACGTTTCACCGGTTGCGGACGCAACGCGTTCATCGGAGAGAACCGGGCGTGAGCCTCTTGGATATCCTTGCCGGAGAACGCCACGTATCTCGATGTCATGCTCATGGTCGAATGTCCCATGATGTCCTTCAGGGAAAAGGCGTCTCCACCGGACTTGAGGTAGAGCAACGCGAAGGAGTATCGGCAATCGTACGGGCGGATCTTCGGAACTCCCGCTTTCTTGCAGGCGGCTTCCAGACGGTGGTACCATCCCCTGACCGGGAGTGGCGTTCCTGCCGATGTACAGAAGAGCGGAGCCGCATTCCATTCCTTCGACCGGACGCGCATGAGCTTGTCAATGGCGGCTGCCGTGGCGTCGCTGATCGGCAAGGCCCGGGCCGTTCTCGTCTTGGCTATGGCGGCGCGGACGTTGACGGTTCTCCCTTGAATCGACACGTCAGACGCGAGAAGGGAAAGGGCTTCTCCGGGACGAATGCCCGTGTCGATCTGAAGCATGAGAAGGGCGAAGTCGCGCAGTCCGTTCCATGTGTCTGTGGGGAGCGAGTCGAGCACCTTCCGGATATCCTCGATGTCGGTTCGGACGATGCGAGGTTCGGCTTTCCGCGAAGGAAGATCGGCGACAGGGTTGCGCGTCGAAATCCCTTCCGAGACGAGCCAAGACCAGAAGGAGCGGAGATACGCGCGTCGGAGGTTGTACGTTGCGGGAGCCATGACGCCGGAGAGATACGACAGGACGCATGAGCGGCTTTCCCTTGGGTCAAGGGCGTTCGGGTATTGACGGAAGAAAGCATACAGGTAGGTTTCATAGTCGCGCATCGTTCGTTGAGACATGCCGGACACACGCTTGAAGAGCAGGAATGATGCAGTCACAGCCTGCCATTGCGACGCTTCCGGAGCATTGATTCTGACGACGTTTTCCATTGACATTACTCTCCCTT
>CAYVKE010000152.1:4529-6848 GCA_964451935.1 uncultured Synergistaceae bacterium | reverse complement strand
AGCAAGGCCCGCGTCTGCGTCACCGTCGGCATGATGACCACCGGCTACGACTGCACCGACATCCTCAACCTCGGGCTCCTGCGCCCCGTCTTTTCGCCGACCGACTTCATCCAGATCAAGGGACGCGGCACGCGGCCGCACGACTTCCGTAGACAGCTCCACGATGAAGCGGCCAAAGAGAGCGTCCGGGAGCCGAAAAAGACCGCGTTCAAGCTCTTCGACTTTTTCGCGACCTGCGAATACTTCGAAGAGGACTTCGACTACGACGAAGTCCTCGAACTGCCCGCAGCCGGAAACGGCGGTTCGGGCGGGGAGAATGACGGAAAGCGCGTCGCAAGCCCGTACAATCATCCGGGGCAGGACGTTCTCGCGGGAATTCAGGAAGTGAAGATCGGGCTCGAAGGCATGAAGATCGACCGGATGTTCTTCGAACGGTTCGAGGATACGGTTCGCGAAAACGACTTCATCGCGCGATCCGTCGAATCGGGGGACTGGAGTCGCGCGCTCGACTACGTGAACCGCGAACTCTTCGACAGGCCCGAGGAATACTACACGCTCGACAAGCTGCGAAAGGCCGCCGGAGTCGACCGCCGCCTGACGCTCCGCGAAATTCTCGAAAAAATCTTCGGCCTCATCCCGCGCTTCAAGTCGAAGGACGAGCTTCTGGAAGAGGAATTCGCCAAATTCGTCGCGGACCACACGCCCGAAGACGCGGCCGCGATCCCCGCGATACGGAACTACTTCAAGGCGTACGTCACCAGCGACCTCGTGCGCCACATCATCGGGAACAGGCGGTATGCCGACCTCACGACGAACGCGGCGTTCTCGATGAGCGATTTCAGGGCCGTACCGGTAAAATTCCGCAACCTCGTCCCCGAATACGTCAAGGACTACGTTCCGCTGAACCAGTTCGTCGCGTAAAATGTTCTTCGTCGCGGACTCCGATCGAAGCCGAATCCGACCGGAGAAGAAACGACGATCGCCACGGAATGAAAACTGGAGGAGTCCCCCCTTGCTCGATACAGACACCAGACGCCGAATCGACACCGCCCGCGACATCCTCGTCGGCAAGGTGCCCGACCCGAAATCGCAGGTCGAACAGATCACCATCGCGCTGATCTACAAATTCATGGACGACATGGACGCCGCAGCGGAAGAACTCGGCGGCAAACGCACCTTCTTCGCCGGAGACTTCGCCCGGTACGGCTGGGCCAGACTCATGCGCTCCGGCCTCGGGGGGCACGAAACGCTCAACCTCTACGCGGAAGGCGTCACGCGAATGACCGAGAACGCGAACCTGCCGCCGCTCTTCCGGGACATCTTCAAGAACGCCTACCTGCCCTACCGCGACCCTGAAACGCTCCGGAGCTTCCTCAAGATCATCGACGAATTCACGTACGACCACTCCGAACGGCTCGGGGACGCCTTCGAATACCTGCTCTCCGTCCTCGGCTCCCAGGGCGATGCGGGCCAATTCCGAACGCCGCGCCACATCATCGACTTCATGGTCGAAATCGTCGACCCGAAGAAAGACGAACGCATCCTCGACCCCGCGTGCGGCACGGCGGGGTTCCTGATCTCGTCGTTCAAGCACATCCGTCGCGCCAACACGGATGCGGACGACAACATCACCCTCACCCCCGACGAAAAGGAGCGCCTCGCCGGAAACTTCGAAGGGTACGACATCTCCCCGGACATGGTCCGGCTGTCGCTCGTGAACCTCTACCTTCACGGCTTCGTCAACCCGCGCATCCACGAATACGACACGCTCACCTCGGATGACCGCTGGGGCGACTACGCCGACGTCATCCTCGCCAATCCGCCCTTTATGTCGCCCAAGGGCGGCATCCGCCCCCACAGGCGATTCGCGATCCAGGCCAAGCGCAGCGAAGTCCTCTTCGTGGACTACATGGCCGAGCACCTCACCCCGACGGGGCGCGCGGGAATCATCGTGCCCGAAGGCGTCATCTTCCAGAGCCAGACGGCCTACAAAGCCCTGCGGAAGATGCTCGTCGACTCCTGCCTCGTCGCGGTCGTCTCGCTCCCTGCGGGCGTCTTCCAGCCGTACTCCGGCGTCAAGACGAGCATCCTGATTCTCGACAGAGGGCTCAACCGCCGGAGCGACGCCATCGCGTTCTTCAAGGTCGAAAACGACGGCTTCGGCCTCGGCGCGCAGCGGCGCGAGATCGACGCCAACGACCTCCCCGAAGTGAAGACCGAACTGTGCGGCTTCCTGGACGCGCTGCGGCGGCGCGAACCCACGGACGGACTGACGTTCGCGCACGGCCTCGTCGTGAAGAAGGAGAAGATCGCGGCGAA
>CAYVKE010000152.1:0-4429 GCA_964451935.1 uncultured Synergistaceae bacterium | reverse complement strand
CCCTTGCCGCCGCTGGAAATCCAGAAAGAAATCGTCGCCGAGATTGAGGGCTACCAGAAGGTCATCGACGGAGCCCGGGCCGTCATCGACAACTACCGGCCTCATATCCCAATAGATCCCGAATGGCCGCTGGTCGATCTTGGTTCTATCGCGTCGTTTGGAAGCGGAGGAACGCCATCCAAAGAAAACGAATCGTTCTGGACCGGGAATATTCCGTGGGTCTCCGCCAAAGATATGAAAACGGATGTTCTCTATGACGCCTCGACGCATGTTTCGGAGATGGCCGTAGAGAATTCGGCGACGAGGATCGCGCTGGTTGGTTCTCTCCTGATTCTCGTCCGGGGAATGGGGCTTGCCAACGGCGTTCCGATCTGCGAACTCGCCGTTCCTTGCGCCTTCAATCAGGACGTTAAGGCTATCAATCCGAGCAATAGCGTCAACGCGACATTTCTCCGGCTGATGTTGAAGCAGGAAGAACCTCAGTTCAAACGTATTCTGGAAACCGCAGCACATGGGACACTGAAGATCAATACTGACGACCTGAGCCGAATCCGGTTCCCCCTTCCTCCTCTCGAAGTCCAGCGCCGGATCGTCGCGGAAATTGAAGAGGAGCAGAAACTCGTCGACGCCAATCGCGAACTCGTCGAACGCTTTGAAAGAAAGATCCAGACGACCATTGCTCGCGTATGGGACACAATGAAAACAGAAGGAGGGCCCCGTTTGTGAACGTTCAGGAAGCATTCTACGACGTTTCATTTGAAAATAGGTATATTCGGGCAAAGGGGGAAGAATTTCAGAATTTTTTCGAAAAACTGATGAGCTTGGCATTTCCGAATGACTTCATGGCTTGTAGACCATGGGGTAATCGCGGAGATCAAAAGAATGACGGATACCTTCAATCTACACAAAGGCTTTTTCAGGTTTATGCGCCATACGAAATGACAGAGTCTAAGGCGATTAAAAAAATCAGAGAGGACTTCTCTGGAGCAAAGAAACACTGGAAAGGACACTTTCGTTTATGGACTTTTGTCCATAATGCTTATGACGGTCTTCCTCCACACGTGGAGAGAATAATATTGGATTTGAAGAACGAGAACTCGGATATCACTTTGGAAACCTGGGGGTTGGAGGAACTTCGTAATGTTTTTCGAAAAATATCACTGGACGATAAGCAATTATGGTTCGGAAATGCTCCTACTTCTGAAACTAAAATGCAACTTGGTTTCAAGGATATACAAGTTGTTCTTGAAAAAATTGCCGCAAAGCCCGCCTCTTTCTGTAGAACAATAAAGGACGTTCCAAAGGGAAAGATCGAAGCCAATGCTTTATCCGATAGCATTGCTTTGTTGCTCAAAGAAGGAATGACAAAGGTCCCGATTGTGGAGGATTTTTTCACTCAATGGTACGACATCGCCTTTGGAGAACGTATTGCCGAATCTTTCAGACAGAAGTATGGAGAATTGCGAGAACAGTGCACCCCGAATCAGATCTTTTGCGAACTTCAGTCTTGGATTGGTGGAAAGGAAAGAAAAACTCCGGAACAAGAATTGGCGATTCTTACTGTAATGGCGTATTATTTTGAGCGATGCGACATCTTTGAGGAACCGCGGGAGGCTACATAATGATTATTCCCACCAAGCATATCTCGCAGGATCGTGCGCTGTTGACCATCGGGGCTCGAATCCTTAAAGATCTTCGTTACCCAAAGACTGCTTCCGCACTTTGGGAAGGTTTTTGTGATCATTCGAAGAAAACGCGATCACTTAGCTATGACTCTTTTGTCCTCGCATTGGATCTTTTGTTTCTTATGAATGCTGTTGAATTGACGGAAGGCATTCTCCGGCGGCGGACGACATGATTCATCGAATCTACAGCTCGCTTCCCAGCTTTAAGAGCTTGGAATTCCACTCCGGTTTGAATGTGCTTATTGCCCAGAAGGAAAAGGGGGCAAGCGACAAGCAGACGCGAAATCGAGCAGGCAAAACGAGTCTGGTGGAGATCGTCCATTTCCTTACTGGTGCAGATGTCGAAAGAGACTCCCCCTTCCGTTCGGAAGCACTTACCGACAGTATGTTTGGAATGGATTTCGACATAGATGCGTCAAGAGTATCTGTTGAGAGACGAGAGAAAGAGAGAGCGAAGATTCATATTGCAGGTGAGAAATTAGTTGCAGGGCGAACGACGCTTTCCAATACAAAATGGGTGGAACTCCTTGGTGAACATATGTTTGCATTGGGCGAACTCAGTGAATATCCGTCTCGCAAACCCACGTTTCGTTCTCTTTTCTCTTATTTTGTGCGCAGACAAAGTAGCAGAGCTTTCAGCACACCGGAAAAGCAAAGCGAAAAGCAACAGATTGTCGATTGTCAAATCGCCCTTCTTTACCTTCTCGGACTGGATTGGGAGATTGCGAGCGCGTGGCAGCGGGTTCGAGACAGAGAAAAGAGCCTGCAAGAGTTGAAAAAAGCGACTGAAGACCAAACGTTGGGAGGCATTATAGGTAAAGTCGCCGATCTTCGTACTCAGTTTACAGTGGCAAAAGATAAGCTGAAAGACCTGAAGGCACAGATAAACAGTTTTCGCGTTTTACCCCAATACCACGAAATGGAAAACGAAATGAACAATCTTACGCTTGAACTGAATGATTTGGCCAATCGGAATACCATTGATCGTGCCGCTATACAGGATCTAGAAAAATCTCTGGATTCCGAGACTGCACCTTCTTTGGACAATCTGAAGGAAATTTATGAGGAAGCAGGCGTCGTCCTTCCGAATATCGTAACCAAACGATACGAAGAAGTTCGGAATTTTCATAAATCGGTGATCCGAAACCGTCGTGACTATCTCTCCGACGAACTTTCTGCAGCAAAAGAACGTATTCGACTGCGAGATCAAGTGATGGAAAGGCGGGATCAGCGTCGTTCTGAGATTATGGACATTCTGCAAAGCCACGGCGCTCTGGAACAATTCGCAAAACTACAGGGAGAGGCCGGAAGACTTGAATCCGAGGTGGAAGCACTTCGAAAACGGTTTGAAGCCGCGGAACTACTTGAAGGGACCAAAACCGAGTTGAAAATCGAACGAAATCACCTAGAACTTCGTTTACAGCGAGATTTTGCAGAGCAGAAGCAGCGATTAGACGAAGCTATCCTTGCTTTCGAAGAAATTTCGAATAAACTCTACGAATCCGCTGGCAGTATGACGCTTGATGTGACACAGAACGGTCCCGTTTTTAGGTTCCCCATGCAAGGCTCTAGAAGTAAGGGTATTCAGAATATGCAAATATTTTGTTTTGACCTTATGCTAATGTTGCTTTGCTCGAAACGCGGAATCGGGCCGAGTTTTCTCATTCATGATAGCCACCTGTTTGACGGGGTTGATGGACGGCAAGTTATCAGCGCATTGAAAGTTGGAGCTGAAACCGCTCGGACAATCGGGTTCCAATATATTGTGACGATGAATGAAGACGATGCATTCAAAGAAAAAACTGACGGTTTTGACCTTCATGACTTCATTCTACCGGTCGTTCTTACCGACGCAACGGAGGACGGAGGCCTTTTCGGTTTTCGATTCTAGTATTTTTCGCTTGCCTTCTATTTCGTCGTTTCTACCCTGAAAATTCTACGTCCGGGTCATCGCGAACGTCATCCTGAAGAGCGCAAGTGGGGAAAATACGTGCGACACGTTTGCGGGCTTGATATTACCTGCACCGAGGACGTCGCTAAAGGTTCGTCGTCAACTTATGTAATGTTGCCATTCGTGACGAGCACCGGAGCGTCACGGGAGTTGATGTACTAGCGCGAAGTTAGCGCTTGTTCCTTGCCGAATATGGGCAAAACGGGCCTGATATTTGTTGTGTAACTGGTTTTGTTGACTGGATTACTTGTAGTGGAAGCTAGAATATAGAACTCCAGTAACCTGCGCTGGATTAGCGCCCGCATGTCGCGCCTGCCGTCGGCGATCAACGGACAAAGACCAATATCTTTGAAATTCCGGACGTTGCTTCGGTCAGCAGAACTCCGAAGACGTTATTCGAAGGGGATTTTTCCTCGCAGACGTTGCAGGACATCCGAAGCCGGGGAGAGCTTTCCGTCGGCGATCTCGCGGTCGCCGAGCGCGAGAATTTCGAGCAGAGTCGCGCCCTCCGAGTCCCGTTCGCCGGTATGGTCGAAAGCGTTCGCGAGCGCCGGGCGCTCCCGGCGAAATTCGTCCGAAACTTTTTTCGGCCCGCGCGCAATCGTTTCCTCGAAGACGCGAACCGTGTCTTTCCCCTTGAGCGGCTTCGTTTGCTGCAGGACATACGTCATGGAATCCGCCTCCCGGTGTCTGTCAACCGACATGTCGCGTTTCCGGGGTTAAAGTTTCCCGTGCTCTTTCATCCTTCTCAGGATTGAGCCATACCACTGTGTCTTCCTCAAGGTTCCTCACC
>CAYVKE010000151.1:4053-7024 GCA_964451935.1 uncultured Synergistaceae bacterium | reverse complement strand
AGCGACAACCGAATAACGGCAGAGTCAAGGGGAATCCCTTTCGCGGGGGTTCCCCTTTTTTTTATCGAAAGGGGGAACACCCGTGACGATTGCAAGCACCTCGGCAATCCAGATCGCGCATATCGCCGAAGCGACGTGGGGCACGACTCCGGCGACTCCGGCGTTTAAGATTCTCCGGAAAACGGGGGATTCGCTCTCCATAGAGCGCGAGAACGTCAAATCCTCGGAAACCCGGCTCGACCGGAACGTGACGGACCTCATTCAGGTCGGCGGCGGGGCGTCCGGAAGGATCGACTTCGAGTTGTCCTACGGGACGCTCGACGACTTCATCGAATCGGCGATGCACAGCACGTGGGGAAGCGGGACGGCCGCCGACCCCGACAAGATCGTGACCGCAACGGACATGGTGAACGGCGTCTACACGGTCGCCGCGCAGCCAGCATCGCCCGCGAAGATCACCGTCACGCGGACCGTGGCGGGGAGCGCCGACACTCCCGGAATCATCACGATCACCGGCACCGACTCCGGCGACGACGCGATCACCGAAGACATCATTCCCGGCGCCACCGGCGTCACCGTGAGCGGGACCAAGACGTTCAAGACCGTGACGCACGTCGTCGGCTCCGGATGGGCAAGCGACGGAACGGCGGACCAGATCACCGTCGGCGTCGCGGCGGTCGGAACGGTCATCAAGAACGGTTCGACGCCGAAGAGCTTCACGCTCGAAAAGCAGGTTCCCTGCGGCGCGACGACGGAATACCTCCGCTACACCGGGATGGAAGTCAACGAATTCTCCCTCTCCGTCAAGGCCAAGGAGATCGTCACCGGGTCCATGTCGTTCATCGGCAAGGGCGGCTCCGTGGCGCAGACGGCCATCTCCGGCGCGACGTACGTCGACCCGAACGACAACGACGTCATGAACGCGGCGGCTCACTTCGCATCGCTCACGGTCGGCGGCGTGTCGAATCCGCACATCCAGGGAATCGAACTCTCGGTCAACAACAACCTCCGGGCGGCCAACGCCGTTGGCTCCGTCGATTCGCTCGGTATCGGCTACGGCCGGTTCGAGGTATCCGGTTCGATGGACGTCTATTTCGAGGACACGACGCTCTACAGCCTCTTCCTCGCCGGAACCGCCGCATCCCTGACGTTCACCATCGGTGCCGTGTCGGGGGAGAAGTACACCTTCCTCGTTCCGAACCTCAAATTCGAGACGGCCAACACCGACTCGGGCGGCAACGACGAGGACATGATGTGCAAGCTGACCTTCTCCGGGCTCTACGACGCGAGCGAGTCGTGCACGCTGAGCATCACGAGGGCGGTGGCGTAATGAATCTCGAAAAAGCATTCGGAGCGTCCGCGAAGGCGGAGCGCGAGGGGTTCTGGTTCAAGGCCGTCGATGTGTTCAAGGACGTTCCGGGATTCGTCGACGAAAAGGACCCTGCCGAGATCAAGCTCGCCGGGGCCGGGACCGCGAACCCGAATTTCCTTCGCAGGGTTCGGAAGGAACTTTCCAAGGGCGACGTCCTGAAGAAGATCCACAAGGGCAAGATCCGCGAAATCAGCGCGGAGGATCTGGATTCAGACATCGAGGCTTCTGGCGAAGCGGAGCGTAAGACCTACGCCGAAACGGTCGTACTCGACTGGCGCGGATTCACGGACGCGAGCGGCAAGGAGATTCCGTACACGCCGGAATACATGGCGTCGGTGTTCCAAAAGTACCCCAGAATCTTCGAGGCCATCCGCGGCTTCGTCGCGGACATCGACAACTTCCGCATCGAATCCCTTGAGGACGACGTAAAAAACTGACCGACGCGCTTCTCTGGAATCTCGAATGGGGGGCGCGTCGCGATTTTCTGGAAGATATAGCCGCACGCGGGACGCACGTCAAGGCTCTCGACAGGGAACCGGAGATAGCGCCCCGCTGCGTTTTTTTGTGGCAGGCGTTTCTGTCGCTCAATGCAGGCCGTCAGGTCGGGATGGAAGTCAACGCCATCGCGCTGTCGGACGTTCTCGCGTACTGCGAACTGACGGGAATCGATGCGCAGGACGAGCGATCGGAGCTTCTGACCGTAGTCCAGAGGCTCGACGACGCCTATCTGAAGTACATCCGCGATCACAGGAAGGGAGGGGACAGCTGATATGCCGATATTGGACGTCATCATTGATCCAACCAAGGCAATAAGCGGAGGTAAAGACGTTGAAAAGGCCGTCCACGGCATGACGCAAAAGACGAACCAGTTCCAATCAGCACTGTCGGGCCTCAAGAAAATGATGGCGACTGTGTTCACCGCGTATGCCATCAAAAACGTCGCACAGTCCTTCCTCGACACGGCCACCGAAATGGAGAACTACCGGGTCAGGCTCCGCGCGGTCATAAAGGACCAGAGCGAAGCGGATAAAGTTTTCAGCAAAATGGTCAACTGGGCCGCCGAAGCTCCCATAACCACGGCCGAGGCGATCGGGGCGTTCGTGCAAATGAAGGCCGCCGCCGTAGCCAACGCGGAAGAGGCGACGCTTGCCGTCGCGAACCTCGCATCGGTCATGAACCGCGACATGCGCGACGTGGCCGCGTCGATGATATCGGGTGAGACGGAAGCCTTGCGGCGGCTGGGCGTCATCGTCCAGCGTAACGGGAAAGAGGCCGTTGTCCAGTCCGGGCAATTCCGGCGTGTCGTCAAGGACGATATGGCCGCGATCAGAAGCGCCATCATCGAAATCACGCAGCTCAACTATCCCAACGCGCTTGCAATGCGGGCCAATACGTTCTCCGGCGTTACGGAGGCGATTCTGGGGCAATTGGAACTTCTCAGGATGTCCGTCATGGGAACCGCTGACAGCAGCGGCCCCTTCGCGGCTTTACTGAGCATGCTCAAGCGGGTTCGGGACGAGTTTACCAAGTGGATGGGAAGCAACGACTACCAGACCTTCATCCAAAAGGTTCAAAAGGCGGCCATAGACGCGCTGAAAA
>CAYVKE010000151.1:0-3953 GCA_964451935.1 uncultured Synergistaceae bacterium | reverse complement strand
TTCCTGCCGATTCTCGACGCGTGGGCGGCGAAGTTGAAGCCTTTGTCGCAGGACTGGCGGGCTATCGTCGATTTGCAGCGGGAGATAAAGAACGACGCGGCGCGGAAGGTTGCTGACGAAACCGCTATCGCGATCAAGGCGAACGAAGTGGCGACGGCGTACGCGGCGCAGTTCGAGGCGAGCAAGGGCGTAGGGACGGAGCTTGAACGGCAGCAGACTGTGCTTGAGGCCCTTCAGAAGTCAATGAGCGAAGACCAGTGGGGCAACGCGCAGGGGCTCATTCCGGACAAGCAATATCTCCAGTCGCTCATCGATGAATTCAACCGGCTCAAGGCGGCTCTCAATCCGGCGCTCGACGCGTCCGACTTCCGCAACTGGACCCCGGAAATGAAGTCCCTGTACGAGTCGATCATCTCGGTTCAAAAGGCGTTCGCGTCCCTGTCTCTCGACATGCTCAAGTCGCAGTTCGACGCGGGGCACATATCGCTTGAACAGTATCGGCAGGGGCTCGAAGGGGTCAAGAACCAGTTCGCGCAGTATCCGGCAGTTGTCGCGCAGATCGAGCTGGCCATCAAGGGACTCGACAACTCCATCAGCCTGTCCCAAAAGACGCTCCAGACGTTCGTCAACGAGGCCGAATCCGCGCTCACAGACAAGCTCGCATCCGTTCCCGACGAGCTGTCGGGGGCGTTCGCCGGGGCCATCGCGTACTCCAACGATCTGGGCGAAGCGTTGCAGCAGCTTGCAAGGGATATCGCCTATGCGTTCCTCAAGGCCGTTTTGCTCAAGTCCATTTTCGGGTTCCTTGGCATCGGGGGAAGCTCGGTAGGCTCCGGGCTGTCGAGCGGCGTATCGAACGTCTGGGGCGCGTCTGGGGCGTCCGCCGCATCCCTCTCCCGCGCTTCATCGTCCGCGACATCGACCGGCGCGACACCGGCAACGAACAGGGGCAACGGCGACATCTACAACATCACGATGAACGTTCAGGCCATCGACTCTCAGTCCTTCCAGCGCGCGCTCGAATCCCAGAAGGCGACTATCTCCAGCGTCATCGTGAGCAACATCCGCAACAACGGGGCCGTCCGCAAGGCCATACAGGGGGCGTAGGGCATGGCTACGTTTTCGTGGGTGCCGTTTTACCACCCGAAGGTCAAGGACTCGTTCTATGTCCTGACAAGCGAGTTCGAGAGCGGGAAAAAGCAGAAGCGGTACAAGAACCAGCTCCCTACGACGTGGACGCTCGAATTCAAGACCACGTGGGCGGAAATGACGGCAATCCGCAACTTTTTCATAGCGCGGAAGGGCTCGTATGAATCGTTCACGTGGGACGACGTGTGGAGCGGGACGACGAAAACCGTCCGGTTCGCGAAGGACGAACAGGACTGGGAAACGGAATTCAAATTGAACGGACTCTTTACGGTCGAGTTCGAGGAGGTGCTGTAGAAATGGTATTCACGAAGGTAGTGTACCCGGAAGTCAAGATGCCGACAGAAGAACAGAAAGAGCAGTGGAGGAAAGAAGAGGACGAGCGTCTTGCGGGATACATCGTTTACGTTGTGTCGGAGGATCTGAAGCGAGGCGGGGTCATCGCCGAAGCGCTCAAGGACTTCTTCAAGCCGAAAGAAACGGTCGTTGAAATAAAGATCAACCCGCTTGACTCGGAGAAAATCGAAGCGTTGACCAAGGCGCTCGAATCCCAGAAGGAAGCCATCGTCAACACCGTCGTTGACAACATGAATCGCAACGGGGCGATTGCGCGTGCCGTGAGGGGAAGAGCGGAAGAAGTGATTCCGTAATGCCTCGCGGAACCGCCACCTTCAACGCCGAAGCGGCGAAGCCCGAAGTATCGCCCATCATCTTCGTCCGAGTGCTCAACATTCCAGATAGAAGCGCCCCGTCTACGACATATTCACACTATTTTACCGACGCACCTGCCAATGTCGATTTTTTTGACGAAAACGATGCGGCAAAAACCTACCTGTCTTGCGGACTTTCCTATTCGGACGCCGAGGCTTCGACATCAAACGAAATAGGGTCTTGTACGCTCCGCATTGACAATGTGGACACGAGATTTTCGGAGCTTGCCAAGATGGTAGAACTCAACGGAGCAACGGTCCACGTCCTCCGGGGATTCGCGGATACGCTCTCGTCTCCAGACGGTGCGCAGCTCATATTCCGGGGGCATATCCAGGCATGCGTGATATCGGAGCACGCGCTCGAAGCGACGGTGACGACGGACTTTTCCCTCAAGACCAAGTGCCCGCGCCGGATGTACTGGCCGCAAGCCTTCCCGCACCTGCCAAGCTCCAAGGATCCCAGGACCGCGTACGTGAAGAGCACGCCATGACGCCGCTTCAATCGTTCGTCGGCATCCCGTGGCGCGTCGGGGGGCGCTCGTTCGACGGCATCGATTGCGTCGGGCTGGCGCTCCTCGCGCAACGCGAGCTGTGGGGGCGCGAACTCTCGTTCCCGTGGGACTACAACCCGGAGCGCGACGTAAATCTTGAAACCGCGATATGTCAATGGATTCCGCACGTATTGCCCGCATGCGACGCGCCGGTTATCGGGGGAGTCGTTGTTTTTGAATTTGTAATAAACAAAGTCGGGTATAAGCATATTGCGACAATAATTGATCGCAACTTGATATTGCACATATACCCCAAACACAAAAGCATAATAACAAGCCTAAACGCTCATAGAAATAGGGTTTGGGGCTACTTCGCGGCAAGGGAGGTGAGAGTATGCCGAATATTCTAATCGGAGCGGTTATCGGGTGGGCTCTTTCAGGGTCTTTCATCGCGTGGGGGCTTGCCACATCGGTGTTTGGCGCGATCATGATAGGCGCGTCCATCGGTTCCATTTTCGATCAGGTGGACCGCCGCGACATCGGCAGCACCCCCAACTACGCTTTTGGACCTCTTACCAATACGAAATCGCAGCTCCTTCCGGTCCCGATCGTCTACGGAAAGTGCAAGGTCGCCGGGAACATTTTCTTGCAACAGTATTACGACGACACGCAGACGAAAATGGACATGTTCATCGGAGTCAGCGAGGGGCCGATTCACTCCATCAAAGAGATCTACGCGAACGACGTGCAGCTCACCGACGACTCCGGCACATGGGTGCGATCTGATAAGCCGGAATGCAGCCACAACGTCCACCTCGGAACGGCGGACCAGACGGTCGACTCCAGGGAGCCGGACGGGACGACGAACTACGGCAACACGGCGTACATCGCCTTGACACTCCGGGCGGACAACGACCTTTCCGGCAACCCGACCATCACTTCCATCGTCGAAGGCCGCGAGGTGTGGACGCCGACCGGGACGATGTACACGAGAAACCCGGCGTGGTGCATTTACGACTTTTTGACGAACACGCGCTACGGCGTCGGAATTCCTGCGGGGCTCATCGATCTGGACTCGTTCGAGACGGTTGCGGCATACTGCGATTCGCTGGACGGCGAGGAAGTCCGCTACACGCTCGACTACATCATCGACACGCAGCAACCCGCCATCGATCACCTCCAGTCGATGCTCTCGACGTTCAACGGGTACTTCTCCTGCCGGGAGAAGATCGAACTCCACTGCGACATGCCCGTAGCCGTCGCGTACAAGTCGCTCGACGAGGACAATTTCATCAAGGGCTCGTTCTCGTGGTGGCAAAAACCGGACGAGGACGTGTGCAACCGCGTCGTCATCGAATGGGTGGACCCTGACAACAGCTACGAGCGCGTTTCGGCGTCGTTCCCGACCATCGAGGACGTTGCGGACCAGACGCGCCGGGGCGTTATCGAACAGAAATTCACGCTTTTGGGCGTCACGCGGGCGTCGCAGGTCGGACGACTCGGCCAGTATCTCTACGACACCGGGCGGCTCCTGCGGAACTTCTGTTCGTTCGGGCTGTCGCTCCAGGATGCGGACATCGACGCCGGGGACGTCATAGCGATCAGC
>CAYVKE010000150.1:0-7046 GCA_964451935.1 uncultured Synergistaceae bacterium | reverse complement strand
GAATAATCTGGTCTATTTGGATCGGTTCGGACGCCCTCCGGTTGACCGAATCCGCAAAATGCTTCCAGCATTTCCTGCAAAAGAGCCACCAGGAAGAGACGACGTGCGAATCGCTTGCGTCAAATGCGAGCCCCGGCTTGTCTTCCGGGGCGTCCGTTGTCCCGCTCCCAGGGCGGACGAGAAGGAGGGGAGTCCTGTAGGCATGACCATCCGGCAGACTGAAGAGATTTCGTTCGTCACCTTCAGGAGCGTCCGATTCAGGAAGCGGAACGGGAAGAATCCATCGTAGAGTCCACGAATGCATTCCTTCACCGGAGTCCCCCATGAGCGGAAGCTCCGGAATCCGGTCATCCGTCATCCTGATATCGAGGACGCTGGAACACATTTCAGCGCCCCCCGACGGCGAACGAAGCGCAGAAGCCGTTTCAACCGTGAAAGACACGCCGCAGAGTCGTTCCATCCTGTCGAGAAACGGACGGATGCGATTGTCAATGAATGATTGAGCCATCATTTTCTTCCGTTCGGAGCTTGCCCGATGAGGACGCGACATCAACTTTCACCGTAAGATTGCCTAATAAAATATGAGAAACCTTGTCGTATTCATTCTGGATGTCTTTCCGGATGTCTTTCAGTTTGTCGTCCCGAAGCGACTGAAACTCCTTCCTGGAATCCCCTCCTGTTTCTTGCGGGAAGATCGTCATCACGACGCTGTTTTCTGTGTCGCCCGGAACGGGGAGCACTGTGCTCACGAGGCGGTGCTTGTCGAAGTGAAGAAACTGTTCCCATTTGAACGCGACCCGGTTCGCGAGCGAAAGGGCATGGAAGAGTTTCGGTGAATGATTCTCCATCAGTCGCATGCCGCCCGCCGTCTTTTTGAGAGCGTCAAGAGCCTCAAACACCTTCGGGTAAATTCCTTTGATTGTCTCTCCGAAGGCATCAAGAGATTCTTTTTCATTTTCGGAGTTATTCCCGAAGAGTCGTTCTCCGGTTTGTGTGACTTCAAGACAGGTTTTCTCGAGAGAATCCGGAAGAGTTCCCTTCAGTCCGGCAAGACGGTTTCCAAGATGCCGCGCCTCAAGAAGCGTGCGCCGCTTCCGCGCGTCGAAATACACGGCATCGACGGTTCGGTCCACTTGAACGTCGCAACCGTCGATTATCCGCAACAATGCGGCCGCAATCAAGACTTTATTCACTGATAGATTGTATATATATTCTGAGGCGCAAGTTTTCTCCAGAGGGCTCAATGTCGTTTCAAAGCTCTCTTCGTACAGGAAGCGACCGACGCTTTGGATCGCTCTATTTGGCTGGGCCACGCCATCATTCTCCAGTTTTGTATAGCCTCTGTGATACGAGCATACCAACGGGACGAGCTTCTTGAGAAAACCGACATCAAGAGCGGCTTCCTCCGACCCTTTGGAATCGAAAAGGTCGTCCGCGAATTCGAGGATCATGTCGCGGGAAAGGATGTGATGCACTTCTCGAACCGCAGAGGGGAAGAGTCCGAGCGGGAAGGCACCCGACCCGTCTTTTCGGACCGGGAAACTCACCGCCGTATGTCCGATATCGTGAAGGTAGATGCACGCAATGAAAAGCGCCAATACTTTCGGTTCAAACATGCCAAGTTTCTCCAGAGTATCCGGGACGCAGCGGAAAAGATTCCCCGCGACCTCCATGAGACGCTTGGAATGTCTCCGGCTGTGTTCGACGGTTTCCGGTATCTGGTCGCCGAGCCACAGCTCCGACCAGTTGCCGGCGATTCGCTTCTGAAGATACTCGGCATAGCGGCGACCTTCGCTCCCGCAATCGCGCAGCTTTCCAAGAAGAAAACGGCCGTGTCCGCCTTCGTACTCGCGTTTCTTTCCGTGGCGCTCGAGAAGCGTTTTCGTGAGACCGCCGAAAGAAGGCTTCCTCTCATCGGTCAGAAGGCTGTGCATCCATGGCGGAAGGGATCCCGCGCATTTTTCGAGAAATCCTTCAACCTCCGGTCCTCCTGCATGCAGCGCCTTGAGGACATTCATCTCCTCGTCGAGTTCGGAAATTGCGTAGGAAACCGGCAAGGCTGCCAGCTCGACAGACCGGGAATCCTCGGCTTCAAACGAGTAAATGGCGGGAAGCTCGTGAAGTTGCGCGTAGAGAACCGAATACGCGGCGAGTCCTTTATAGCCCCCCGAAGTGTTGATGATCACCTCTTCATCGTTGTTTCGCGCCTCTTCGAGATAGAAATCGAACCTCTCGAACAGTTCCGAGACGCTCTTCAAAAATGACTGGCGATCGTTCACCTTGATAGCGAGTTCCTCGATCTCGATTGGATTTTTCTCTGCAAGAGAGGATCGGAAGAAGTTGTTTGTTCTCTCCGGACCGAGAAGAAGCTGAAGATAGAGTCCGGCGAGTTCCGCCGTTTTTCTGGACAACAAGGCTTCCGAATGGAAAAAGACGAAACGCAACGAGAGGGGGTGAGAGAAAGCATCTTTGTCTTCAAGATCCGCCAGCCATCGGACAGTGCTCTGCAACTCTGCCGTCGGATACCGCTTCGCCCTGACGTGACCGCTCGAATCCTCTGGGACGCCGCGATAGATGAGCTCCCAGGACGCTTTCGAACGTGGATTCAGATACCCCGATAAGAAGGGATATGCCTGCGTATCAACGTTTTCCCGTTGGAAAAGAGCCGCCGATTCAGGCTTGGACAACGTTTCAGTCGCCTCTTTCGTTTTTGTGTCATTCCTGTCCAGGTTTCCACCAAGTGACGTTCCGACTGGACACAGCATGCACACCTTTCTCGTCCCCGACACACAACCGCCCCCTTCACATCTCGTTCCTTCACCGAATGAATTATTAAATAGAAGGCATACTCTTGATCCAAGTATACCCCTTTGTGAGAAAAGGGACACCGACATAACCTGTCGTCTGAAAAGCGTACTCTTTGTACGGAAAGGAGTGAGGCTCACGGGGAAGCCCATGTGCAAGCAGGATTCATGGATGTACACGGTGTCGACGAGGCGCGCCCGCCTCAAGGTCAAGCGCGCGATCTCGAAGGGGCATCGTCGCTATGCCGGGAAAATCATCAGGGAATATCGGCCCGAAAGTCAGTAACGCGCGCGGGGCAGGAAAGCGTCCGAGCGGAATGAGGTGATATGGCGCAACAATCTCAGAAAGGAGGCGTTACGAATGACGATGAATCAGTTCGTCCGAACAGCGCTTGAAGAGGCTGGGATTCCGGTCATCGATGAGGCTGGGCTTTCTCCGAAAGCCCCCTCGTTTGCTCCGATTCCCGCGCTTCACCCGCTCGTGCGGGATGCTCTGTCGCGGGAATACCCCGGCGGACTGTATTCGCATCAGAGCGCGGCGATAGAAGCCGGGCTCAACGGCCGGAACGTGTGCATCTCGACCGGAACGGCGTCGGGAAAGACGCTGGTCTTCACGTCTCTTGCGACGTCGATGCTCCTCCGAAACCGTCAATCGACGGTCGTCGCCCTGTATCCGATGCGGGCGCTTCTGAACGACCAGGCGATAAAATGGCGTTCCGCCGTCGACGGCACGGGGATCGACGTCCAGATCATCGACGGAAGCGTTCCGGTGCGGGAGCGGAAGAATCGCCTTCAAAAGGCGCGAATCCTCCTCATGACCCCCGACGTGTTCCATGCCTGGCTTCTTCCCGCTGCGGGCGAGCCGGAAGCCGGCGCCTTTCTCCGCAACGCGGGAATGGTCATCCTCGATGAAGCTCATATCTACGACGGCGTTTTCGGCACCAACATGGCCTATCTCGTCCGCAGATTCCGGGCGCTCGCCGGGGAAAAGCAGATAATCGCCGGCACGGCGACCATCGAAGCGCCGGAAAGCTTCCTCAGGCAGCTCACGGGACTCCCGTTCGACGTGATTGGCCCGGAGGATGACGGGGCCATAGCCTACGGGAAGACAATCCTCCTCTGCCCGGGGGCGTCGAGAAGCGCCGCGGTGCGCGAGTTTCTGAGGCGGATCGCGAGCGGCGACGAAACCGGCGACACCGGACGATTCATCGTATTCACCGATTCCAGAAAGAGGGTCGAGGAACTTGTTTCCGAAGCCCGAACGCCGTTTCATCCCGTCGACTCGGCCGAAGCCTTAGAGAACTGTCCCGGTGAAGAAGAACCCGGTGAAGAAGAACCCGGAGACGGAGAGACCGAAGACTCGGCGAACGGCGCCGAACGTATCGAACAACCGGGCGTTCTGCCCTACAGATCCGGCTACGAAGACGAGTGCCGTTCCGAAATCCAGCAGGCCTTGATGCAGGGACGCCTGAGGGGCGTCGTGTCGACGAGCGCGTTGGAACTCGGAATCGACATCGGAGACATCGCTCTCGTCGTCATGATCGGGGCTCCCTCGTCGGCCCAGTCCTTCCTTCAGAGGGCCGGAAGAGCCGGGCGACACTGCCACGGGCTCATCGTCGTAATCGATACGGACGACCGGGTTGCGCGGATAGGGCTCCGGCAATACCTCGACCGTCCCCTGTCGCCGAACTGGCTCTACCTGGACAATGAATTCATCCGGTACGCAAACGTCCTGTGCGCGGCCGAAGAAAGCAAGAATCCGGCGACCGACGCCTATTCCGACGCGCCGTTCTCTGATCTCAACGAGGCCTTCCGCGACCTGCTCGAAAACGAGCGTCACCCGGTCTCGCCGATACCGCTGGACCTCTATCCCCTCAAACAGCAGGCTGCCGAAAGCCCGCACCACGCCTTTCCGCTGCGGACGTGCGTCGAAAAAAACTACCAGGTCGCGCTCGCGGGAGGGAACATGGGATCCCTCACCTATTCGCAGGTTCTTCGCGAAGGGTATCCCGGCGCGATCTATCGCTACCTCGCACAACCCTACCGCGTGAACCGGATCATGCACGGCGCCGGACAGATCAGCGTTCGCGCCACGCGAACCATCGCGCGAACGACGGCCAAAACCCAGAAAGCGGTATTCCCGTCGTTTCCCGATCCCTACGTCTTGCTGAAGTCCGATTCGGCCTTCGTTTGCGAAAGCAACATCCAGGTTTCGGAGCGGGTCGTCGGTTTTCGGGAAACCATCGGGCGAAGACTGATCCGTGACGAAAACTACGGGACAGCCAGCAGCTATTCCCAAACGCCGCTGAATCGTTTCCTCCACACGACCGGCGTGACATTCTCCTTTCCGGAAGAAATCATGCGCGATCACGTCGGACGCTATGTGTGCGACGCCTTTTGCGCCATTTGTCAAATCAGGGAAGGAGACGTCGGTTGGGGAAGTTTCTTCGGCAATTCGTCTCCGCTCGGCGTGGGGCGCCCCGTCCGCGGCTTTTCGATCTACGATTCCGCTTTTGGATCCATGCGGCTCACCAAGCAGATTCCCTCGCGCCTGGAGGAAATCTTCGACGAAGCGGGACGGCTTGCCGAAAAGAATGACGCTCCGGCCATCGCACGGAGCATCCTCGAAATGAAAACAGAAATCCCGTTGCTTCACGAAGCCACGGGACAAAGCGAATACACCGAAGAATCTTCCGAAGGAAGCGACGAAAACGAATGGGTCCGCGTCGTGGCCCCGGGTGAACTCGCGTTGCTTCACGACGGCGTCACGCGTATCTATGAAGACGTCCGCGTGCTGTCGTTCGCATATACTCCCAAAGGAATCATATATACGCTGGAGCCGAAACGCGAGGGGGTTCGCTGGACAGTTCCTTGGAATATCGTCATCCCCTCTGCGGATACAAAGATGCTGCACTATAACGTCAACACCGGCGAAAGCAGGGAAACCTAGACATCGAATCACCGAATTTAATAATTGGAAATAGGACGAAAGCCTTCATTTCAATAGTACTGGAGGCGGAGTATAATTCAAAAGAAAATGTAAAGAAACTCCTGTGTGCGAAGGAACACCTCGCACTCAGGCGTCGCAATAAACGAGAATCATTTAATGAAAGGTCAGGAAACTCAAATTTGAAAGGAGTGACCATGGTGCCGAGAAAGATCGCGTGTGAAGCACCGAGTGCTCCAGGCGGAGAGAACGCTGTCATTCCGCTCGGGAGGCGGGAAAAGACCTATCGCGTCGAAGTGGTGACCCCAATGTTCGGCGGCGTCTTCCCGGGGATTCCGGACGACGTGACCCCGGTGCGAGTCAGTTCCATACGGGGACAACTGCGGTTCTGGTGGCGCGCGACGCGTGGTTGCGAGTTCCCGGATGCCGTGAGACTGGCCGAACGGGAAGGCGCGATATGGGGAACGACGGAAGAGCCGAGCAAGGTTTCCGTGTCAGTTGTTCTTTTTTCAAAGGGAAAGTCTGAACCGTGCGCTGTCCTTCCTCCAGGAGGAAGATTTCCGAGAGTGAATCCTGGATATCCCGGGTATGTCACGTTCCCGTTTCACGGAAACGCGCAAAAAAACGAACCGATCGGAAACGCCGTAAAGGATCTTGTCTTCGATCTCAGGGTCTCCTGCCCGAACGAAGTCTGGAACGATGTCGAAGCCGCGCTCTGGGCGTGGTGCAACTTCGGAGGACTCGGCGCCCGGACGCGGCGCGGCTGCGGGGCCGTCTTCTGCGAAGACTTCGCTCCCAAAGACGCCTCGGAACTTTCGTCAAAAATGAAGACGTACCGCCACGCGGCGGATGGTCCCGTTCATGCCTGGCCGGAGCTTTTCACCGCGATCCTTCTCAAAGAGAACGGCGCACCGGGTGCTATCCCTTCCTGGAATGACTCGATTCGCCTGTTACAGACATTCCGGCAAGGACCTGAAGTCGGCAGGAATTCCGGTGACATGCTGAACCGTCCCGGGCGGTCGAGGTGGCCGGAGCCTGAAACGATTCGTGCGGTCACGCGCAAACGGGATCAGATACATGCAAGGATGGCCGCAATTCCCGAGGACGGGTTCCCGAGAGCGGCATTTGGGTTGCCCATCATATTTCACTTCCAGTCCAGAACGGATCCTCAGGACACGCAACTGCTTCCTCTCGTCTCAGGTGCGGCCGGAAACAGAATGGCAAGCCCGATAATTCTGCGTCCGCTCCTCTTCAAGGGGAGGCGGGCCGCGGCAATGATTCTCCAACTCCGGACA
>CAYVKE010000149.1:0-7067 GCA_964451935.1 uncultured Synergistaceae bacterium | reverse complement strand
TTGGTCGGGCTCGGAATTTTCGCGTCCGGCGTCATCACGACGAGGCTTCTCGTGAGCTACAGCGCGCGCCTCCGCCACCTCGCCCTGCTCCGGCGGCGCGAACGGGAGCTGGCGCGAATGCGCGAGGAGCGTCTGCGGGACCGCACGATCCGCGAACAGCAGAGCCTCGTTCACGATCTCAAGCGTCCGCTGACCGTCGTGACGGGACTCGCCGATGTGATCCGGGAGACGGGAAGCCCGGAAATCCGCGCCCACGCGCAGGTCATCCTCGATTCCTGCGGATCCATGAGCGACATGGTCTCGGAGATCCTACACGGAGAGACGCGGCGGACCGTTCCGCTGTCGCGGCTTCTGGAGTATGTCCTGAGCCAGGCGAGCGCTTTGTCCTGGCGGCCGCGCGTATCCGTCTCCGGTTCGTCCGAAGATCTGTCCGTCACGGTTCCGGTGAACTTGGTTCGCCTTTCCAGGGCGATCGTCAACCTGCTGGAGAACGCCGCCCGCGCGAGCGACGGCGCCATTGGGCTCCACCTTCGCGTCGACGGAACGGAGGCCGTCATCTCCGTCCGCGATCACGGCCCCGGGTTTCCGGAAGGGGCGCACGAAAGCGGCTCCGGCTGGAATTCCACGGGAATCGGCCTCCGGTACGTCGCAATGGTTGCGGACAGCCACGGAGGATCGCTCTCCACCGGAAACGCGACGGACGGCGGCGCAGTCGCGGAGATGAGAATTCCGACCGAAGGAGGAGGCTGCGGAGAGGCATGACATTGCACATAGGCGTGATCGACGATGACAGGGGAATCCTCTATACGCTCGAAGCGATGGGAACGACCGCCGGGTGGCGCATGCATTCCACCACCGAGCCGGAGGAATGCCTGAGCTGGGTGCGCCATGACGAAATCGACATGCTCCTGGTCGACTACCACATGCCCGTCATGAACGGCAGGCAGATCATCAAAAGGGTCCGCGCCCTCAATACGCGCGTCATCCTGATAGCGCTCACCGTCGAAGACGACCCGAGCCTCGCCTCGGAGCTGATCCTCGCGGGAGCGGACGACTTCATCACGAAGCCCGTGCGGCTCGCGGATTTCGCGGCCCGGATCCGCCTCCACGAACGCATCCTCGGACACAGGGACCAGCTCAACTGGGAGGAACGGAAGAAAGGCGTCAGCCGCGACACGATGCGGGCGGTCATGGAATTCGTCCGCACCGCGCCCGAACCCGTCGTCTGCGACGACGCGGCCGCCGGATGCGGGCTCGCGTATGTCACGGCGCACCGGTATCTGGAGCACCTCGTCGAGCGCGGAATCGTCATTCGGAGGGATGTCGTCGTCCAGGACGGACGACCGGGACGACCCAAAGCATTTTATGAGTGGCGCCCGTAAATTTGTGCTATTATCATCTGCACTTGGGTTCAGAGTCATCCTATTCTGTAAACACGGGGGTGCTAGTGGTGAGAAAGATCATGGGAGTGTTCGTCGGTGCGTGTCTGTTCGGGGTGCTTTTCGGAACGGCCTGGGCCGCGGAGCCGATCAAGATCGGCTATCTGGCGACGCTGACGGGCGAAGGGGCGACGTGGGGAGCCCATGAACGGGACGGAGCGCTCCTCGCCGTCGAGGAGATCAACGCGGCGGGCGGCGTTCTCGGTCGTCCCCTCGAACTTGTGGCCTACGACGTCCGCGGACGCGCCGAGGACGCCATCAACGCTGCCAGGAGGCTCATCGAGGTCGACAAGGTCGTCGCGATCGGCGGCACGAACTACAGCGGACTGAATATCGCGATCGGCCCGATCGTGGAGAAGGGCATGGTCCCGCAGATCGGCACCTTCTCGACGAATCCGACCGTCACGGTCGACCCGAAGACGCAGAAGCCGCGGCCGTACTCCTTCCGGATCTGCTACACCGATCCCTATCAGGGAAAGGTCATGGCCGAGTACTTCTTCAACAAGCTGAACGTCAAGAAGGCCGCGATCATCCACGACATCGGAAGCGAATACTCCGAAGGGCTCAAGGAATACTTCATCAAAACCTTCAAGGGGCTCGGCGGCGAGATCGTCGGCGTGGAGGCCTTCCGGAGCGGCGACGTCGACTTCCGCGCCCAGATCACGAACCTCAAGAAGAGCGGCGCCGAGGGGATCGCATTGCCCCTGCTCTACAAGGAAATGGCGCTTATCATCAAGCAAGCGGCCGAGATGGGGTGGAAGCCCTACTTCATCGGCGGCGACGGATACAGCCCGAATATGTACGAGATCTGCGGCGATGCGATGGAGGGAAGCTACTGGGTCTACCACCTGAGTCCGGACGATCCGATCCTGACGCCGCTCAAGGAGAAGTTCAAGAAGCGCTTCAACGCCGAGCCGACCGAGATCGTCAATACGGTGGCCGCGTATGATCTCATCCAGTGGGTCGCCGATTCGATCAAACGCGCCGGAAAGGCTGAGGGCCCCGCGGTCCGCGACGCCATCGAGTCCGCGAAGGATCTGAAGCTGCTGCACTTCACGCTGACGCTCGACAAGGCGACGCACAATCCGCTGAACAAGCCGGCGGCCATCCTGCGTCAGGAAAAGGGCGCGCTCAAGTTCCTCGAGACGTACCAGCCGCAGACGGAGTTCTAGCGGCTCGGGGACAAACCCCGGGGCGGACGAAACGCCCGTCATAGAACGACGCGAGCCCCCGCGGGTCCGACCCGCGGGGGCTCGTTTCATGCGGGAATGCGGACCGTCCGAGTCCGAGGTCGGGAAAACAAACGCTGCGATCCGTGGGAGTTGCGCGAACGGCGGCGGGGGAAAAATGGCGGCGAATAAAAAGGCCGGAGGCTCAAAGCCTCCGGCCCGGTTCGTTCTGATAGCGCTTCTGTTTCTACTTGAACCACTTGGCCTTCATCTTGTCGAGTTCGCCGGATTTCTTCATTTCGTCGAGCGCCTTGTCGATGGCCGCGACGAACGCCTTGTCGTCGAGGTTCATCGCGAGCGCCTTGCCGGCGCCGGTGATCTCCTGCTCGAACGCGATCTTGATCTTGCCCGCGAAGTCCTTCTGCTCGACGAACTTCTTCGCGACGGGAATGTCCATGAGCGTCGCATCGACGCGGCCGAGAGACACTTCGCGCGCGCAGTCGTCGAATTTCTGGAACGCCTTGACGGTCACGCCCTCGATCGTCTTGGAGAAGGTCTCCTGGACGGTCCCGAGCTGCGCCGCGACGGACTTTCCCTTCAGGTCCGCAAGGGTTTTCAGGGAAGTGTTGTCGGCCTTCACGAGAAAGGCGCTCATGGAGATTTCGTAGGGCGTCGAGAAGGCGACCTTCTTCGCGCGTTCGGCGGTGGCGCTCATGCCGGCCGCGATGAGGTCGATCTTCTTCGAGAGCAGGGCCGGGATGAGGCTGTCAAAGGGCATGTCCACCCACTCGACCTTTTTGCCGAGCTTCGACGCGATCGCTTCGGTCATTTCGATATCGAAGCCGACGAGGTTGTTCTTGTCGTCGCGGGACTCGTACGGAGGATACGTGCTCTCCGTCCCCACCTTGATGACGGCGTTGTCGAGGACGCCGGCTCCGGCGGCCGTCGCCAGAAGACACAGAAGCGCTGCGATTCCCAGAATGCGTTTGACCATACAATCTCTCCCCCTCAGTAAAATAAGGTTCATGTCTATTCTAGAAAGTGTACCCGCTTTTCCATGCTTGTCAACGCCAGGAGAGCGTGATTCGGAGCGTTCCCTTGACGCCCTTCCCGGAGGGATCGAGCAGAACGACCTTCAGAAGCTGCCCCTTCCGGTAGCTGATGTTGAGCGGGCGTTTCCCCTGCGCGGCGAGTTCGGCGAGGTTCATCCGCGCCCTCGGGGTGACGAGATCGTCGCTCAGGTACAGGAGCAACTGAAGCTCCTGGGGCAACGGATCCCCGGCGTACTCGGCCGCGATTCCCGAAAGGGAGGCCTGAATCGGCAGCCCCGTCAGCTTCGTGCTCAGGTCGACGAGGATCGATTCCTTCCCCGAGAACGTCGGGGCGCCGGAGTAAATTTCCGCAGATCCCGCGGCGATTTGTTTTGTTTTGTCCTCGTTCGCCGTTGTTGGCGCGGAAGAAGGGGCGCCTGCGCCGACGGCGGCGTCGAGTTTCGCGAAGAGCATCCGTCCCTTTCCGGCATGTGCGGGCGCCGGAGCGGGGGAGGAGAGGAAATCGTCGGACCACCCGGCGGGAAGCGCGTTCGCGACCGGAACGGTCCCTTCGATCTTCTTTCCGGCCTCGGTCCGCGTCGCAACGAAGGCCGTCTCGGAGCACGCGACGCCGTAGCGGAGGGATTCCGCGACGAGAAGATCCCGGATGAATTCCCGCGCCTCCGCGCGGACGTTTTCAGCGTAAATCTTCGGTTTCGGAGTCGGTCCGGCGTGCGCGAGCGCGTCCGGATCGTACCCCAGGTTCCGGAGTGACTGTCGCAGCGCGTCGCCGCGCCTGCCGGACGTCATCAGGAATTCCAGGCCGGTGACGAGTCGCGCGCCGACAAGCGAACGGATCGCGCGGCCCTGTTCGGGCGTCGCGTCGACGACGACGCCGTCGATCGGTTTTTCCATCAGCGGCGATGTCAGGCGGAATTTCGGCGTTCCGTCCCCGGCAGGGTACGAGCCTGCGACGGCGACGGTCCGGTTCGGCGGCAGGTCTCCGAGATCGACGAGCGTCCGCCCTGCTCCGGCCCTTACGGAGCGGCGTCCCGCTGCGACCGCGCCGCCGCGTTCGATTTCGAGACTCGTGTCCGCGAGAACCGGCCCCGACCACTCGTTTAGGACCTCGGAAAACGCGGTCGTGATGTCTTCCTGTTCGGGCGAACTCGTCAGGAAGCGCGCGACGCCTCCTCCCCGCTCCGCAAGCTGCGCAGCCAGGAAGGAATTCGGCGCAGCGTCGATGCAGAGGACGCTGATTCGTCGCCGCGTCGTCCGCTCGAATTCCTCTTCGGCGAGCCGCAGGATCCGGCCTTCGTCGGAGACCTGCGCGTCCGTGATGATGAGGATGTTTCTCGCGTAGGGGCCTTTTTCGGCGGGGATCGCCACCGCCTGTTCGAGCGCGACGCCGAGTTCCGTTCCGCCGTCGTCCTTGCTCTTCAGGACGAATTCCGTAAGTTTGGCGATGTTCTCTTTCGTGGCCTGGATCGGGGTTCGGGAGAACCACTTCGTGACGTTGTGGAAGATGCCGACGGCGACACGGTCCCGTTCGGTCAGCCCGGCGAGGAAGCTCTTCACGGCCCAGTCGGAGGACTCCCATTTCGCGCCCTGCATGGACCCGGAGTGGTCGATCAGCAGGATGACCTCGCGGGGCTGCGGCGCGGACGATTCTCCCGCGGGCGGCGTCAGCGTCGCGAGGAAGAAACTGCCGTCCTTCGGGTCCGCATGCCGTATGATCTGGAGGCGGGATGTCTTCGTGTCTTCGGGCGGCGTCCAGAGCAGCACGAAATCGCGGTCGGGGAGAACGTCGCCGTCCTTCAGGCGCACGACGGTTCCCGAATCGCCGGGCGTCGCTTCGATCGCGTGCGACGGGCTTTCTATCCGCCCGGACCCCGTGACGAGAAGGTTTAGCGAAAAACGGTGGCCGGGGTCGCGCAACGTGAAGAGCGGCTGCCCCTTCGCGTGGGGAGATGTGAGTTCGTCGCTCCGGACGTACCGAGGAGCCGTGGTGAGCGGAACGCGGAGGCTCCAGCCGCGCCCCTCGGGGCGGGCGAGCTGGATGTACTCCGTCGTGATGCGGACGTCCTGTCCGGGCGCGATGCCTGCTACCCAGAGCGTGAAGACGTCTGGAGATTCGCGCGTGAGAAGCGTGGACTGCCGCCCCTCGGAGACGGCCTGTTTGTGTTCCTTTTCGGCCTGCCCGCGTTCCTTCAAAACAGCGTCGATGCGAACGTCGCCGAAGGCCGCGACGACCTTCGTGACGGCCGCGTCACCGGGATTCGGGAAACGGTAGACCGCCTGGATGACCTTGTCGGACTGTTCGCTCGAAAAGCCGAAGGTGTGCGTGACCGAAACGGACGCCAGCGGTCCGACCAGGGATCCCGTCAGTTCGGTGCGCCTGAGCGGGACGAAGAGGGAAGAACGCGTGGAGTCGCCGCTGACGACCTCCATTGTGGCGTGGCCGTCGCCGCGCGAATTGTAGTAATGGGACGGATTGAACGCCGCCCGGGCGGGCGCGGCTGCGAGGATGCTCACAATGAGCGCCGCGAATACGGTGCTTCGGGATAGACTGCCGGTACGCATCAGATTTCACCTCGATTGCGGCCCGCTCCCGTTTCCGGGGCACGAGGTCCGCCCCCGCGGGATGCTGCCGATATATATTGAATTTTACACAATCTTGGGGCGGGAATATAGAGGGTAAAATTCGGGGACGGCTATTCGGCGGTCCGTGAGGGAACGGAGAGGGCTTCGAGCCGGGCGATGCGGCTTTCGAGCGACGGGTGCGTGCTGAAGATGCTGTCGCGTCCGAGTTTCTTGCCCTTGAAGGGATTCACGATGAAGAGATGCTGCGTCCCCCGGTTCGCGGCTTCGAGCGGCTCGATGTCGTAGGACAGCTTGTTCAGCGCGGAGATGAGCCCCTTCGGGTTTCTCGTGAGTTCGACCGCCGACGCGTCGGCGAGATACTCCCGCTGCCGGCTGACGGCCAACTGGATGATCGTCGCGAGGATCGGCGCGACGATCGAGAGGACGACCGCGACGAGCGCGACGACCGCCTGACCGCCGCCGTTTCCCTTGCCGGAACTGCGCCGGCGCCCGCCGCCCCAGAGGAAGCTCCGGCGCATGACGTCGCACAGAAGCACGATCGCGCCGACCATGACCGCCATAAGCGTCGCGAAGCGGATGTCGTAGTTCCGGACGTGGGACATCTCGTGCGCCATAACGCCCTGAAGCTCGTCGCGCGTGCATTTTTCGAGCAGTCCGCGTGTGATCGCGACGCTCGACCGAGCCGGATCCCTGCCCGTCGCGAACGCGTTCATGGCCGTATCCTCGATGAGGTAGACGCGGGGCATGGGAATCCCGCCCGCGATCGATAGCTCCTCGACGACGTTCCAGAGCTGCGGATAGTCCGAGTGGGAAATTTCCCTCGC
>CAYVKE010000148.1:0-7127 GCA_964451935.1 uncultured Synergistaceae bacterium | reverse complement strand
GACGGGGCTCGACCGAAAGCTCACGGCCCGTCTCCAGGGACGAATGGGGCCTCCCGTGCTCCAGCCCTTTTTCGACCTGCTCAAGCTCTGCTCGAAGGAGGCGACGTGCCAGTCGCGGCTCCAGGTGCTCTACGCCTACATGTACCTCGGGATGATGGTGATGACGCTGACGCTTCTCGCGACGGGGCAGGACCTTCTGATGGCGGTGTTCATCCACGCGTTCGGCTCGATCGCGCTCGTTCTCGGCGCGCAGAGCGTCGCGTCGCCCTACAGCCGGATCGGCGCGCAGCGGCGCATCATGCAGATCCTCGCCTACGAACCGGTGTTCGTGCTTCTCGTCATCGGGCTCCACCGGATCACGGGGAGCTTCATGGCGTCGAGCGTTCCGATGTTGCGGGCGCCGATGCTCTTCCACCTGCCGCTCGTCTGCGCGGCGTTCTTCTTCTGCCTGCTGATCAAGATGGAGAAATCGCCGTTCGACATCGCGACGTCGCATCACGCGCACCAGGAGCTGGTCAAGGGCATCACGGTCGAATACTCCGGTCCGCTGCTCGCGGTGCTCGAGATCGCGCACTACTATGAGGTCTTCATGCTGTTCGCGGTCATCGCGTTCTTCTGGTCGACGAGCGTCGTTCCTGGTCTGCTGCTCGCCGCCGTATATTTCTTCGCCCAGTGCGTCGCCGACACGTCCACCGCGCGGCTTGTTCCGCTGCGGGTCGTCTCGTTCATGTGGTCGTTCCCCGTGCTTCTCGCGATCACGAACGTTCTGTGGCTCTATTTCTGAGAAGGAGGCGGACTTCCATGACGAGAATCCTGTCGCGGTCCCCCTGGTTCGTCCACTATAACTGCAACAGCTGCAACGGGTGCGATATCGAACTGCTCGCGTGCCTGACGCCGATGTACGACGTCGAACGTTTCGGCATCCTTCACGCGGGAAACCCGAAGCAGGCCGATATCCTTGTCGTGACCGGGAGCGTCAACTTCAAGAACGCGCCCGTCCTGCGGCAGATCTACGCCCAGATGCGCGAACCGCGCGTCGTCCTCGCGCTCGGCGTGTGCTCCTCGTCGGGCGGCGTTTTCGCGGGGAGCTACAATGTCTTCGGCGGCGTCGACAAGGTGCTCCCGGTGGATGTTTTCGTCCCCGGCTGTCCGCCGCGCCCCGAGGCGATCATCGACGGCTTCCTGCTGGCCGTGAAGAAGCTTGACGAGCGGCACCTCGGGCTGGATTCGCACGCGCCCGAAAAGGAACCGATCGTGTTCCGCAAGGGGAGAGGAGAGATCGTCCATGACGCTGCCGTGTGAACGGAACATCGAGATCTCGGAGCTGGTGCGCGAGGCGTCGCTTCTGCACACCGAAGGCTACCGGATGGTGACGGCGACCTGCGTGAACGCGCCTGACGGCTTCGAACTGCTCTATCACTTCGACCTCGACTACGAACTGCTGACCTTCCGCGTGTCCGCGCCGTCCGGGACGAATGTCCCGAGCCTGACGGGCGTCTATCCCGCGGCCATGCTCATCGAGAACGAGATCGCGGACCTGTTCGGAATCACCTTCATGGGGCTGCATCCGGACTTCAAAAAGCTTCTGCTGCTGGCGCAAGACGCGCCGTGCGCGCCCCAGGCCGCGCGAAACGAGGAAAAGAAGGGACAGGCATGACGAAAAATACGGTCATCCCATTCGGCCCCCAGCACCCCGTGCTGCCGGAGCCGCTGCAACTCAGGCTCACGATGGAGGACGGACGCGTCGTCGAGGCCATCCCCTCCATTGGGTACATCCATCGCGGACTCGAGAAGCTCGCGGAGCGGAAGGACTTCATCCAGGACGTCTACCTGATCGAACGCGTCTGCGGGATTTGCAGCTTCATCCATTCGCAGGCGTACTGCCAGGGGATCGAGACGCTGCTCGGCATCGAACCGCCCGCGAGGGCGAAATACCTTCGCGTCTTCTGGGCGGAGCTGCACCGGCTTCACAGCCACCTGCTGTGGCTCGGGCTCTTCGCGGACTCCTTCGGTTTCGAGTCGCTGTTCATGCAGGTGTGGCGCATCCGCGAGGGGATCCTCGGCCTCATGGAGGCGACGGCCGGCGCGCGGATCATGCTGGGAACGTGCTGCATCGGCGGCGTCCGGCGCGACGTTCCGGACGAGGAATTCAGCGGCATCCGGTCGCGCATCGAATCGCTGCGCGCGGACACGCTCGAAATCCTGCCCGCCGTTCGGGACGACATCACCGTGAAGACGCGAACCGTCGGCGTCGGCGTATTGTCGGCGGAAGCCGCGCGCGTCACGGGAGCGGTCGGCCCGGTCGCGAAGGCCTGCGGCATCGCGCTCGACCACCGGACGCACGGCTACGCCGCGTACGGCGATCTCGACTTCGAGGTCGTGACGCATACGGAGGGGGACAGTTACGCGCGGATGCTCGTGCGTTGCGAGGAGATCCTGCAGTCGTTCGGACTCGTGGAGCAGGCGCTCGCGAAAATGCCCGCGACGCCGATCGCGACGCCCTTCCGGGGAAATCCCGACGGCGAGACGATCGAACGCGTCGAGCAACCGCGGGGCGAAGTGATGTATTACCTTCGCGCCAACGGCTCTCCAATGCTGGACCGGGTGCGCATCAGGACGCCCACGTTCGCCAACGTCCCGGCGCTGCTTGCGATGGTTCCGGGGTGCAGCACGTCGGATGTCCCCGTGATCATCCTGTCCATCGACCCCTGCATCTCGTGCACGGAGCGATAGCCATGATTCCGTTCGTCCGAAACGTATTGAAGAACCTGTTCACGGGACCCGCGACGCGTAACTATCCGGCCGCGCCTTCGCCGACGGTCGAAGGGGGCCGTTTCCGCCTGGACATGAATATCGGGGACTGCGTCTTCTGCGGGCTGTGCGCCCGAAGGTGTCCTGCCGGCGCCATCGAGGTCCGGCGCGACGAGCAGGCGTGGACGCTCGACCCCTACCGCTGCATCCTCTGCGGCGGATGCACGGAGGTCTGCCCGAAGAAGTGTCTGTCGATGAAACCGGACTACCGCAAGCCGCGAGGGTGAGCCGTCACGCCGGGACGAGCATCTGACGCCGCGCAAGGGTCCGGAAGAGGCCGTCGCGCGACATCAGTTCGTCGAACGTCCCCTCTTCGGCGATCGTTCCCCGGTCCATGACGACGATCCGGTCGGCGTGCGCGATCGTTGAGAGGCGGTGGGCGACGACGATCCGGGTCGCGTCGATCCGTTCGAGGCTGCGCGAGATTTTCGCCTGGGTCCTGTTGTCGAGCGCCGAGGTCGCCTCGTCGAACATGAGGACGCGCGGGCGCCCGGCCACGGCGCGCGCGATCAGGAGCCGCTGCTTCTGCCCGCCGGAGAGCGTTCCCGCCCCCTCGCTGACGATAGTGTGGAGCCCCATCGGCATGATGTCGATCTCTTCCGTGAGCCCCGCGATTTCGAGCGCCTCGCGGACCTGATCGAGCGAAAAGGCGCGCGAACACCGGACGTTCGTCGCGATGTCGCCCGAGAGCAGCCCGCCGTCCTGCAACACGACGCCGAGCGACGACCGGAGCTTCTTCTTGTCGAGATCGTTCAGATCCTTGCTGTCGTAGAAGATCGACCCCATGTCCGGCGTCTCGAACCCCAGCAACAGGCGCAGGAGCGTGGACTTTCCCGAGCCCGACGGACCGACCACCGCGACGAATTCCCCGGAGCGTATGTGGAGGCTGAAATCGCGCAGGATCGGACGCCCGGCGGCGTCGCCGTGCGGGGCGCGGGGCCGGTTCTCGTCGATGCGCGCCGCCGGGTAGCTGAAGGTGACGTTCTCGATGTCGATGCGCCCCGTGATGCGCCCCGGGTCCGTCTTTCCGCGGCCCGATTCCGGGTGCGCGTCGAGGATCGGGTGCAGGTTCTCGATGCCGGGGAGCGTTCCGGCGAGCAGCGCGGCGGAGGAAAGGCACGCCAGGAAGGATGTCTGGAGCGTCGCCCACGCGGAGAGGAACGCAAGCAGGTTCCCTGCGTCCCATGCGCCCGCGCCGGCGACGTAGCGCCCCGCCATGCCGGCGAGAATCACGAGCGTCGCGACGAACGGGAAGACCGTCATCCCCTGCGAGAGCCGGTCGAGATCCCTGCGGACGTCCGTCGCCAGGGCCCGCTGGCGGCTGAAAAGGGTCGCCCAACGGCCGAAGGCGCGGTTTTCCGAGCCCGTCGTCCGGAGCTTCGCGATGCCGGAGAGGATCTGGAAGGTCAATCCGGACGTCCGGTTCTGGATGTCCGTCATCCGCCGCGTTCCGTCGATCTGCCGCCGTCCCGTCCGGAGGCCGACGGCCGTCAGAACGAGCATGCACGCGGCGCCGGCGAGCGCCGAGAGCCGGTCGAACCAGAAGCACTGCGCCAGGGAGAACAGGACGAAAAAGCTGTTGATCCGGAGGAGGCGGATCGCGCCGACTGCGGATCTTCGGACGAGAAAGAGCCCGATGCCCCGGTTCACGAGGTCGCCGGCCTGGAAGCGCGAGAAGAAGGCGACCGGAAGCCGGAGGATGCGGTCCCAAATCCCCGCCATGACGCGATGCGACAGTCGCGTCTCCAGGCGGGCGAGCGACAGCTCCCGGGCGAGGCGCAGCAGTCCCGTCGAGACGCCGACCGCGGCCAGGAGCAGAATGAACAGCAGCAGGCGTTCGCGGTTCCCGCGCGGGATGACGTCGCTCGCGACGACGCCGATGATCGCCGGAGGAACGAGCGCGAGCGACGCCATCAGAAGTTCGAGCAGCGTGACGAACAGCCCTTCGCCGCGGAACAGCAGCGAGCGGATCGCGCCCTCCTCCGTTCCGTCGCGGCCGTTGCGGGTCGCGAACAGCCGCCGAAGCGACAGCGGTTCGGGCGGCAGGGACGCGTACAGCTGCCATGCGGTCCCGTCGAGGCGGGACGCTATGTCCTCGTCGACGGGGCGTTCGCCGGTTTCGGCGTCCCAGATCCGGTATCCGTCCGGTCGCCGCGTTCCGCGAAACAGGGACGCCCCCGTACGGACGCTTCGGAGAAACGTCCCCGCGCGGGGCGGAAGCAGCGCGACGGGAATCCGTTTCGTCCGTCCCGAAGCCGCCCCGGACTCCTCAAGCCACGCTGCGAGCGGCGCTCCGTCCTCGAGCCACCATCTCCCCGAGAGGCGCACCTCGCGGATCCGCAGATCGCACCCTTCCGCGAGATCCTGGAAACTCTCCGCCTGATCGTCGTCGCGAACGGCCGGCAGAGTGACTCCCTGTCGTTCGAGGACCATGTCGAACGCGGCGCGGAGCCGGGCGCTCCTGTCCGGTCGCGACGAAGCGCCCGCCGTCTCCTCGTCGCCGCCCGCGGAGCGCGGAGTGACGGGCAGCGCGGACGAGAGTTCCCCGAACGCGCGCGCGAAGGACTCCCGGTCTGCCGTCTGGGCCGACCGCAGCGCCCCGAGGTCGTCGGCGGCGCGAAGCCGCGCGTTCATCGACAAGAGCGAGGCGACCATCGCGCACCATGCGTCGAGGGCGGCCTCGAACGCTCCGGACGCGATCATGTCGGCCGTGGTCTTCAGCGCGACGCGGCACGGCTCCTGGGCGACGAACCAGCAGTTCTGCGGGACCGGGAAGAAGGAGCCTTCGGGGGGCGGTTCGGAGCCGACGAAAAGTGCGTTGACCGGCGAGGCGTCCGCGTCCGGCGCGCGCAATTCCGCCCAGAGCAGGCGTTCGTCGCCGGAGGAGACTGGCTGGTCCGGGGCGATGTCGGAGCCGTCGTCGCGCGTGGAAAGACGCCGCTGGATTCTCGGCGCGGGGATGATGTCCTTGACGACGCCGCGTCCGATGAGTTCAAGGAAGCGGTCGATCCGCGCGGCCGCCGCGGCGAGAGATGTTTCGTCCGCACGGGCGCGCGCGAGGTATTCGGACCTCGCGCAGCGGAGCGCCTTCGTTCCGGGGATGCCGCCTGCGATCAGTCCGTTCGCTCCGCCCGAGCCCTGTGCGAAGGGGTCGAAGACGACTGCGGGATCGACGCCGAACAGGATATCTCCCGCCACGGCCGTGAAGAGCGCGTCGCGTGGGCCGGTCTGCGCGGCGCCCTGCCGCGGCGTGAAGAAGACGTCGATCTGCCCGTCAAGGACGACCCACAGATTCTCCGCGCCGTCGAGAAAGAACGGGGATCGTCCGGTCACATCGAAAAACGTCCCCGCGCAGGGGGCTTCCGTTGTCGCGTTCGAAGCGGGTTTTTCCGGCATGCGTGCACCTCTTTGCCCCGAGCGACGCGAGCAGCGCGAGCGGCGGGGCGGAATTCAGTTTTCGATCAGTTCGGCGTATCGTCCGGCGCGCGCCATGAGCGCGTCGTGCGTTCCTCGTTCGAGCACCCGGCCGCGTTCGAGGACGATGATCTCGTCGCAGTCGCGGATGGTGGAGAGCCGGTGCGCGACGATGAGGCAGGTGCAGCCGCGCCTCCGGAGCGCCCGGTCGATGCGTTCCTCCATCGGCGGGTCGAGCGCGCTCGTCGCTTCGTCGAGGACGAGAAGCGACGGGTTGCGCACGAGCGACCGCGCGATTTCGAGCCGCTGCTTCTGGCCGCCGCTGAAGTTGCGTCCGTTCTCCTCGACGATGCTGTCGTAGCCGCCGCTCCGGGACGCGATCTCCTCGTGGATGTCGGCGTCGCGTGCGGCCTGGATGACCTGTTCGCGCGGGATCGTGTGGTCCCAGAGCGTGAGGTTGTCGAGGACGGTCCCCTCGCAGAGCATCAGATCCTGGTCCACGGAGGAGAGCGACGCGCGAAGCAGCTCGCCGGGGATCTCCCCGATCGGGCGGCCGTCGAGCAGGATCCGTCCCGACCAGGGGACGAGCAGGCCGCTGATGAGCTTGGCGATCGTGGACTTTCCCGACGCCGAGGAGCCGACGAGAGCGACGCGCGAGCCCGGAACGAGCGTGAGCGAGAAATCCTCGATGAGCGCCGGGGCGAGCGGCGCGTAGCCGAACGTGAGGCCTTCGATGTCGAGCCTGCCCGAGAGGCGGACCGCAGGGGCGCGCTTGAGGGCGCCCGTTTCGAGCGACGGGCGTTCTGGGGGGCACGGGTAGTTCCGGACGTCATCCAGGCGCGCGACCGCGGCCTGCGCGTCCTGGCAGGTGTTCCAGAGCTGCGCGAGGTTCGTCACGGGCG
>CAYVKE010000147.1:0-7238 GCA_964451935.1 uncultured Synergistaceae bacterium | reverse complement strand
TCGTCCTCAAGGCGGCCGGGAACATGGCCTACCCGATGGGGCTCCGCAACGAGACGATCGCCGAAGAGATCCTCTCCATCGCCCGGACGCTCGGCCTGCCCTTCGAAACGGTTGCGGGCTGGGGGTGCGACCGCAGGACGATGCTCGGCGCCGGCGCCGAAAAGGGATTGCCGGTCCTCGTGACGATCCCGCAGATGATCGGCGGCGGCGCGATCGGCATCGCGATCGGCGAAAGCATTTCCGTCGGCGAGCGATCCCTGCGCGTCGCGCAGATGCTCGGGAAGGCGGATATCATCATCGAGTCGGCCGTAGCGCTGACGCAGGAAATTCACGACGGCCCCTTCGAGACCTACACCGGGCACGGGATCTGGTCGCACTGGAAGGGCATGGGAACGTACAGCCTGAAGGGCAAGACGCTGATCCGGATCGACCTCGACGAGAACCTCCGGAAGGCGCAGGACATCCAGAAGGAAAGCAAGCTGATCCAGGAGGCCATCGACAAGGGGCTCCCGAAGACGAAAATCGCGAAGATCCCGTTCCGCATGGAAATGTCCGCGTTCGCGCGGCACGAGGGCAGCATCCCGATCATCGGCGACATCGGCAAAATCTGGCCGCTCATCGCCGCGACGGCGGCCGAGCGGCTCGGCGTTTCGCTCGAGTTCATGAGTTATTCGCAGGAGACGGACGAAGGGCGGAAGATGCGCGACTGGATCGTGGAGAACGTCGCAATCCTCGACCGCGCGAAAATCCGCGCGCGAGCGGGAGCGTACGCCTCTCTGCGGACCCGGCCGGGAGACGCGAGGTAGGTCATGCGCGTGGTCGGCGTCATTCCGTCGCGCTACGAGTCGACGCGCCTGCCGGGCAAACCGCTCGCCGACATCTGCGGAAAACCGATGATTCAGTACGTCTACGAGCGCGCGACCGGGTCGAAGCTCCTCGGGAACGTCATCGTCGCGACGGACGACGAACGGATCGTCGAGGCCGTCCAGGCTTTCGGCGGAGAGGCGGCGCTCACGTCGCCCGATCATCCGAACGGAACGAGCCGCGTGGCCGAAGTCGCCCGGAATATGGACACGGATATCGTCATCAACATCCAGGGGGACGAGCCGCTCATCGATTCCCGTATGATCGACGAGGTCGTGCAACTGCTCCTGTCCGATCCCGACGTCGTCACGGCGACGCTGTGTTCTCCTCTGGACGATCCCGCGATGATCGACGATCCGAACGTTGTCAAGGTCGTTCTGGACTGTCACGGCGACGCGCTCTACTTCAGCCGTTCCCCGATCCCGTACTGCAGGAATGAGACGGAAGGCTGCGCGTATTACGAGCACATCGGCATCTACGGGTTTCGCAAGGACTTCCTGCTGCAATACGTCGAACTCCCGGAAACGCCACTCTCGAGACTGGAATCGCTGGAGCAGCTCCGGATCCTGGAAAGCGGCTATCCCATCCGGGTGGGCGTGACGAAATACCCGCACGGGGGGCCGAATGTGAACACCCCCGAGGATCTTGAGAAGGTCCGGGAAATGGTGCGCCGGGCCATCGGATGCGACGCGCCGGAGAAGACGGCCGGGGGCGAAGCCGGAACCGACTCGGTCGAAAAGTAGGAGGACGCGGACGGATATGGTTCGACCTTCACTCATCGTGATCCTTTCCGACGGAATCCGGGGGCATCTGCACCAGAGCCGCGGCGTGGCGCACTGGATCGCAGAGGCGACCGGAGCGGACGTCGTCGAGCGCGACGTCCCGCACCTTTCGGGGATGAAGCGGTTCCTGCTGATGAAGGTCGCGGCGCGACAGCTCCGCCATGCGTCGAAGGACGAATCGCTCCGATGGCTTGAGCGCGCCGGAGCAGGCGTCCTGCTTGCGGATCTTGAGAACCTCGCGGCGGAGAACGTCTCCTCGCGAGGGAGCGCGGACGGCGACATTCTGGCGCTCTCGGCCGGAAGCTCCGCGGCGCCGTTCACGCTCGCCGTGGGACGCGCGCTCGGCGCGAAGACATGCGTAATCATGACGCCGTCCGTTCTCGGGACGGAGCCGTTCGACTTTGCGATCCTTCCCGAGCACGACGTTTCCGGACGTCCTTCGCCCGGCGCAGCGAACGGGCTGCGGACGCCCGCTACGCTCGCGACGCTCGGCGCGCCGAACGCGATCGTTCCCGAGAAACTTGCCGAAGCCGCAGGGGAACTGCTCCGGCGAAGTCCCCCGGCGAATCCGGACGCGCCCGCCTGGGGAATCCTCGTCGGCGGCGACGACGCGAACTACGCGGTGACGCCGTCGTGGGTGAAAACGGAGCTTGAGCCGATCTTCAACCGTGCGCGGGACGCGGGGGCCGAAATCTACCTGACGACGTCGCGGCGGACGTCGGGCGACACGGAGACGGCGATCACGGAACTTGCGCGCGGACGAAGCTTCGTCCGGATGGTTCTCCTTGCGTCGGCCGACGAATACAACCCGGTTCCCGGGATGCTCGGGCATTGCTCCCGGATCTTCTGCACCGAGGACTCGGTCTCGATGGTCTCCGAAGCCGTCACGGCGGGGCGAAGGGTCGTCCTGCTCCGCGTCGGGCGGAAGAAGGGACTCCACATGATCCTTCAGCGTCTGGCGTTCCGCCTCGCCGCGCTCGGCCTGCTTCCGCCGCGCTTCGTCTTCGGCGTTCCGAAGTTCGACGCGATGTTCGACCGCTTCCGCGAGCGGGGGTATCTCGTCGAGCAGACGGCGTCCTCGCGGGGGACGGCGCAGGAACGCCCGGACGCTTCGACGGCCGTCTCCGGCTTCAACGAGGCGAAGCGCGCGGCCGAATGGATCCTGAATACGCCCTCATGAAAATCGTTCATCTTCTTCCCGAGATGGACGAGGGCGGGGTCGAGCGGCACGTTCTCTGGCTCGCGACCGCACAGGCGGCTGCCGGGTGCGACGTCCTCGTCGTCTCGGCCGGAGGAAGGCTCGCCGAGTCCCTCGCGGGAGTGGAGGGCGGACCGAGACACCTGACGCTTCCGGTTCACCGGAAAAATCCGTTCGTCGCCGCGCGATGCGCGGTCCGTCTGGCGTCGCTCGTCCGCCGTGAGGGATGGGACATCCTTCACGCGCATTCGCGTGTTCCCGCGTGGATCGCGTGGTGGACGAGCCGCCTTACGGGCGTTCCATGGGTCGTGACGTGCCATGCGCTCTATTCGAGGAACGCGGGGCTCTATCCGTACCGGAAGGCCGACGGTGCGATCTGCGTCTCGCAGACGGTCCGGGAATGGATGCGGCCGTTCCTCCCCGTGAACGCGGCCGTCATTCCGAACGGACTTCCCGCGCCGAAAGCGCGATGGACGATGTGCGACGCGACTCTGGCCCCGGCGGTGCGCTTCTGCTTCATCGGGCGTCTGACGCGCGTCAAGGGCGTCGAGGACATTGTCGAGGCCTTCCTTCGCATTCCCGATCACGCATGGGAGCTGGACGTCGTCGGAGATGGTCCGCTCGGAGGGACGCTCCGCGCGCGTGTCCGGGAATCCGGGCTCGGGCGCCGCATCCGGTTTCACGGCTACCGGGAAGATACCGAATCGTTCTACCTCGGATGCGACTGCTTTCTCTTTCCCTCGCGTTCGGAAGGCGCGGGGCTGACGCTCATGACGGCGCTCGCGATGGGAGTTCCCGTCCTCGCGTCCGACATTCCGGCGGTGAAGGAGATGGGACTGGAAGCGTCGTTTCTGGTCGCGCACGGCGATGTCGACGCGTGGACGAAAGCGCTCCGGGAGGCTGTTTCGGGCGCACGCCCGGTTCCTTCGGCCGCTTGCGTCTGGCCGACGCCGGAAGAGGCGGCGCTACGAACGATCGCCTATTACGGACGACTTTCCGCCTGATGCGGGGAAGTCCGTCTTCGGGACCGGCGGCCGCATGAGCCCCGTTCCGGGATTTTCGAAGCCTCCCGGAGCATGACGTCCCCCGTGGGCTGAGATACCCTCCGTCCGATTCGGCGGAGTTGTGGAGAGGTGCGCGTCGTGCTGTTCAATTCCTTCGAGTTCCTGTTTCTGTTCCTTCCCGCAACGTGGGGGATATGGCGGATCCTGTGCCGGATGCATGCGACGCACGCTTCGTTGCAGCTTCTTCTCGCGGCGTCGCTCTTTTTCTACGCATGGTGGAACCCGCCCTATCTTCTGCTGTTGGCGGCGTCGATCTGCGTCAACTATGTTTTCGGACGTCTGTTATCCGCGGAAAGTATTCGTGAAGGCGGCGGGACGCTTCTCCTCCTCCTGGGGATTTCCGCGAATCTCGGGCTGATAGGCTATTTCAAGTACGCTGGCTTTTTTCTCGAAAACGCGGGAACGCTCTTCGGGGTCCCCGTTTCCGCCCATGAGGTCTTTCTTCCGCTTGGAATCTCGTTTTTCACCTTCCAGCAGATCGCCTGGCTCGTCGACTCCCGGAGGGGAACGGTCGTCGTGAACGACATCTCGCAATACGCGCTCTTTGTTTCCTTCTTTCCCCAGTTGATCGCGGGACCGATCGTGCGCGCGCAGGACATCATTCCCCAGTTCGGCTTGAACCGAACCTTCTGCTTTTCATGGAACAACACGTGTCTGGGGCTTTCGCTGCTCTCCCTTGGTCTGTTCAAGAAGGTGATGCTCGCGGATACGTTCTCGCCGCTCGTCGCGGCCGTTTTCGACGATGTGAACGTCCCGACGTTGGTCGAGGCGTGGGGCGCGGCGCTGGCCTACACGTTCCAGATTTATTTCGACTTCTCCGGATATTCGGATATGGCCCTTGGACTCGGCCGTTTGTTCAACATCGTTCTGCCCGAGAACTTCAATTCGCCCTATAAGGCGTGTTCGATCATCGATTTCTGGCGGCGGTGGCACATGACGCTTTCGACCTTCCTGCGCGACTATCTGTACATTCCTCTCGGCGGAAGCCGGAAGGGGCGGATCCGTCGGTACGTCAACCTGATGATAACGATGTTGCTCGGCGGACTCTGGCACGGCGCCGGATGGACGTTCGTCCTCTGGGGAGGGCTGCACGGACTCTATCTGACCGTGAACCACCTGTGGCGTGACGCGCATTTTCCCGCTCTTCCCCGGCTTCTCGGTTGGGGACTGACCTTTCTCTCCGTCGTGACCGGGTGGGTGTTTTTCCGGGCGACATCCCTTTCCCGGGCGATGGAGATCCTGTCGGGCATGCTGGGACGAAACGGAATCGTTCTGCCTCCGGATTATTCGCTTGCGGAGGCGTTCCCGGGGGCGCTTCGGGCGCTTGGGGTGCAGGTGCTCTCTCCGGAAACGTGGCGTTTCGAGGGCCGGTTTCAGGCGGTCGCCCTGGCGATCGGATTCATTCTGTGCCTGCTCCTTCCGAACGCGCGCGAGTGGTGCGCGGGTCGTCCCTGGCGCGGACGGCCGTGGACGACCCGCTTAGTCGTGGGAACCGCTTTCGTCGCCGTGGCGCTTTCGCTGCACCGCGTCAGCGAATTCCTCTACTTCCGGTTCTGATATGGACGGGACCGGATTATGAAACGAACAGCCCAACGCGCGACATCCGCCGGCCTCTCCTTCGAGAAGCGTTTTCTCGGATGGGTGCTCGGCATCCCCCTGGCGATCTGTGCTTTCGTCATGACCGTGAACTGGCTTGTCGATCCGCTGTGGTGCTTCAATCACCCGGTTCCGGCGGGGCATTGGCAGGCGATGTTCAACGACCGGGTGCAGAAGGCGAATATCCTTGTCTTCAAACGGCCCAGGGTCGGAACGCTCCTGCTCGGCAGCAGCCGCGTCATGTACACGGATCCTGCGCTCTGGGGGAAGGACGGCTTCAACTATGCCGTCAACACCATGGTCCCCTCCGAATACGCCCCCGCCGTGCGCAACGTCGGGCGAACCGTCGGAATGCCGGAACGGATCGTGGCGGGGTTCGACTTTCTCGGCGCGAGCATTCGAAGGGAGCAGGAAGCGGCGTCGCGAAGCGCCGATACACGGCGTCACGTTGACGAAGCGACGAATCCGCTCTACCGGGTGAAATGCCTGCTGGACTATAATGTCTTCCGGAACGCCATGAAAAACGTATTCCGGAAGGGATTTGAAGAAAAGGACGGAACCATTCGCTACGATGGCGGTCCCCGGCCCGTTCTGCATCTGGCCTTCGTGACTCCCGGCCCTTCCGCGCGCCGGGAGTTTCTGGCGGACAATCTCCAGATTTACGGACGTTCGTATGCTTCGTTTCTCTACGACGTCGGGCATCGGGAGAAGCTCTCGGAATTCCGCGCGGAGGCCGGCGATGCGGCGATCCTGCCGTTTACGACGCCCGAGGGGACGCCCTTTCTTCGGATCATCGCGAATACTCCGGGGCTCCTCGATGACTACGAGCGATGGATCCGCGACCTGGTCCGGGCATTCGGGCGCGTCTGGAATTTCATGTACGTCAATTCGGTCACTTCGGATCCGTATCTGTACAAGGAACCCAGTCATTTCGGTCCGCAGGTTTCGGAGTGGATCGCGTCGCGCGTTCTGGGATCGGGGTATTGTCCCCCGGACTTCGGAGTCCTCGTGACACGGGAGAACGTCGACGAACACCTGCGCGGCGTGCGGGCGGGCATCGAACGGCTGCGGCATGAAACGGACGGATGGAACGCATTCTATCCCGGCATGGATTCCCGTCGATCGCGGGACGGCGCAGCCGGAAAGGATTGATTCGCATGGTCCTGAAGGATTTCCGAAAGCGGCTTTCCGTACTGAAAAACAGGATATGGCCCGACTGGAGCGACGAGGAATACGTCCATCAGCGATTCCATATCTGCAACCAGGGGAGCGCGTCGCCCCGTATCCTGTATGCCGGTCTCGGATCGGACTACGGACGGCCCGGGCTCGGGATCGGGTACGACACGGTCCATTTCTATTACTCTCTTGTCCACGGCGGGTACCCGGCGATCCACTTTCCCTACGACGCCGTCCGCTCGGAACTGGGCCGCGAGCGCACGCAATCCGTGCTACGACTTGCATGCCTGCTGTTCCGGCCGTCGCTGCTCTTTCACGCCATTCTCGACGACGAATTGACGCAGGAAACGGTGCGTTCCGTTTCCTCGGAACTCGGAATTCCGACGGTCGCATTTTTCAGCGACGACCACTGGCGTTTCGACAACTTTTCCCGGAATGCGGCGAAGCCCTACGACTGGATCTGCACGACAAGCGCCGACGCGGCGGAGCGCTATCGGCAGGCAGGCTTCACGAACGTCATCCGGAGCCAGTGGGGGGCGAACCACTTTATCTTCCGGC
>CAYVKE010000146.1:0-7248 GCA_964451935.1 uncultured Synergistaceae bacterium | reverse complement strand
TGGAAGAACTGATTTTCCGCAAATCGCGAAGCAACACGCGTCCCGATTCGGGACAATCCATAGAGGAGGCTCACACATGAGAAAAGTTCTTGCACTTCTGGCGCTCGCTCTGTTCGCTGCGCTGCCCGTCCACGCCGCCCCGGCGGCGGAAAGGCTGACGGTGATGCTCGACTGGTTCCCCAACGTGGACCACGTTCCGCTGTTCGTCGCACGGGACAAAGGTTTTCTGAAAGAAGCCGGAATCGAGGTCGAGTACCTTTCGCCGTCCGAAACGGCCGACGCGCTCAAGCTTGCCGCGGCCGGACAGGTCGATCTCGCCGTGGGGTATCAGCCGCAGACGATCGTGGCGGCCTCCGCAGGGATTCCGGTCCGCGCCGTCGGACGCCTCGTCGAACACCCGCTTTCGACGCTTCTCTTCCTCAAGGGGAAAGGGATCGAAAAGCCGTCGGACCTGTCGGGAAAGAAGATCGGCTACACGGTCGCCGGAATGATGGACATCCTCCTCAAAGCGTTCGCCGAACGAAACGGCGTCGCGAACTACGAAGCCGTCAACGTCGGATTCACCATCGTCCCCTCGCTGGCCGCAGGCGCCGTGGACGCGATCATGGGGCCGTTCAAGAACTACGAGACGGTCGAACTCGAACACAAGGGGCTCGCCCCGCAGTGGTTCGAACTCGAAAAGCACGGCATTCCCGATTATGACGAACTCATCATCGTCGCCGGAAAGGACGCCTTCGCGGCCCGGAAGGCCGCCATCCGCCGATTCACGGAATGCCTCGCGAAGGGAATCGCGTGGACGAGGGAGCATCCGCAGGAGGCGCTGGAGCTGTACTTCGCGGCCGTTCCCGAAGCGCCCCGCGACATGGAGCGGGAAGCCTTCGCCCGCACCCTGCCGCAGTACGCCTCGTCGCAGCGCTTCGACAGAAAGGGATGGGAAGCCTTTGCGGCGTTCGCGAAGCAATCCGGCCTGATCGAACGGGAGGTGTCGCTCGATGATCTCATCCAAGGCGAGTGATCCGTCGCTCGTCCGGCGGATGTGCATCGCCGGACTGCTCGCGGGCGCGGCGGTTCTGCTCTCGGGCATCTCGATCCCGATGGGGCCGACGCGGTGCTTTCCCTTCCAGCACGCGGTCAACGCGATCGCCGGGGTGTTGCTCGGCCCCTGGTGGGCCGCCGGAGCGGCCGTCGTGACCAGCATCGTGCGGAACATCACCGGGACGGGAACGCTCTTCGCCTTCCCCGGAAGCATTCCCGGCGCGCTTGTCGTCGGATTCGCATATCGTTTCATCAGAAAGGACTGGGTTGCGCTGCTCGAACCGATCGGAACCGGGCCGATCGGGGCGACGCTTTCCGCGCTGCTTCTCGGGCCGGCGCTCGGGAAATCGTTCGGGCTCGTCGCGCTTCAGTCAGCCTTTCTGGCAAGCAGCATCCCCGGCGCAATCATCGGGTACGCCATTCTGAGGATCCTCTCCAGGACCGCCTCGGGACGGGACTTCGCAAAGGACTGAGACGCCGGAAGTCCTTCCTGTTATACTACGGGCATCCGTACGAAATCCCGTTTCGAGGTCGATACCCATGGAAACACACGACGGTCCGGAGGCGGCCGTCCTTTCCGTACTCAAATGCCAGATATCCATCCGGAAGACGAAGCTCGAGCGCTTCCGGATGTTGTGTGCTGTGCTGTCGTCTCCGGACGCCGTTCTTTCGCTCATCTCCGCCCCGCTCGACGAGGGAAAATCCGAGGAGGACGTCTCGGTCAACCTGGACACCGCGACGTTTCTCTCGTCCATCGCGGAACGCGCCGCGGCGCCGTCCCCGCTGATCCCCGGAACGCCCACGGCCATCCTGTACGCGAGGCTTCTCGCGCTGCTCCGGAAAATCGCCGCGCCGAAGCTTCTCGTGCAATGTCTGGAAACGCCTTCCGGGGAAAAAAAGATGGAAACGGCCATCACTTCGGCGATCGACGGGGAGCTGGGATTCCGCTCCATCGTCTACGTCGCGTTCGATTCACAGCCGGCGGACGCGGTTTCGCGCTTTTTTCCCGCGCGCGCGAAGGAGCCGGTCGTTCCTCCGGCGGCGGCCGATGCACCCCCTCCGGAAAACACCGTCTCAGACGCCGTAAGCATCGTCCACGACTGCGTCGCCGTCATCGACCCGGTCGAGGGAAAGAACGCTTCAAAGCTGGGAAAGGGGGACGTCATCGAGGTGGAGCTTCCGAAGGACTCCGGAATCTACGAGATGATTGCAAAAAACCGGTCAGACTTCGACGGAATCGTGGCGGGACATGTCGAAAGCGTCAATCGGAACGGAAAGGCGTATTCGATCACGTTCGCGATCGCCGAGGGGCTCAGGGGAATCGCCGAGCTGGACGGCAACTACAAGATCCGGCTGTTGTTCGACGGATACACGCCCGACAATGGAGCATCGCTCCGCCGGGAACTCTGGTTCGCTCCGACGGTCGTCTTCGCGTCGCTCATCGCGCTCGCAAGCGTCGTCCTGTACATCATGACGCACTGACTCCCCTGCGGGGGGGGGCGTAAAAATCAGAACCGCGCGAGCGAGGCCCCGTATTTCGCGTCACGGACGCCCAGCGAACAGAACGCGTCCACGAGCGCGGACTGGAAGCCGCCGAGCCCCGAAGCGCTTCGCGCGGCGGTTTCCGATGCGGTTTTGACGGCAAGCAGCCCCGCAAGGACCGAAATCCCCCCGTTCCGGACGGCAAGACACGCCAGGACGCTCGTCCCGGCGAGACATCCGCTCGCCGGCAGGCGCGGCAGCAGCGGCGAGCCGCCTCCGATCCGCCAGGTCCGAGCGCCGTCGCTCACGATGTCTTCACATCCCGTTATCGCCGCGACGCACCCGAACCGGAGCGCAAAATCCCTTGCGTCGTTCCCTTCGGCGGGAAGCGCCGCATCGACGCCGCGCATATCGGCGCTTCCGCGAACGAGGGCGCGAATCTCCGAAGCGTTGCCCTTGCAGACGGACACGAGCCCCGACTCAAGGATGCGCCGGGCGAAGTCCAATCGAACGGCGCTCGCTCCGACGCCGACCGGATCGAGAAGCAGCGGCCTGCCGAAACATCCGTGGTCGAGAAGGATCCGCATCGCGGCCCACTCCTCGTCGCCGGGCGTTCCGAGATTGAAGAGGATGGCGTCGGACGACTCCGCAAGAGCCGCGACTTCCGCGGGCCAGGCGGACATCAGGGGGCTCGCGCCGAGTGCGGAAGCGACGATCGCCTGGAGCGGAGCCGCAACCCTGTTCGTCAGGTGATGCAACAGTGGACGGCCGAGGCGCACGGCGTTCCAGATGTCCGAGATCTGTTTTCCGAAATCCGTTCCGTCGGCCGGCAGCGTCAGGAGAGCCACGGCGCGACCACTGCGTGCCCCAGCGGACCGGCCCCGTGTCCGGGACGGAAGCTTCGCTTCAGCGCCAGCATGAGATACTGGCGTCCCTTTCTGACGGCCTCCGGCAGTTCGCTGCCCGCGGCAAGCTCGGCGGCGATGGCCGCGCTCAGCGTGCAGCCCGTTCCGTGGGTATTCTCCGTCGGAATCCGGGGCGAGTCGAAGCGCGTGATCGCTCCGTTCGCGAACAGGATATCCGTCACCACGTCCCCCTCGATCATGTGCCCGCCCTTGACGAGAACCGCTTTCGGGCCAAACCCGGCAATGATGCGCGCCGCCGAAGCCATGTCGTCGACGCTCTTCACGGGGCCTCCGGAAAGGCGCTCGGCCTCGGGAATGTTCGGCGTGACCAGAAGCGCGAGCGGGAGCAGTTCCTGCCGGATCGCCGCGACGGCGTCCGCATCGATCAGCGAGGCGCCGCTCTGGGCGATCATGACGGGATCGACGACGAGCCGGGTGATTCCGTGCCTGCGGATGCCGTCGCACACGCACAGGATCGTCTCCTCGCAGCTCAGCATCCCGGTCTTGGCCGCGTTCACGGGAAAATCGGAAAGAACGGCGTCCATCTGCGCCGCGACAATCCGCGGGGGAAGGTTCTCGATGTCGGACACGGTCAGGCTGTTCTGCGCCGTGATCGCCGTGATCACGGTGGTTCCGAACAGGCGAAGCGCCGCGAAGGTCTTGAGATCCGCCTGAATGCCCGCGCCGCCGCCCGAATCGCTGCCCGCGATGGTCAGCGCGATTCCCCTGTAGAGCGATTCCACAATCATTCACCTCCGGCAACAATCAGGGGGCCCGATAGAAGGGGCCCCCGCACAACAACTCGATAGCACATGTCCCGTCCCCGGGACGCGGCGAAGCCTAGTGATCTTCGGCCGTCTCGTCCTCGTTCATTTCATCGGAAGCGACGCCCGGAAGGGAAAGCCACTTTCCCCAGTCGAAACGGACCAGCCCGCTGATCACGTAGATCGAGATTGCGGCCAGGGGACCGGCGGAACGGAGAAAGACGAAGATCGCGACCATGAGCGACGTGAGGAGGAGAAACTTCTTCCGGTCGCCCTGTCCCTTCTTGATGCCCTTCAGGTTGCCATAGGGAACGCTCGAGATCATCAGCGCGCCCGTGGCCGCAAGAAGCGCCATCGTGATCCAGGGAGGAAGATGGACGCCCGCGATGACGAACGACGCGACGAAGAGCCCGGCGGCGGGAATCGGAATCCCCTGGAAGTGGCCGGTCACGTGGACGACGTTGAAACGGGCCAGACGCAACGCGCCGCAGAGCGCGAAGAACGACGCGACGAGCGCGCCCGAGACGCCCATGAAGCCCTTGAGATACACGATATACAGAAGCACCGCGGGGGCGACGCCGAAGCTCACCACATCCGCGAGGCTATCGAACTCCAGCCCGAACTGGCTTCCGCCGCCGAGGCTGCGGGCGACCTTCCCGTCCATGAAATCGAAGAACACGGCCGCGAAGATCAGCCAGGCGGCCGGGACGAAGCTTCCGTGAATCGCCAGAATCAGGGATAGCATCCCGCACAGCAGGTTCCCGCTCGTGACCATATTCGGCGCGATTTCGCGGAAGGGGATATGCCGCCTACGCTTCATGATTTTCATGTCCCATCACTCCCAGCACAGATTGACCGGCCGATACACGATCACCGATTCTAACGGATAATTGTACGCGCAACGGGACATATACGTCAACCTTCGATCCGAGTTTGATCATTCCGTACCGTTGCGCCCGATCGAGAACGTCCCCTTTGCCGAGCCGACAGACGATGCGCCGCGCGAGAAACCCTGCGATCTGGACGAGCCGGACGGGCCCGGCCTCCGTGTCGAGCGTGACGATCATGCGCTCGTTCTCCTCGGACGCCTTCGGCGCGAACGCCATCCACTTCTTCCCGGGGACGTACTCGAGCGCCGTGACCGTTCCCCGGAAGGGGAACCGGTTCACGTGGACGTCGAGCGGCGACATGAAGATCCCGACCTTGCGCATCTTTCCGAGATCCGGGAGAACGACATCCTCCGCCTCGACGACCTTTCCGTCGGCCGGGACGACCCAGATGTCCGCGCCCTCCGGAGGAACGCGCTCCGGATCGCGGTAAAACCAGAGCAGCACGCCGAGAGCCACGACAAAAAGGGCCGCGAGGAGCCCCGAAACCGTCAGGCTCCCCAGCGCGAGGAGCCCCGCCATTCCGACTGCGGTCCGTCCGTCCGGAGCGATGCGCACGGCGCTATTCCTCCTCTTCGGCGAGCAGCGGCGTTTCGACGTCCCGCATCTGCGGCGCCGGGACGGCTTCGCGGCTCACGTCTCCGGGGACGACGCTCACGTCGGCGACCATATCGCCCTCGTCGAGCCGCACCGTGATGGACCCCGTGGCGCCGCGGCTCAGCAAAGGAATTTCCGACGCCGCGACGCGGATCATCCGGCCGCGGTTCGTGATGGCGATGACCTCGTCGTCATCGGAGACGCCCCAGCATCCGACGAGAACGCCGGTCTTGCGCCCGAGGTTCATCGCGCGCACGCCGCCGCCGCCGCGGTGATGGGTCGTGAAGTCGTCGTATTCCGTGCGTTTCCCGACGCCCCGCTGGCTGATGATGAGCGAGGTCTTCGCGGGGTGAACGATATCGCACCCGATCACGCAATCGCCCGGATCGAGGCGCATCGCGCGGACGCCCCGGGCGCTGCGTCCCATGGACCGGAACTCGACCTCCGGAACGCGGAGCGCCTGCCCGCTTTCCGTCATGAGCAGGAGATCGTCCGAGCCGGACGTGAGGCGCACCTTGGCGATCTCGTCCCCTTCGTCAAGGGAGAGCACCCGCTTCCCGGCCCGCGTGAGGCTGGCGAGTTCCGAAATCTCCAGACGTTTGGCCGTTCCGTTCCGAGTGATGAGGAAGATGTACTTCGAGTCTTCGACGCCGCGGCCGTACATCGAGACGACGCGCTCGTCCTCTTCGATGGAGACGAACTTCGAGACGTGGCGTCCCTTTCCGTTCTTCGACTCGGGAATCATGTACCCCTTGACCGCCAGCACGCGCCCCTTCGACGTGAACAGGAAGATGTCCTTGTGCGTGTTCGTCACCGCGAGGATCATGATCTCGTCCTCTTCCGGCACCGACGCTCCCTTGCGCCCCTTGCCGCCGCGCCCCTGGAGGGAATACTCTTCGAGGCTCTTCCTGCGGAGGAAGCCGTCCTTCGAGAGCACCACGACGATATCGGTTTCGGGGATGAGGTCTTCATCCGCCATTTCCCGTTCGGCTTCCATGATCTGCGTCTTGCGGTCGTCGCCGAAACGCCGTCCGACGTCCGAAAGCTCGTCGCGGATCACCGCGTCGAGCAGCTTCGGGTTTTCGAGGATCGACGTGAAGTATTCGATGTCGGCAAGAAGCTGCTTCAGCTCTTCCTCGAGCTTCTCGCGCTCGAGTCCGGTGAGGCGCTGGAGGCGCAATTCGAGGATCGACTGCGCCTGGACGGGCGAGAACCCCAGCTCGTTCACGAGCGCGTCCCTGGCGTCCTGCGTCGTCGAGGACGCACGGATCAGCGCGATGACCCGGTCGATGATATCGAGCGCCTTCACGAGTCCTTCGACGATGTGCTCGCGCGCCTTCGCCTTGTCGAGCCGGAAGGTCGTCCGGCGACGGACCACGTCCCGCCTGTGATCCAGATAGATCCGGAGCAGGTCCATCATCGGGAGGACGCACGGCTTTCCGCCCACGAGCGCGAGATTGATCACGCCGAATGTCGACTGAAGCTGCGTCCGCCGGTACAGTTGCCGCAGCACGAGGTTCGGATCCCCTTCGCGCGAGAGATCAAGCACGATGCGCATTCCGTCCCGGTCCGATTCGT
>CAYVKE010000145.1:0-7280 GCA_964451935.1 uncultured Synergistaceae bacterium | reverse complement strand
AGAACTGATTGGAAATCCATGCGGCCCTCCTCACTGTACGTGGCTCGTAGTTCTCACGGCTTTTGAAGCATCAGGCCCGTCTCCGGTTTTAGAACGGCGGGCGCATCGCCTCTTCGTCGGAAACGAGACGAATGGCCCCGGGATAACGGGGCCGGTAATCGGGCGCAAGGCGGAACGACAGCCATGTGCGCCAGTCCCGCGAGTAGGCGCACAGGCCTTCGCCCGGCACGACGGGCATCGTCGATCCGTAGGAATCATGCAGAAACTCCGAGCGCCACGGGTTCGGGATGTCGATGAGACGGATAATTCCCCCTTTCACCGGCACGGCGGCAAGAATTTCGGCGAGGTTCATCTCGAAAATCTCCTTTCATACGGCATTTCGCGGACTCTCTCGAGGTATTCGCGGGGGCCAAAGATCCCAAGGCGCTCCATCAGCCCTTCCTGGAGGACGCGGGAATAGTTCAGCCCCGCGGCCTTGCTCTCGCGGTCCAGCCAGAGCGGAAGCGAGACCGCTCTCGTCGTCGCCTTGTGAAGCATCCGGTCCCGGTACGGCGGCATCCAGACGTCCAGAAGGACCACCACCAAATTCCTCCCGTGTTCCAGTTCAAGAACGGGCGTCGGACGAGGGGCCTCTCCCCGGTCTTCCTCCAATTCCCACAGACGTTTCAAAAGCGCCTTCTTCGCGTTTCGCAGGGCATCTTCATCGTTCCGGCCTTCCGCGACGCATCCGGGAAAGTCGGGAAATGCGACGCCGATCCCTTTCCCCTCGCAGCGCGTGAAAAGGGCAGGGTATACGTAGCTGTCGTTCATATTTTCACCTCCGGGACCATCGGCACAATAACATATATTATAATATAGGTCAAAGGCATCGCCATACGGCAATGAAACCGTTTGAAAATCCGGGAGGGTAAAACGCAGAAAGCCCCTCCTCCGTCGCTATACGATGTCGCATATATACCAAAAACGAGGAGGCGGATCGCTCAATGAATATCTATATCACGGGGGACACGCACGGAACGATCGAGGTGCATCGAATCCTGGACAATGTCCATGCGTTTCCCCAGTTGCGAACGCTCACGCCGGAGGATGTCGTCGTGGTTCTTGGCGACTTCGCCCTGCCGTGGATGGCGGACGAGAGGGAAAAAGAGATCATCGCCGGTCTTGCGGCCAAGCCTTGGACGACCGCGTTCATCGACGGCAACCACGAGTGTTTCCCGGCGCTCGCCTCCATGCCGACCGCGAATCGCTGGGGCGCGGACGTTGGCGTGATCGCGCCGAACGTCCTCCACCTCAGACGCGGGCGCGTCTACGACATCGGCGGAACGACCTTCTGGTGCATGGGCGGGGCGTTGAGCATCGACCGCGCGATGCGCGTGCGGGGCGTCACCTGGTTCGACGAGGAGATGCTCTCCCGGGCCGACGAGAAGCGAGGACTCGAGGCCCTCGCCGCGAGGGACTTCACCGTGGATTACGTTCTCACGCACGCCGGTCCGTGCGGCGCCTTTCCGGAAAACAACCTACCCTATTATTACCAGAACGACGCGGTCGCCCGATACCTCGATTACGTGTATCGCTGCCTCGCTTTCAGGCGATGGTTCGTCGGCCATTATCACAAGGACCACGCCGGAAAGCGCATCCGACTGCTCTACCAGGACTTCGTCCGGATCACGCCCGACAGCGACGGCGGCGTCTACAAAGATTCCGTCGTCTTCCACGGCAGCTCCCGCGTCCGCCTCGGGTTCACGGGAAGCCGCTACCCCGTCGCGAACGATGATTCCGAAACCGAAGAAACGTAGCGCAACGAGGGGATCCTGCCACATCCGGCAGGATCCCCCGAATTTTGGTGGGAGTAAAACGCAGATAAGGTCCGTCTCCCGGTCGTAGGATGAAATCACGGAACACAATACGAACGGGAGGCGACAGCGATGAAAGAAACCGCAGGCTTTCTCGGAGGAACGGATCTTCGGCGCAGAGGCTACCTCGCAGAGGTTCTCAATGTCCTTCGGGAGAACACGACAACGATCTTTTTGTTCAGCAAAGCGGATTCTTGGAAAGGGATCTACCGGACCGGCGATCCGTTCATTATGCCCGGATGCGAGAACTCCACGCGGATCGATCCGCTCTCGGAGTTCATGGGAGGACGCTTCGCCGGCATGACTGCGGTCCAGGCATCCGACCACCTTGCGCAGCTCTTCATCAGCGACAGGGAAGTCAGGAACTCGGGAGATAAGAGCTGGTGGGAGAAATGCGCGCGTCAGCTCCTCTCGGCTCTTCTCCTCACATCGATGCGCGTGTATGCGAATTCCGCCGGAATCGGCGAGCGAAATGTCTCGGGCGGACTTCTCGGGCTTTTCAACGATCTTTCGGATTCAAAGACGGACGATATGAGAAAGACCACGTTCGACCCGCCTGACTGGCTGGACGGCATCGAAAACGAAGACTCGAAAGCGACGATCATGAAGCTGATCGGACGGAACTCCTCGGTCACCGCCAATTGCATCATCGCGAGCCTGTCGCCGTATGTCGACTGCCTGAAAGCATTCAGCGGCCTGTATTCCGAGCCCGTCTTCCCCGCTCTCTCCGGCCGTCCGCTCTTCATCGACGTCTCCGCGTTGCCGCTCAAGGCTGTCCGTCTGATTCTGGAAAGCGCCTTCGTCAATTTCCCGGAAGGGACGATCGTCGCGGCCGATCTCGAATCGTGGCGCGAAGAGAGCATCATCGAGCTTTCGGATTGCGGAAACTCCGAGAGTTCTTCGGGCTGGGATCTTATCTGGACGGCGCGTCGGACCGGAGGCTTTCCCAACCAGGCGACCGGAATCGCTCCAAAGAGCATGACCTGGGGACATACGAGAGACGCGGAGATGCTCAGAGACTTTGCATCCGTCGTGAAGAATGTAACCGGCGAAGCCTCCGGGCGCCTCACGAGACTTCCGGCGGAGGCTCCCGATGAACTCGACGAGAAAAAAGCGATCTTCCTCTCCCCCTCGGGTTTTGAACTTGTCGACATGCCGGAGGAAATCGCGCCGGGAGATCCGACGCCCGAACGGAAGCAGTTTCGCACGCCGTCCCTTTCATTGATGGAAACAGAGGGAGCGTACATCCGGAAAAGATACGAGGAAGCCGAAGAAGCGCCCGAGGAAACGTCCGAATCGGACATCTTCCTTCAGGAGTTTACGCTCTGACACCCCGGCGACGCCGGAAAAAAAGGAGGAAACCACGATGATCCCGAGCCATGAGACTCTGACGATTCAACGCATTGCGGCCGATCTCGCGAGAAAGGCGGGCGCGAAAAAGATCACCTTCGCCCATATCAAGAAGGTGAAGTCATCAATCGACAAGAAGGTTTTCTCAGGGGGCGTTCCCCTGCCGCTCACGGACAACGCCCGGAAATACTTCGCGAATTGCCTTGAAACGGATCAAAACAAGGGTGACGCGGCATCCGCCTCCGCGGCGACGTCGACGGCCGTCAAGCCCGTTTCGATTTTCGACTCCGTCGGAATCGATCTCACGGCGCGAATGGCGCAGATGATCGCAAACGGAGAGCCGCTTCCCAAAACGATCGGGCGGGATGAGATCGTAACCGCAATCATCATCACCCTTCTGCGCGAGGGGAAGGGAAACGCGATTCTCACGGGCGATGCCGGCGTCGGCAAGAGCGCCATCGCCGAAGAGCTCGCCGCGCGCACCGCCAGAGAAGAACTCAAAGGTCGCCTGAAAGACGCGCGCGTCGTCCAGTTGAAGCCCGACCAACTCAAGACGCTTGCACAAAACGGAATCCTCGCGGAAACACTGCGGCGGCTCCTCAAGGAATGCCAAGCCGTGGGAAACGTCATCCTCTTCATCGACGAATTCCACGTCGTCATGAGCATCCCGGGGATGGCCGACCTCCTCAAGCCCGAAATCGCGCGCGGGGGCATCCGTCTGATCGGAGCCACCACCCGCAGCGAATTCCGGGAACTTGTCCGCGCCGACGCGGCGCTAGAGCGTCGCTTCGAGATCATCGACGTTCCCGAGCTGTCCGATGAGGCGAGCATCGAGGCGCTCAAAGCCAACGCCGGCCGATACGAGGCGCATCACGGCCTCCGGATCGAACCGGAAGCGATCGTCGAAGCCGTCCGGACAAGCGCTCGATACATCACGGCGCGCCGACTGCCGGACAAGGCGTTCGACGTCCTCGACAGCACGTGCAGCAGGAGCGTGATGAAAGGCCGCGACACCGTGACGGCGGTCGACATCCGCGACTGCGTTTCCGACATGACCCACATCTCCCTCGCCGGGCGGGAAGACTCGCACGCACGGATGCGCACGCTCGAGAACACGCTTCGCGAACGCATAATCGGACAGGAAGAAGCCATCCGTTCCGTCTGCGACGTTTTTGTGCTTCGCGAAACGGACATGGCCCCGACGAATAAACCGGCGTCGCTTCTCTTCGCCGGGCCCACGGGAGTTGGAAAGTCCGAGACGGCGAAGGCGACCGCATCGGCGATCTTCGGAGACAAGGACAGCTTCATCACGCTCGACATGACCGAATACTCCGATTCGATGGGCCTCTCTCGCCTTATCGGATCGTCCCCCGGTTACGTCGGTTATGGAAAGGGCGGGGTCCTGACCGAACGCCTCCGCACCAGACCGGACTCCCTGATCCTCGTCGACGAATTCGAGAAGGCGCATAGAGATGTTCAACTTGTCTTCATGCAGCTTCTCGACGAGGGACGCCTCACCGACGGACAGGGCGAAACGGTGAACTGCGCCAACGCAGTCGTCGTGATGACGACAAACGCGGCTTTCACGGAAGAGGGGGCGATCGGGACAAGGCAGGCGGCTATCGGATTCAGCTCTGACCCGAAAACCGCGTACGAAGACACGGACGGCAAGGCGCGGCTTTTCCTGTCGAAGTTTTTCGCGCCTGAGATTCTGAACCGGTTCGACAGCGTCGTCCTCTTTAATCAACTCGGCAAGGGGGACATGGGGCGGATCGTCGATATTCGCATCGCGGAAGCGGTCCGGACCGCCGAGAGGAAAGGGTACTCCGCAACGGTCGGCGACGACGTCAGGAGTCTCGTTATCGAGCGTTCCAACGTCACGCGGTATGGAGCTCGCGGCATCGTCCGAACCGTTCGGAAACTCGTCAAGCTGCCGATGGCCCGCTTCATGCGATCCGACGAAGGCTTGACGGAACGGCGCTTCACGCTCTCCGTCACGGAGAACAACGTGACGGCGCACACCGCGCAGGAGCCGGAACCCGCGCCCGGCGGAACGGCGTCACAAGGGGGCTCTCAATGATCCTGTAACGACGGTTCTGCCGCCTGCGGCGTCGAAGAAGGGCCCTCGTGCAAACGGGGCGTCCTTCTTCGACGGACAGCCTGGAGAATAAATCCATGAAGTACGAAAAGAACTATAATTACAGCATTTTAATTAAACATTGTTGACGATTATAAATTTGCATCATATAATTTCCATAATATCTCTTTCAAGGAGCTGGCCCAATGTCTGATGAACTCTGGCAACGCCGCCGTTCGGGAAAGAAAAGCGCAAAGGAGAACGATCCCCGGAATCCGTATGAACACGACTACGGCCGCGTGATCCATTCGGCGGCGTTCCGTCGCCTCCAGAACAAGACGCAGGTTCTGGGCCTCGGCGACAGCGATTTCTATAGGACGCGCCTGACGCACTCAATGGAGGTCGCGCAGGTCGGCGCGGGGATCACGACGTATCTCAGCCGAAATACCGAAGAAGATCTCTTCGACATACAGGCTATTCTGCCGGAAGACCGCCTGATCCAGGCCATCTGCCTCGCGCACGACATCGGCAATCCCCCCTTCGGCCACGGCGGCGAGATAGCGCTGAACGAGATGATGCATAAACACGGAGGTTTCGAGGGAAACGGCCAGACGCTCCGGATCCTCTCGAAGCTCGAAAACTATTCCAACGGCTTCGGCATGGACCCGACGCGGCGCATGTTGCTCGGAGTCCTCAAGTACCCCGCCTCTTATTGCGAGGCCTGCAACGAAGAAGCGTATTCCGGCGGCTCCAATCCGAAGCGCTTCAAGCCGCCGAAGTGCTATCTCGACGACGAGCTTGACGTCGTCGAATGGATCCTCGAGCCGCTGGAGAAATCGGAACGCAAACTCCTGACAAGTTGCTTCCCGAAAGAAGAGGGAAAGCACTTGAAGACGCGGTTCAAGTCGCTCGACACCTCGATCATGGAGCTGGCGGACGACATCTCCTACGGCGTTCACGATCTCGAGGACGCAGTGTCGCTCAGGCTCATCACCGAAAAGAACTGGAACGAGACTCTGGAAGGCTTCAAATCGTCCATTCTGAATGATCTCATCGATCTCGGCAAAATACGAAAAGATCTCTTCAGCGAACGCGAGTATCTCGTCAAACACGCGATCGGCGAGCTGGTGCATTTCTTCATCTCCAACTCGGATATTGTCGAACAGAATCCCGGCTTTGAGACGCCACTCCTGAAATACATCGTGACGCTGAACGACGACGCGCGCACGCCGCTCGAATTCCTGACGAAGCTCGTCCAGGAACGGGTCATCGCCAGCCAGACCGTACAGCTTCTGGAATACAAGGGACAAATGATCATCAAGCGGCTCTTTTCCGCGCTCCATGAAGACCCGGAGAGTTTTCTGAACGAATCCGCACGGAAGAAGTATTCCGGCGCGACGAATGAACAACTGCGGATGCGCGCGCTCTGCGATTATGTCGCGGGGATGACCGACGAATACGCTGCGCGCCTGTACTCGATGATCTTCCAGCCGCGTTCCGGCTCGGTCTTCGACCGTTTATAGCCGGCTTCCGGGACGGAGGAAGGAGCAGGCATGGATTCAAAATGGGACGGCCTTCTTGACGAATTTATCATACGAGATGTCGCCATCGATATTATGTCGATGATTCTCGCCAAGAGGCTGAGGGAGGGCGCAACGGATGAAGAGATGAAATTCCTCATGTCCGAGCGCTATGCGATGTACACCGGCGACGCGGAAACCATTGAAAAGATACTGACGGTGTACGCAGAGGAGATTCGCGATTCGTTCTAGCGCGCTTTGGATGATTCAGCGACGATTCCCCGAGCGGATGGAAAAAGGCGCCCGCGCCGCCGGAGATTCAGGTCGTGCTCGTATTTAGGGCAGACTCGTCAGGACTGGAGGGTATTGCATGAAACCGAAAAAAGACTCCCCCATCGAAGATATGTTTCCGCGGAGCCTTACTCCGGATCGCGAAGCGGATCTGTGGAGGACTTGCGTCAGATGTACTCTCAAGAAACT
>CAYVKE010000144.1:0-7404 GCA_964451935.1 uncultured Synergistaceae bacterium | reverse complement strand
CCGACGGGGAAGTGTAATTGTCGTTCAAGGGGAAGTGTAATTGTCGTTAGCCAGGCGATATCAAAAAACTTATCGAAGAAGTGGAAGCGACATCGTTCAGAAGCCCGAAATCCGGTGATGGCCGAGAGCTTGATCTGAAGGATCATTTTGCCCCATTCATAAGGGGCGCGGGTGATTTTAAAAAGACCACGAGAAGCATTGCGCATCTGAAAGAAGTACGATGCGTTCTCGAAGTGGTGAATCGGTTTGAAAAAGCTGTCAGCCAGGGCGCTCTTTATGAAGATCTGAAGAGTGTCTTCCTGAACGAGGCGGAACGGGACAGGGAATGGGCGGCATCGGTCTTCCCTCTTTTTGTTATTCAGGAAAAGAGGACAGAAAAAGTCCACGTGCTTTTCGACGTTGATGATCTTCTTGACGAGGAATATCCGTCTCCGTACGAAAAGAAGATACAGGAGAACCTGGGAAGCATTCTTCTTCAGACGAAAGGACCGGATGTCGGAGATAACGACGACAGGGATGTTTACGGGTTCAGCGCCGTGGGATCGTCCGAACTGATGCCGGAAGTAACCCTGGGTTCTTTGGGTCCGAGACAGATATACAGCCTGAATAAGAACTCACTGTGTCAGAAAAGATATGGGCGGATTGGCCCGGAAGCATTCCGGGTCGGGAAAGATTCGCGCGCGAAAATAACCGATTCCATCAACTGGCTTGTCGACAAGAATCGTATGGGCAAGACATGGGCCAATATTTCGGATCTATGCGGATATTCCCGAAGTATCCTGTGCGCATATGTCGAAGATCCGAAAGGATTCATCGATTCCTGCGAGATGATATCCTTCCTGGCTCCCGGACGCGCCGGGGAAGATCTTGAAGAACCGGATGATTCGGAGGCGATAGCGCCTTCCGCGGAAATCCTTCTGACATCGAAAACAGAGGCGGTAATAACGGCTCTAAAGGGTGTGGTGGATAAACACCCGGATGTCAGCATACGTACCTTCGTTCTGTCCAAAGTGGATCCGGGGCGAACAAGGGTGTTGGAAGAACGATCCACTCCGGGAAGCACGTTTATCGATGCCGCCGAAAGGTGGAAAGAGAACGCGAAGAACATTCCATTTTCCGATTGTCGAATGCTGCCGTTCGGAAGCAAATTGCGGGTCGATCTTGGCGGAATCCCTCCAAGGCCATGCGAGGTATCGTGCCTTCTGGACCAGAGATGGATCAGAGAGGGACAGGGATGGACGATGGGGACAGACTCGTTTTTTCAGGACGGATTCGATCTTTTGTTCGGGAATGCCGATCTGGGAAGGATGATGCGTCTTGCCGTGGAAAACGGAACCCCGCTTCTTTTATCCTGGTCGTCTTGGTTGGCGGCATCCAACAACGATCTGAAAAAAGCGCAACAATTTCTGGACCAGAAGATAGACAGCCCCCGGAAGGCTCCCGGAGAAAGATATGAGACTCTCAAAAAAGGGTATGGGCGAACTGTATGGCTGGCAAAGTTCCCGGCGCTTGTCGGGATTTTGCTCGGTGCAATCGGACGAAGAAAGGAGACCTACATGAAAGATTCTCCGTACCTTATCGGGCGGCTTCTGGCGCTTGCCGACCTTCTTCATCAAAGGTATTGCAGACGCGACGACCAAAACGCACGCCTTCCGGCGAGGCTTCTCGGAAATTCCCTCATGGTCATTGCCGGACGTACCCCTCAGAAGGCTCTTGCAATGCTTCAGGAACGATGGGGAATCTACTGCGGCTGGGGGATCGGCGCAAATGACAGGCGCGCTCTTTGGGCGATATCGAAATTCGGAGAAATATCTCAGGAACTTGCGGAAAAGGGTATTCCAGAACGACTTACGGATGCGGGAAAAGCCGAACTCCTTCTGGGATTTGCGGCGGGATTGAGAAAAGATAAGGAAAATGATGAAGAATACAACATTCAGAATCCGGCAGAGGAGGCAAAACAGTGATGATAAGCAAGGAAAAAGAACTCAACCGAGGAACGGGCCTTCTTGTCGTCGAAGTCGTAATGTCGAATATCAATGGTGACCCGGATACAAACAACGATCCCAGAACGGATGGCAATGGAATCGGGCTTGTTTCTCCGGTATCGATACATCGGAAACTGCGGGATATGGTGGCATCGAAGGGACCGCATTGGAAGGTTTTCCAGAAAAAACATGATCTTGTCGAAAAAAATTACGGAATATTCGAAATGAAAGATCGAGATCGACCTGCCATAGCCAAGAGAATCATCGAAAAAAACGGTCCGGAAGAAATTCTGGCTCAGTACTGGGATACCCGGGTTTTTGGTTGTACGTTCCTTGACGAGAAGGTAGACAAAAAGTCTGTGGAATTTATTCGAACCGGGGTTCTTCACTTTGGTTGCGGGGAAAGCGTCCTTCCTTTGGACATCGAGAGATTGACCCTGACGAACAAATCCGGCGTCGAAACGGGCAAGGACCGGGGAATGGCTCCGAATGCCTATCGCGTTGCCCGCCATGCTCTTTATTATATCCCGTTCTTCGTCGATCCATCCCGTGCGGCAGTCACGCAATGTTCGCAGAAAGACATTATTCTTGCGCTTGAGCTGATCCCCTATGTCTATTCGTCAAGCCAGTCGCTCCTTCGGACCCAGATTCACGTCAGGCACGCATGGTATGCCGAACACAAGTCCGCTCTAGGTTCGTGTCCCGACCATCGTATACTCGAAGCGCTCAAACCGACGTGGAAAGCCCAGGCGAATCCGTTGAAAGCCAGCCTGGAAGACTATGTCATCCCGGATAGGCTTCCTGATGAACTGCGTGATACGGTGACTCTCATGGATCTCATGCAGCAGAAGCCTGAGAAGGAACCGGAGAAAAACTAGGAAATTTCGCCAATGGATTTCGCCAGAAGCCCTCTTCATCCAGACCGGGAACCGCAGAGCTACGCAGATCATATTCGCAACGTGGAGTCCGGTGCTCTTGCCCGCTTTCTCGAAACCGGCGGAAAGAGCGAGGTCATGGGCGAATCGTTGCGATTGTCCGCTCTTTTCCACGACCTCGGAAAGCTCCTTGAAGAAAACCAGAAAATTCTTTCCAAGAACGAACGCATGGAAGCTTTGCCTTATGATCATACGGATGCCGGCGTTGCGGCGCTTCTTGCGTCAAAGGAAACAGTTCCGGCCGTTCTGGTCTGGAGTCATCACAGAGGGCTTCCGAATTGCCCCGCCGAATACGGGAACACGGCGCCGCCATTCAGGTCGTCTGACGAAAAGCTGCGTTCTATCGTCGATGATCGAATGGCGGACCTTCTTGAAAGACACGTTCGGAATGGAATTCCTGGTCTGGGACGTCAAAAAGGCGATCGGGAAAACCAAAGACAACTCACGCTTCGAATCCTGCTTTCATGTCTGACCGATTCCGACCGGACCGATGCGGCAGAGTTCGACTACGGGAAAGATACTGCCGTCATACCGGATCTGAAACCGGAGGAACGGCTCAATCTTCTCGTGGGAAATATCGCAAGGCTGAATGCCGAACAGGAAAGTCAGTCCGATGACTGCGAAAGAAGAAACGAACGGAACTATCTCAGAAAAATGCTTCTGGAGAATGCGCTTGCTTCCGAAAATCCCGGCATTGTCAGTTTGTCTGCACTGGTAGGGAGCGGCAAGACCTTTGCGGGTATTGCGCATTTGCTGAAAATCGCCCGACAGAATAACCTTCGCAGGATCTTCTATGTCGCTCCCTTTACAAATCTGATCGACCAGACGGTCGAAACGCTCCGGGCCAACCTCGTTCTTCCCGGGGAATCTCCGGAAGAAATTGTCGTTGCTCATCATCACAGGATCCAGTTCGACAGCCCTCGTCTTCGCCGGTACTCAATAAACTGGAGGGCGCCTGTGATAGTAACGACGGCGGTACAGTTTTTCGAAACAATGGCGGCGCATCATCCTGCAGATTTACGAAAATTTCACCAGGTGCCGCGTTCCGGTGTTTTTGTCGATGAGGCGCATGCAACCATGCCGATATGGTTCTGGAAACAGGCATGGCCCTGGATGAAAGAACTGGCGTATAACTGGGGATGTCGCTTTGTACTTGCTTCGGGAACACAGGTTCGATTCTGGGAATTAGAGGATTTGGGATTGCAGATACCGAAATGCGGCATCCCGGAACTGGCTTCCGAGAAAGTTCAGAACGCGCTGGAGCATTACGAGAAAGGACGAATCACTGTTCGATCGAGATCGGAGAATCTCGACGAGGACGAATTCGCGGAATGGGCCGCGTCCTTCCGGATGCCGTCTATTTTCGTCTTTAATACCGTAAACAATGCGGCCCGGGCGGCATTGGCCATTGAAAAGAAATTCGGTAGAAGAAGCAACGTTGAGCATCTTTCAACGGCACTTGCGCCGAAAGACAGAGAAGATGTCATCGGAAGGATCAAGAGGCGACTGAACGATTCATCGGATACTTCGTGGGTTTTGACCGCGACGAGTTGCGTCGAATCCGGAATGAATTTTTCTTTCCGTAGCGGGGGGCGGGAACTCTCCAGCCTTTCGAGCCTACTTCAGACAGACGGACGCATCAACAGAGAGGGCGAGTCTGCTTCCGGAGCCGAAATTTGGTCATTTTCGCTCAAGATAAAAGGGGCGGAAAACGGGTTCTCGTCAAATCCGGGTTTTGCGGATGCGGCAAGAGTTCTCAAGAAACTTCTTGAAAAAGGATATGTCTCGCCTGAAATGGTTACTGAATCCTTGCGAAAAGAAATAGGATCTTCCATAGGAGAAGATCATGTACGCAAAGTTTGTGAAGATATCAGGAGATGCGAAAATAGCGGAGACTTTCCGGCGGTTTCTCGTCTCTTCAAGCTGGTCCGGAATCTCTCACTGACGGTTGTCATCAATCCGAATCTGGCAGAACGTATCAGAAACGGGAAAAAGGTTTCGCCGGAAGAGATCCAGAAGAACTCCGTTTCAATTTCCGTTGGCGATGCAATATCTCCGACAAACGAAATCCAAAAGATCATACCGAAACGCTTTACAACTGTGATCAGGCCATTCGAAAATGGAAATGCTGTGGAAGGAACAGTCTACGAATGGCTTGGAAAGTACGATAATTTTCTTGGCTATATGGCTGAATTTTTGAAGGAGAATTGATAGCTCAAAGCAACAGCGCCCTTGAAGCATAAGAATGCATAAACATAATGTGTTTAATTTTAAAAAATAGATAAATTATAAAAGATATTATTGCGCGAACCTCTAGAGACCGATAAAACCCCGGGAGGTTCGCGAATGTCGTTCTTTCTTTCTACTACAGGGATTACAGTGTCTATGATGTCGATGTTTTTCAATACAGTCGTCTATTTTTTCAAGGTCCGCGGAAATGTGCTTCTAAAGAAGCTCCCAGGCTGTTTGTTCGATCGTGGCGTCGCTCTCTTCACGGGAGCGTGGATTGAAACCTTCAGGGTTCGCTTGATCTCGTCGAGGCCCGAAGTCGCTCTCTTCACGGGAGCGTGGATTGAAACCCTCAGACTCGACGCCTTGACGGATTCCGTCGCGTGTCGCTCTCTTCACGGGAGCGTGGATTGAAACATCGAAACCGTCAGCAAAGGTCAGGACGGTAAGGGGTCGCTCTCTTCACGGGAGCGTGGATTGAAACCTCACAGCTTCGGACGGTAACGACATCGTCTCCCGTCGCTCTCTTCACGGGAGCGTGGATTGAAACTGGATCTCACCGTACGGCCGTTTCGGAACCCGAGTCGCTCTCTTCACGGGAGCGTGGATTGAAACCCACTCTCTCCGCCAACCACTAAACCGCCTGCATGTCGCTCTCTTCACGGGAGCGTGGATTGAAACCTGCGGGACAACGTGGAATTCGTGTGCGGAATCAGTCGCTTTCTTCACGGGAGCGTGGATTATAACGGGCAACGACGACATTCGCTCTCATGAGTTTCGCAGCATGATGAGTACTATTCTGAGCGGGAACGGTCGAAGTTCGGACGTTCTCGAACGGCGGCTTGTGTATGTTGACGGAATTAACGCTATTTCCGTCAATGACTGCGCCGGGTGCTTTCTTGACACAAGGAGATGATACTGTGGCGGGCGAAGTATCGCGATACTCTGCGAAAACGATTCACTTTATATCTGTTCTGATATAATATCGACATGAAGGCGATCGAGTTCCTTGGTGATTCCCTGAAACGCATACGGAACTTTCCGGAGGACGCAAGACAGGACTGCGGCTATCAGCTTGAAAGAGTCCAACGAGGCGACCCCCCTTCGGATTATCGTCCGATTCCTTCGATCGGACCCGGGGTCGAAGAAATTCGCGTTTGGGAAGAATCGGGGACGTTTCGCGTCATCTATACGGCGCGTATGGAAGACGCGGTCTACGTTCTCCATGCGTTCCAGAAAAAACGGAAGCGACGCCGAAAAAGGATATCGATCTGGCCGCAGGAAGGTATGCGGAATTACGAGAGAGGATGAGAGAGGATGAGAGAGGATGAGAGAGGATGAGAGAGGATGAGAGAGGGAGGAGCATTATGAGCGAGCGATACGAAAATGTGTGGGACGCTCTCTCCGACACGAGGGAAGAAGCCGCGAATATGCGCCTTCGCTCCGATCTGGCGGTGGCTGTCATGCGGAAAATCGAGGCGGCTCAGTGGACGCAACGCGAGGCTGCGATGAAGTGCGGAATCACGCAACCTCGTCTCAATGACCTCATGCGGGGGAGAATTTCCCGGTTTTCCCTCGATGCCCTGGTGAATATCGCAACGGCTCTGGGCTGCGACGTGAGGATCGCCGTAGGATCATGACCACGAACGCCTCTCACTACATGTACCGCGTGGAATGGTCTCCCGAAGATCAGGAATACGTCGGGCTCTGTTCCGAGTTCCCGAGCCTCTCATGGCTCGCAAAAAGCGACGACGAGGCTTTTTCCGGAATCCGCTCCCTCGTCGCCGATGTTGTCGCGGATATGGAACGCAACGGAGAAACAATCCCGGAGCCCCTCGTCGATCATGCCTGATCGGGCAAAATCCTCTTCCGGACGACGGCGGAGATGCATCGGAGGCTCGCCATCCGGGCGGCGGAATCCAGGGTCAGTCTGAACCGCTATCTGAACGGCAAACTCACGTCCATCCTCGGCTGAAGCGCCTCCGTCATCGTTGCGTCGCCCTCGCGAAGCCGATAGCGGCTTTTTTCCTCGTCCTTCGAGATAATCAAGGGAAAGGCGGAACGAAAAAGTCACGGGGAAGAATCACGCGATCCTGCGTGCGATCGCCCTGAATTCGCTTTCGCACCCGAGGAAGACGTCGACGAGCCGCGGATCGAAATGCGTGCCCGCCCCGGCCGCGATGACCGCGACCGCCTCCTCGTGCGGAATCGGCTTCTTGTAGGGCCGTTCCGTCACGAGCGCGTCGTAGACGTCC
>CAYVKE010000143.1:655-7413 GCA_964451935.1 uncultured Synergistaceae bacterium | reverse complement strand
TCTCACGGTGCATCCGTTCATCGTCAGCGTCCCGGCGTTCGCGACGCCGCCGCCGGAGTATGCGTTCTTTCCGCTCGCGATCGTCAGATTCGACATGCCGATGCTCGTTCCCGACGGAATTCTGAAGACGCAGCCCGATCCCGTCTGCGTGATCGTCGCGGGCCCCGTCAGAACAAGGTCGTTATTGAGCGTCAGCGTCGACGTCAGGTTCACGGCCGTTCCGGCGCCCGAGAAGGCGATGATATCCCCCGCCGCCGCGTTCTTCACCCAGTAGCGCAATGTTCCCTCGGTCGTTTCCGAATCCTCCGGCTTCGTGACGGTCCGAACCGCCACGGCATCGGCCGGAAGCATCCCCGCCCCGAGAAGCGCCCCAACCACAAGGCCGAATCCGGTCAGGCGCCGCACGCGACTTCCCCATCCCGCACAAAATTCCATAACACCCGACCTCCTTCGTTTCAGTATGCGCCGTTCGCGCGTCCTCGCCGCGCAAGGACCGCTTATTTCCGGACGGAGCCCTTCGACCGAACGAAGGCGCACAGCGGCAGGGCGAACAGGAGAGCCGTCGGCGCAAAGCCCGCTCCCGCATTGCATCCGCCGCCGCTCCCTTTGTCTCCGACAACCTCCGCCGCGCGCACCGAGCACACGCGGATGGTCACCTCTCCTACGCCCGGGTTCAGGTCGTACGATCCGTTGTCCGTCACGATGTTCTTCCACGTCATGAGGCCTTCACCCGGCACGTAGAAGTCGGGCGGCGTCACGCCGTCGGGAAGGCTCTGCCCGGCCTTGATCTCGAACTGCACGCCCCGGTCCGCAAGCTCGTACCCCGAGTTGTCCGCGCGGGCGAACAGCGCGTAGTACCGCACGTTCTCCGGCCACGACGCCGTGTATTCGACCGAGAGGTCCGCGCTCGTCAGGGACACGTCTTCGAACGTGTTCGCGGCGTAGAGCGTCGTCGCCATGCCTGCGAGCGGAGCGAGCGCAGCGAGCGATGTCGCCTTTCCCTCGATCGTCTTGCCGAGGTCCGCGGCGAGCGCCTGTTCGATCACGCCGTACAGCGCGCTCTGCCGGTTCGCGAGGGCGCTCTTCACGGCTGAGACGTCCGAGTCGCCGACGATCGACCGAGGCTCGGGCTCCGCCTCGCCGGAATACCCCGAGAACGCCGTCGCCGACTTGTTCGGCGTATTCCCGATGATGTTGGTTCCATCCGATGTATAGTCGCCGCGAATTTCGTCCTCCCGATTGTTTTTGATCGTGCATCCGCTGAGGCTGCACGAGGAATCGCGCGCTATGTGGATTCCGCCTCCCTCCGAGGCGATATTGCCCGAGACGGACGAGTCCTTCACCGCCAGAATGAACTTCGAACGGGTCTGTATTCCTCCGCCGTACCGGGCTCCGTTCTCCGAGAAGGCGCACCCCGTCACTTTCGGATCGCAGTTTCCTTCGATGCAGAGTCCGCCGCCGTCGAGGGCGGCCGAGTTGCCGGAAAAGGTGCAATTCGTCGCCGTCAGGGACTTCATCGAATCACGGGCTGCGATATGCACGCCGCCCCCGTATCCGTTGACTTGCTCGGCGCCGGGCACGACGTAGTTTCCGGAAAAGACGCAGTTCGTCAGGGTCAGGTCGCCCTTGCTCGCAACGCCTCCGCCGTTGACGCCGCACACGTTGCCTCTGACGACGCAGTTTTCCATCGTCAGGGTTCCCTCGTTCCATATCCCGCCGCCGGAGCCGGGGCCGGGTATGATGGTGCAGTTTTCCCTCACCGTGCACCCCTTCATCGTCAGCGTCCCGGCATTGAATATCGCTCCGCCGTCTCCCGGCGCCTTTCCCCCCGAAAGCTCCAGATTCTCGAGGGTGACTGCTTTTCCGGAAGCGATGTTGAAGATGCGCCCCACGCCGCCCTGGATGATCTTCACCGGGCCCGCCAGCGTGATATTTTTGTTGATGACCAGCTCTCCCTTTTCAAGTTCCACGACCTTCACATAGTCCATAAACACGATCACGTCCGAGTCGTTCGCGCGTTCGATCCAAAAGCGCAACGATCCCGCCCTCCACATAGTGTCATCCGCGTATATGACCTTCCGTATTGCGGCTAGTCCCGGTTCGGCTCCCGCACCCAAAAGGATTCCGAACGCTATTCCGAGTACTGCGAAGCACTGTGCGACCATTTCCGATGCGCATCTCCGAAACATGTCTTCCGCCCCTCCCCCCGCACTGTATGACTCCCGGTCCATAGCGGAATGATGCGCCCTGACACCGTGTCACGGTCAAGGGGGATTTTTTTCATCCCGCAGAGTGAGACGCGAGCCGGAGGAGCGTCCTCCGGTCCGCATATCGCATCGTTCTCCGCTATCGCCGTCAGCGGTTCTTCCGTCGCACGAGCGCGGCGAGCGGCAGCCCGAGCAGCAGCGCGAGCGGCGCGAAGCCCGTTCCGACGGCCGCGTCGCATCCGCCGCCGCTCCCCTTGTCGCCGGTCGCCTCGGCCGCGCGGACCGAGCACACCCGGAAGGTCACGACGCCCGCAGTCGGGTTCAGGTCGTACGATCCGTTGTCCGACACGATATTGCGCCAGGTCATGAGTCCTTCGCCCGGGACGTAGAAGTCGGGCGGCGTCACGCCGTCGGGCAATGTCTGCCCCGCCCGGATCTCGAACTGCACGCCGCGGTCGGGCAGTTCGTAGCCCGAGCCGTCGGCCTTGCAGAAGAGCGCGTAGTACCGCGCGTTCTCGGGCCACGACGCCGTGTACTCCACGACGAGATCCTGACTCTCGATCGCGACATCCTCGAACGTGTTCGCGTAGTAGAGCGATGCGGTCAATCCCGCGAGCGTCGCGCTCGTCCCGCCGGGAGTCCGGCCGAGGTCCGAAGAGAGCGCGCCTCTGACGGCCGCGAAGAGGTCGCTTCCGGAATCCGCCAGCGCGTTCCTGACGTCGTTGACGTCCGCGTCGCCGATGATCGACCGCGGCTCGGGCTCCTTCTCGCCCGAGTATCCCGCGAAGGCCGTCGCGGACTTGTTCGGCGCGTCGCCGATCACACACGTATTGTCGTACGTGAATACGGGCGACGAGAAGTACGTGACCTCCTTGTAGAGCTGCGACGGATCGTTTCCCGTCACCCGGCACCCGTTCGTGAGCGTCGTGTTCGAGCGGCAGCCGAGGTAGAGTCCTCCGCCATAGCGGCTCAGCAGCCCGCTGCCCTTTCCGGTCGCGTTGTTGCAGACTTTGGTGTTGCTCATGGCGAGGATGTCCCCGTTGTAGATCGCGCCCCCGAGGCTTCCCGCGACGTCATTGTTTTCGATCGTGCAGCCGGTCAGCGCAGCGGTCGCATGGAGACCGCCGCCAAGGTACACGTTCGTGACGGCCGACCCGAACGCCAGGAAGTTCGAGTTGTTCGTCAGCGTGCACGAGTTCATCGTCAGCGTTCCGAGATTCTCGACGGCGCCGCCGCCCGTGTTGCCCGTCACCGCGCACGAATTCATCGTCAGGACTCCCGCCGTGCGGTTGTAGATCCCGGCCCCTTTCAGCTTCGACAACCCCTGGTTCGCGAAGTTGCCCCCCGTGATCGTAATATTGCTCATCGTGCACGTCGCCGAAACTTCGAGGACGCGCTTGTCCGTCGCCCCCTGCCGGATGGTCGCCGGCCCCTCGATCGTGAGCGCCTTGTCGATAGTGACCTGGTCAGCCAGAACGACCGTCGTACCTCCGCCGGAAAACCTGATGACGTCTCCCGCCGAAGCACTGAGCAGCACGGACCGGAAGCTTCCCGCGACAGGATTCGACGGGACGTCCGATCCATTCGTCACGTACCGTGCGGTGGCCTCGGCCCGGAATACGGGGCACAGCAGCAGCGCGGCGGCGATTACGATAATGACGGAAAATCCGGAACACATTCTTTTCTCCATAAAGTCCTCTCCTCCTCGGTTCGACATTGCATTCCACAACACTCATTTTGCATCCTGACACACTGTCACAGTCAAGAGAAAACTCCGATTTTCGTCATCCGGGACCGAAACAATATTCCTTCATACCCACTGCGGATCGTTACTTGCGGGCGCGCAGCACTGTCAGAGGAAGCCCGAGCAGCAGCGCGAGCGGCGCGACGAACCCTGCGCCCGCGGCCGCGTTGCAGCCGCCGCTGCCCTTGTCCCCCGTCGCCTCGGCCGCGCGGACCGAGCAGACCCGGAAGGTCACGACGCCCGCGGTCGGATTGAGGTCGTACGACCCGCCGTCCGTCACGACGTTCCTCCACGTCATGAGGCCCTCGCCCGGCACGTAGAAGTCGGGCGGCGTCACGCCGTCGGGAAGGCTCTGCCCCGCCTTGATCTCGAACTGCACGCCGCGTCCGGGGTTCTCGTACCCCGTCCCGTCGGCCTTGCAGAAGAGCGAATAGTACCGCACGCTCTCCGGCCACGACGCCGTGTACTCGACCGAGAGGTCCGTGCTTGTCAGAGCGACGTTCTCGAACGTGTTCGCGTAGTAGAGCGACGCCGTCATTCCGCTTGTCCCGGCCGTCTTCGCTCCCGGGGTGCGTCCGAGGTCTTCCGTGAACATCTCTTCGATGGACGCGAACAGATCGCTGCCGGTGTCCGCCAGTTCGCGCTTCACTTCGGCGACGTCGTCGTCGCCCGCGATCGACCGCGGTTCGGGCTCAGTTTCGCCGCTATACCCGGCAAACGCCGTCGCCGAATGGTTCGGCGTGCTTCCGATCACGCAATACTTGTCGGCCGAATAGGCGCCCCACATCTGGTCGGGCGTGTTGTCCTTCACGGTGACGCTGAAGAGCTTCGTCCCGACGTAGACATACATTCCGCCGCCGGATTTCCTCGCGGTGTTTCCCGTGACCGTCGACGAGTACATGTTCATCGTTCCGCGGTTCTGGACGCCGCCGCCGTAGTCTGCGGTGTTCCCCGTTATCGTGCATTTCTTGATGGTCGCCGTTCCCCACGTGGAGATTCCGCCGCCGTCATGGGTCATGAATTTTGACGTGTTGCCCTTCACGGTGCAGTTTTCCATCGTGAGGGTGTGGTTGTTGCCGACGCCGCCGCCGGCGTACATGCAGTCGTTGTTTTCGATCGTGCAGTCGGACATCGTCAGCGTCCCCTCGTTCCAGACGCCTCCCCCCGACCCCGACGACGAGCTGTTCCTCACGGTGCACCCGTTCATCTGAAGCGTCCCGGCGTTCGCGACGCCGCCGCCGTAGGAGCCCTTCCCTCCCGAAATCGTCAGCTTCGAAAAGCCTACGCTCTTTCCGGAAGGAATGCTGAAGACGCAACCCGATCCCGTCTGCGTGATCGTCGCCGGCCCCGCCAGAACAAGACCTTTATTGAGCGTCAGCGTCGACGTCAGGTTCACGGTCATTCCGGCGCCCGAGAAGGCGATGATATCCCCCGCCGCCGCGTTTTTCACCCAGTAGCGCAATGTTCCCTCCGTCGTCTCCGAATCCTCCGACTTCGTGACGGTTCGCACCTGCAGTATGGCGTCGGCCGGAATCGCTCCGGAGCCAAGGAAAAGCCCGCAGGCGACCCCTACTCCGACAAGAAAACGCACGCGCTTGTTCCATCCGATACAACGCTTCATGAAACCCAACCTCCCCTTTTCCGTTTGAAAAGCGCCCGACGCGGGCGCTTTTTCTTCCGATCGTCCGTACATATTCGATTCGGTCGTTCGCAACCAATGATGCACCCTGACACAGTGGCAGAGTCAAGAGAAAATCGCGATTCTTTTCGGGATTCCCAAAAATGGAGCGCTCCCTCGGGCGGCTCCCGAGGATTCGTTCGCGGCTCCGCCCGTCTTGTCGCGTCCTGCTCCGTTACCTCCGGATGGAGCCCTTCGACCGCACGAACGCACACAGCGGCGCGACGAGCAACAACGCAAGCGGCGCGAAGCCTGCGCCCGCGGCCGCGTTGCAGCCGCCGCCGCTGCCCGTGTCTCCGGCGAATTCCGCCGCGCGCACCGAGCAGACCCGGAACGTCACGACACCCGCCGTCGGGTTCAGGTCGTATGCCCCGCCGTCCGTCACGATGTTCCGCCAGGTCATGAGTCCTTCGCCCGGGACATAGAAATCGGGCGGCGTCACGCCGTCCGGAAGGCTCTGCCCCGCTTTGATTTCGAACTGCACGCCTCTTTCGGGAATCTCGTACCCCGAGCCGTCGGCCTTGCAAAAGAGCGGATAGTATCGCACGCTCGCCGGCCATGACGCCGTGTATTCCACGACGAGATCGGCGCTCGTCACGGCGACGTTTTCGAACGTGTTCGCGTAGTAGAGCGACATGCTCGTTCCGGCAGGCGTCCGCCCAAGATCGGCCGACAGGGCCTCCGCCACTGCGCCGTGCAGGGCGCTTCCGGAATCGGACAGCGCATTCTTCACTTCAGAGACGTCCGCGTCGCCCTCGATCGACCGCGGTTCGGGCTCCTCCGTTCCGGCATACCCTGCGAACGTCGTCGCGGACCTGTTCGGCGCGTCGCCGATCGTGCAGGTGCTGTTGGCGCTGTAGGGGCCCGACAACTGGTCGGGCGTATTGCCCGTGACCGTCGACGTGTAGAGTTCGCAGCTCCCTCCGTCGCGGGTGCAGATTCCGCCGCCCTGCGCGGCGCCGTTGTTCCGGATCCAGGCGATGTTCAGGATGACCTTCCCGTAATTGTCGATGCCGCCGCCGCAACCGGCCGACGTGTTCCCCGAGACCGTGCAGCGGTAGAGCGTGAAGCTGTACCCGTAGTTCAGGATGCCGCCGCCCCCGGGGTTCGTTCCCGTCGCGGTCGCGCT
>CAYVKE010000143.1:0-640 GCA_964451935.1 uncultured Synergistaceae bacterium | reverse complement strand
CCCGTGATCGTGGGGTATTCGAAACGCACGACCGCATACGACTTGACCCTGAAGACCCGCTCCCCGGCGGTCGTCTGCCGGATGACCGTCGGATGGGACGTCCCGTACCCTATGATGGTGATGTCTTTTTGTATGTAGATCTCGGATTTCAGCGCGATCTCCTGATCGTAGAAATCGATCGCGATGATGTCGTAGTTCCACGCGTTGTTGACCGCGTGTCGCAGCGTCCCGACCGCCGGGTTCGACGGATCGTCCGCGGCGCTCGTCACATGCCAGATCGTCGCATCCGCCCGTCCCGCGCACCCCCAGACGCACAGCAGCAACGCCGCCGCAACCAACGCTTTTCCGAAACAGCACGCTCCCGTTTTTCGCGTCACAGTTCCCGCCTCCCCCGATGGTTTTCCGTTCCTCCGCGGAATGATGCGCCCCGATGCGACGCCGCCGATGCCGCGGCCAAGGGGGATCCTCCATCCCGCACAATGAGACGGGAGCCGGAGGACAGTCCTCCGGCTCCCAGTGTCGCATCGTTCCCCGCGATCGCCTCAGCGGTCCTTCCGTCGCGCGAGCGCGACGAGCGGCAGCCCGAACAGCAGCGCAAGCGGCGCGAAGCCTGCGCCCGCGGCCGCGTCGCAGCCGCCGC
>CAYVKE010000142.1:359-7448 GCA_964451935.1 uncultured Synergistaceae bacterium | reverse complement strand
CATCGCATGGAAACGATACGGACAAACATCGCCGGCATCCCGGCTCTTGTTTACGGAACCCCCGCCGAAAAGGCGTTTCTCTACGTTCACGGACGATATTCCAGAAAGGAAGAAGCGGAATCCTTCGCGCGCGTCGTGACCCCGAAGGGCTATCAGGTCGTCAGCTTCGACCTTCCCGAACACGGCGAGCGCGCGGGCGAAGCGTATCCCTGCACGGTGCAGAACGGCGTCCGCGACCTGAGCGCCGTGTACGACGCGGTGACGAACGCGCACCCGAGCCTCTCGCTCTACGCGTGCAGCCTGGGCGCGTACTTCAGCCTGGCGGCCTACGGCGGCGTCACATTCGCGCGCTGCCTGTTCGTGTCGCCGATCCTCGATATGGAGCGGCTGATCCGCAACATGATGCGCTGGTCGAACGTCACCGAAGAACGCCTTCGGGACGAGAAGCGGATCGAAACGCCCTTCGGCGAAACACTGTCGTGGGAATACTACGAGTATGTGAGGAACCACCCGGTCACTCGGTGGGACAGCCCGACCTCCATCCTGTACGGAGAGAACGACAATCTGACCGAACGGGACGTCCTCGACTCGTTCGCGCGGAAATACAGATGCCGCGTGACGGTCATGAAGGACGGAGAGCATTACTTTCACACGCCCGAACAGCTCCGGTTCCTGCAGGACTGGATCGAGGGGCAGGAGTACGACTGAGCGCGGCCGGGGCGGCGACCGGAAGCCCCGCATCCCGCCGCGCGATACGGACATGAAAGGGAGGCATCGGGGATGATAGCGCATTGCGGCATCAACTGCGACGAGTGTCCTTCGTACAAGGGGACGATTGCGGGCGACGAAAGCCTTCTCGTCGAAATGAACGAGAAGTACGGCGACGGAAACAGCGATGCAATCGACTTCGTCTGCCTGGGGTGCAAATACCCTGATCTGAAACTTATCGCCACGGACTGCGCGCGTTGCGCGATCCGTGCGTGCGCACTTGCGAAGGGCGTGGATTTCTGCGCGACGTGCGACGAATACGAAACCTGCGACACGGTGAAGCCGTACCGGGGCGACGGAACATTGCCCCGCGACCGGATGAACGCCTTCCTGCGCGCCAAGAACGCCCGCGCGAGCCGGTGAGGCGAGGCGTTTGCGGCGAAACCGGACGCGACCTCAATCGGGTGAAAAGCACAGATTGCGATTATTCTGAAGAGGGCAATAGCACCTTTGACGATTCTGACCGACAATGCGTCAAAGATCGTTATGAGCATTCGTATGTGCGCGGAGGATATAATCGTCCAAGATATCCATTGAAGCCGAACGAAACCTTAAATGAGGGGGCGAGTGAAGGTCATGCTGCGACTTTCGGAACAGGAAAAGCAGGAGATTGTCCGCTTCATCGAGGCGGGGAAGGAACTGCCGGAGAGGTACCGCTTCCTGCTGTTCGAGGACAAGCGCGAAGTGGAGCTTGTCTGGAACGGAAAAACCAACGATGTCTGTACCGTCGTGTTGCCTTTCCAGACCATCGAGCAGGTGGATGAACCCCGGGCGGAAACGCCTTCCGATACGAAACAACAATTAGACCTGTTCAGCGTCGATGCGCGCGGACGACAGCTCAAGGGGTGGACCAACAAGCTCATCTGGGGCGACAACAAACTGATTCTCTCCTCCCTCAAGAACGGCCCGATGCGCGAGGAGATCGAAGCGCAGGGCGGACTGAAGCTCATCTATATCGACCCGCCGTTCGATGTCGGCGCCGACTTTTCGATGGACATCGAAATCGGCGGCGACACCTTCACCAAGAAGCCCAACATCCTCGAAGAGATCGCCTACCGCGACACGTGGGGCAAGGGCGCGGACTCCTTCATCTCGATGATCTACGAACGCCTGATCCTGATGCGCGACCTGCTCGCGGAGGACGGGAGCATCTATGTGCACTGCGATTGGCGGGTAAATAGTTTTATCAGGTTAGTGTTGGATGAAGTTTTTGGAGCAAATGCATTTCAAAGAGAAATAATCTGGTCGATAGAAACTTCATCGGGATATAAAGCGCAAACAAAAAATTGGATTAGAGGTCACGATACTTTGCTTTTTTACTCTAAGTCTACTTCGTCAATTTTTAATAAAGAGTTTCTACCGCTAGATGAAAATACAATAAAAAGATACGACAAAACTGACGAAAACGGTAACAAATATAAAGTTTACTATAATCCAGACCGCTCTGAAAGAAGAGTTTTTCTCGATAAGTCTAAAGGAAGACCTGTTACTGATACATGGACAGATATAATAGGCTTTCAAACAGTGAATAATACGGGAGAATATTTATACTATCCTACCCAAAAACCTGAAGCCCTCCTCGAACGCATCATCAAAGCTTCCTCCAACGAAGGCGACCTCGTCGCCGATTTCTTCTGCGGCTCCGGCACCACGGCGGCGGTTGCCGAGAAGCTTGGGCGAAAATGGATCTGCGCGGACCTCGGCAAGTTCGCCATCCACACCACGCGTAAGCGGATGATCGGGGTGCAGCGGCAGCTCAAAGCGGAGGGCAAAGACTACCGGGCCTTCGAAATCCTCAACCTCGGAAGATACGAGCGGCAGCACTTCATCGGCGTCAACCCGAATTTGCGGGAAGAGGAACAGGAACGGCAACTTGCGCAGAAAGAGGCGGCCTTCGTCGACCTGATCCTGCGCGCCTACCGCGCGGAGCCCGTCACGCAGTTCGAGAGCTTCCACGGCAAGAAGGCGGGGCGTCTCGTGGCGATAGGGCCGGTGAATCTTCCTGTGACGCGCCTGTTCGTTGAGGAGATCATCCTCGAATGCCGCAAGAAGCACATCACCAAAGTCGACATCCTCGGCTTCGAGTTCGAGATGGGGCTCTTTCCCAACGTGCTTGACGAGGCGCGCAGCAAGGGCATCGACATCGCGCCGAAATACATCCCCGCCGAGGTCTTCGACAAGCGGGCCGTCGAGAAGGATCAGGTGGTCTTCCACGATGTCGCCTATATCGAGGTGAAGCCGCACGTCATCCCGGGCAGGAAGGGACAACTGCCTTCCGTCGCCGTCGAATTGACGGATTTCTCGGTGTTCTACTCCCAGGACAGCATTTCCCACGCGGAAGAGGCCCTGAGCAAGACCGAGAAGGCCGGCAGCAGGATCGTCGTGGAGAAGGGGCAGATCGTGAAGCTGGCGAAGGAGAAGAACGGCGTCATCCGGCGAGAGCCGTTGACCCGGCGCTGGACGGACTGGATCGACTACTGGAGCGTGGATTTCGACTTCGAGAACAAGCGCGAGATCATCCGGGTCCAGGACGTCGGGAGCGGCGAGACGCGGGAGGAATGGACGGGGGACTTTATCTTCGAGAACGAGTGGCAGAGCTTCCGCACGAAAAAGGACCGCACCCTCGAACTGAAGAGCGTGGCGCACGAAGTGCCTCCGGGACGCCGCAAGATCGCGGTGAAGGTGGTCGACATCTTCGGCAACGACACGATGACGATTGTCGACATCATGGTTGGAGGCGAGCGATAATGGCGCTCCATCCGGATTTTCCCGGTTCCCCCTACGAGATCATCGACCCGGAAGTGCGCTGGTTCCCCGCCGACGAAGCGTTGCGCGAGATGACGATGGACAAACTGATGCCGCCGCTTGTCGCGCAGCTTCGCCGCAAGGTGAGGGAGTTCCGCGTCTCCGGCTACGCCGGTGCGAGCGACACGAGCAGGAGCCTGCTCCGATGGTGGTTCGAGGAACCGCACCTGCTTCCCGGAATAGGCACGATCATGGGCAGTTTTCGGTATTACTTCGCCCAGCGCGAGGCGATCGAAACGATCGTGTACCTGTACGATGTCGTCGGGGCGAAGGACAAGTACGACCTGATGCGCTTCGACAGCAGCAACGCCGTGTCGGCGGGAATGTTTGACGAGAGCTGGCGGCGGTATGTGATCAAGATGGCGACGGGATCGGGCAAGACCAAAGTGATGAGTCTTGCGCTGGCGTGGAGTTTTTTCCACAAGCTGTACGAGCCGGACTCCGGGCTTTCGCGCAACTTCCTCGTGATCGCGCCGAACATCATCGTTCTGGATCGGATCTATCACGATTTCCAGGGCTTGCAGATCTTCTTCGAAGATCCGGTGCTGCCGGACAACGGCTATGACGGACGCAACTGGCGGAACGATTTTCAGCTCACCCTCCACCGCCAGGATGACGTCCGCGTGACCCGGGCGACTGGGAACATTTTCCTGACCAACATCCACCGTGTCTATTCCGGCAAGGATGACCCGCCTTCGCCGGACGACGAAAATACGATGGACTACTTCCTCGGCAAGCGGCCGACCGGAAGCACGACGGACTCAACTGTGGATCTTGGGATGATCGTTCGGGACATCGACGAGCTGATGGTGATCAACGACGAGGCGCACCACATCCACGACTCGAGACTCGCATGGTTCAAGTCGATCGAGGACATCCACAACCGCCTTCTGCAAAAGGGAGGAAGCCTGAGCCTCCAGGTGGACGTGACGGCGACGCCCAGGCACGACAACGGGGCGATCTTTGTGCAGACGGTTTCGGATTATCCGCTCGTGGAGGCGATCTCGCAGAATGTCGTCAAGCATCCGGTGCTGCCCGATGCGCCGAGCCGGGCGAAGCTCTCGGAGCGGCAGAGCGCGAAATACACCGAAAAGTACGCCGACTATCTCGACCTTGGCGTGATCGAGTGGCGGAAGGCCTATGACGAACACCAGAAGATGGGGAAGAAAGCGATTCTGTTCGTCATGACGAATGACACCCGGAACTGCGACGACGTGTCGGAGTATCTCGAATCCCGATATCCGGACCTTGCCGGAGCGGTGCTCACAATCCACACGAAGAACAACGGCGAGATTTCCGAGGCCTCTTCCGGCAAGGGCAGGGAGGAACTGGAGCTTCTGCGAAGGCAATCGAACGAGATCGACTCGAACATGAGCCCGTACAAAGCGATTGTCTCCGTTCTCATGCTCAAGGAAGGATGGGACGTCCGCAACGTGACCACCATCGTCGGACTGCGCGCCTATTCCGATGAGAAAAAAGTTCTTCCCGAACAGACACTCGGGCGCGGGTTGCGAAAGATGTATCCTGGCGATACCGAAGAGCACGTCAGCGTCGTCGGCACGGAGGCGTTCATGGAGTTTGTGGAATCCATCCAGGCCGAGGGCGTTGAGCTGGAACGGGGCGAAATGGGCGAAGGTGCGAAGCCGAAAGCGCCCCTCGTCGTGGAGGTCGATCACACGAACACGAACAAGGATCTCGACGCGCTCGACATCGAGATTCCGGTGCTCACGCCGAGGATTTACCGTGAATACAAGAATCTGGCCGATCTTGACAAGAACGGTTTCGCTTTCCAGATTGTCGCATATCGGCAGTTCAGCGAAGAGCAGCAGAGAGAGATTATCTTCAAGGACATCACGACCGGCGAGGTGGCCCACACGACGATTCTGGACACTACCGGAGTCGCGGATTACCGGAGCGTGATCGGCTATTTCACGCAGACGATCATGAAGGAACTGCGGCTGGTCGGTGGCTATGACGTGCTCTACGGCAAGGTGAAGGACTTCGTACATGATTCGCTCTTCGGGGAGCAGGTCGATCTCGAATCGCCGAATACGTTGCGGAACCTTTCGGAGCTGGTCGCCGCGAAGACGATCATTGAGACGTTCAAACAGGCGATCAACGCGCTGACCGTTCGTGACAAGGGAGACGCGGAGATCCGGGACAGGATCAAGCTGCGCGCGACGCGGCCTTTCGTTGTGAAGGACCAGCCCTATATTATCCCGAAAAAGTCGGTGTTCAACCGGGTGGTTGGAGACAGCGGCTTTGAACTGGAGTTTGCGGCCTTTCTGGAACACTGTCCGGATGTTGCGTCGTATGCGAAGAATTACCTTGCGGTGCATTTCACGCTCGATTATGTCAACGCTGACGGCGACATCTCGAATTACTACCCCGATTTTTTCGTACGGTTGACCGACAACCGGGTGGTGATCGTCGAGACGAAAGGCTTGGAGGATCTCGATGTGCCCCGGAAGATGGCGCGTTTGCGGCAGTGGTGCGAGGATGTGAATGCCGTGCAGCCGGATGCGTCGTATGATTTCGTCTTCGTCGACGACGCCGGTTTCAGGAAGTACCCGCCGAAGACCTTCGCCAATGTCTTGACGACCTTCACGGGATACAAGGAAAGAGCGTAAGCAAGCGTATCAGCGGCGCTTTCAAGAAAAGGAACGGAGGCGCTTCCGCGCCCCCGTTCCTGAAGTTTTCCGTTTCATTTGATCGGCGGCCTGTACCCTGCCGCAGCGAGTATCTCGACGAGGATCGCCCGTACGATAGCCTGTACCCCGTCAAACAGTCTATTAGTGCCCAGGCGTCGAGGACGACTACCATGTTTCGATGTCGTGATGCTTTTCTTCGAGAAACTCCTCGCTGCTCGAAAGCTTTCCGGCATACTTGCCGCAAAGACGGTTCACCGTCTCGCATCGGCAACGCCATCGTTCTTCCGTCAGCACGCTCCGACTTGCGTCCGCGTTCAAAACATTTCTGTTCACTGAGTCCGCCGCCTTTGTCGTTCTTAGCTATTATCCGGCATCCTCCGGAAAGTAACAAGCTTTTCCGACAATAAAAGGCGTTCTCGCGTTCCCGTTTCGTAGTCCTCCAGCGTTATTCCCGCGTCTTGTGGAACTCGATCCTCGATTGGGGCTTTCAGACGCTGCTCTCCGTCCGCGAGGAAGGCCGGGTTCCCCTCGCAGCAGTCGCAAGTCACCGAAGCGGCTTCCTCAAATATGCGGGGTATAATCGAATTGCGATGGGGAGATATTCGGCGAAAACTTGAAAGGACGGATGCCATGGTTCCCTTTACAGACCGCTTTATGTCCGATGACGAAAATCTCGGATTTCTGAAAGCCGCGATGATGGGGCCGAACGCCATGCGGGTCTCGGAGGAACTGGCGTCGCGCCTGAACATCGACGGGACGATGCGAGTCCTCGACCTCGGCTGCGGGCGCGGTCTTTCGACGCTGCTGCTGGTGAAAAAGTACGGCGCGTCCGTCTTCGCCGCCGACCTCTGGATTTCGCCGACCG
>CAYVKE010000142.1:0-214 GCA_964451935.1 uncultured Synergistaceae bacterium | reverse complement strand
GGCGGCATTGTCGCCGTGGCGATTCCCGGCCTGAAATACGAATTCGGGAACGATGTCCCCGAGGAAATGCGGCCGTTCTGGAATGACGAAATAGCGCGGACGATCCGCTCGATCGACTGGTGGAAGGCTCTGTGGAAGAAAGCGGAGGGCGTGGAAATCGCGGACATCAGCGAAATGGCCTGTTGCGGACAGGCATGGAGCGAATGGCTGACCG
>CAYVKE010000141.1:0-7519 GCA_964451935.1 uncultured Synergistaceae bacterium | reverse complement strand
CGCCCTTCCGGGCGTCTCCGCCTTTTTTTCGCGCTGTTGTGTGCGAAGACCGGCGGTCGTCAACCGCCCTTGACAAAAATATATTGATATATAAAATAAATTCGAGGTGAAATTATGACACTGAAAGAACTCGCGACCGAAGAGCTTCGACGATCGCTGTCAACCCAAGACTTCGTGATCTCCGTTCTCCGGACGGCTATTCTCACGTCCGTTTTCGCGCCGGGAGCGACGCTCCGGCAGGCGGATCTCGCCGAACAGCTCGGCGTAAGCCATATCCCGGTCCGCGAAGCCATCAGAAGCCTCGCCTCCCAGGGACTCGTCACGCTCTATCCGCACAGGGGGGCCGTCGTCTCCCGCCTCTCGCCGGAAGAGGCCGAAGAGATTTTCGCGATTCGCCTCTTCCTCGAATCCGGCGCTTTGAAAACGGCGCTCCCGAACATGACCCCGCGCGCGATCTTCGAAGCGGAACACGTCCTTGACGCCACGGACATGGAGAAAGACCCAACCGTATGGTCCGACCTGAACTGGCGCTTCCATTCCCTGCTGTACGCCCCGTCGGGGTTTCCCCGCCTCGTCTCGATGATCGGGGAGATGCACGCCAACGTATACCGCTATCTGCGCCTGTACATCGGCGACCTGAATTACCAGCCCGATTCGCAACGGGAGCATCGCGAGCTGCTCGACGCATGCAGGGAGAGGGTGACGGAACGAGCGCTCGCGATTCTCGAAACGCATATAACGAACGCGAAGGATCACCTCGTGGCGTATCTGAGGGAACAGACGACCGGCGCCGGAAACTGAAGGAGGGGGTATTTCATGGACAGGCAGGCGACACTTTCGGAACGGGATTTCGGCAAACCGACCGATCGCATCGGCAGACTGCGCTCGGCGTTCGCCGCCGCAACGCCGACGATCTGCGCGGAACGCGCGCGCATCTTCACGGACTCCATCGCGGGAAACCGAGGCGATCCGCTCATCGTCGCCCGGGCCAAAGCGTTCCGGGATGTGTGCCGAGAGCTTCCCGTGATTATCTTCGACGATGAACTCGTCGTCGGAACCGTCGGCGTCCACCGCCGCTCGGGATGCATCTGCCCGGAGATGTCATGGCGATGGGTGGATTCCGAACTCGATTCCTTCGCGACCCGCAGGCAGGATCCCTATATGGTCGGCGAACGCGAAAAGGCGGTTTTGAGGGAACACGTCTTCCCCGCCTGGAAAGGACGAACGCTCGAAGACGCGTTTCTCGCGCAGATCCCCGAAGAGACGGCGGCCGTGGCGGTCGATACCGGCATCGTGGACAACGATATGAAGTGGCGCAGCGGCGTCGGCGAGATCACGCCCGACTACGAGGACATCGTCTTCGTCAAGGGGTTCTCCGGAATCATCTCCGACGCAGCCGAACGGGAGAAGACGCTCGATCCGCTCGATCCGGAAGACATCGACCGCCGGAGCTTCCTTCGCGCAGTCCGCGAATCAGCGGGCGGCATCATCGAACTGGGACGCCGCTACGCGGAAGAGGCTGAACGGATCGCCGCCGGGGCCCCCTCCGCGATGCGGAGAGCCGAACTTCTGGAGATCGCCGATACGTGCCGCCGCGTCCCGGAGTTCCCGCCGCGGACATTCCGCGAGGCGATCCAGATGGTCTGGTTCGTCCAGATGGGGTGCATTCTGTCGGAAAACTCGCTCGCGCTGAATCTGGGGCGCTTCGACCGCTATATGGAACCCTTTTACCTCGCCGACACGGCGGCCGGCCGCCTCACGAGGGAGCAGGCCCAGGAACTCGTCGACTGTCTCTGGATCAAGCTTTCCGAATGGGTCTGGGCGATATCCTCCAACACGGCGCAGTATTTCGCCGGATACAACTCATTCCAGAACCTCACGGTCGGCGGGCGGAAACGCGACGGCTCCGACGGCGTCAACGATTTGTCATATATCTGCCTGACGGCGACGGCGCACGTCCGCCTGCCTCAGCCGGGGCTCAGCGTTCGCATCCATAACGGGACGCCCGATCCGTTCCTGCGCGACGTCTGCCGCCTCATCCGCCTCGGGACCGGCTTTCCCGCCGTCCATAACGACCGCACGGGGGAGGCCATGCTCCTCGCGTTCGGACTCGCTCCCGAGGACGCGCGCGACTGGAACAACTGCGGCTGCGTCGTCCCCCACAACCGAAAAGTCGGCGAATGGACGGCCGCTGCGAACGTCAACCTCGGAGCGGCGCTCGAATTCGCGCTGAACGACGGACTTCACAGAAAGAGCGGGGCGCGTCTCGGCCTCACGACCGGCGACCCGGATTCGTTCAAGTCGTTCGAGCGCGTGAAGGAAGCGTTTTTCGCGCAACTTTCGCACCTGATCCGGCAGGCGAAGATCGCCACGCTGCTCGCCCAGAAGGTCCACGCGGACACCACGCCCCGCCCGTTCCTCTCGTCCCTCGTCGAAGGGTGCGTCGAAAAGGGAATCGACCTCTCGAAAGGCGGCGCGAAGTACACGATCGGCGCGGTTCTCACGGGCATCGGCGCGGCGGACGCCGCCGACTCCCTTGAGGCCGTGCGAACACTCGTCTTTGAAGAGAAGCGCGTATCCATGCGGGAACTCCGCGACGCGCTCGCCGCCGACTGGCGGGGATACGAGTCATTGCGGACGAGGGCGCTCGCGGCGCCAAAGTACGGCAACGACAACGACGACGTGGACTCCCTCGCGCTCGAAGTCACCGACTTCTACCACCGCGAGGTTGTCTCGGATCGGGACTTCTGGGGAAAGCCCTTTACGTCCGCCTTCATGGGAATATCCAATTACATCCCCATGGGGGCCGTCGTCGGCGCGACTCCGGACGGCCGCCGGGCGGGAGATCCGCTCACCGAAGGTCTCTCCCCCCACGCGGGCGCCGATACGCAGGGGCCGACCGCCGCAATGCGCTCGGTCTCCCGGATCAACCACGAAAGTCACGGCGGAGGAACGCTCATGAACCTCAAACTCGCGCCCGAAGCACTCGAATCGGAACGCGACATCGCCAACCTCGCCGCACTGATCCGCGGATACTTCGACCTCGGAGCCTTCCACGTGCAGTTCAACGTCGTCGATATCGATACGCTGAGGGACGCGCAGGAACACCCCGAACGCCACGGAGACCTGCTCGTCCGCGTCGCGGGATACAGCACGCGGTTCGTCATCCTCTCGAAGGACGTTCAGGATGCCATCATCGCGCGACATACGCACAGGCTCTCCTGATCCCACACCCGTTCGGGGCCTCGTCTTCGACGTCCAGCGATGGTCGTTGCACGACGGCCCCGGAATCCGCACCGTTTTCTTCCTCAAGGGATGTCCGCTGCGATGCGCGTGGTGCTGCAATCCCGAGTCCCAGAACCAGGCTCCGGAAGTCGGCGTCTTCCCCGACCGCTGCTCCGGATGCGGCGTCTGCATCCCCGTCTGCACGCTCGCTCTGGCCCGCCCCGCGCGTGAAGGAGGCGTCGCGGACCGAGATGCGTGCACGGGGTGCGGAGAGTGCGTCAACGCTTGCCCGAACCAAGCGCGCAGCGTCTTCGGCGCGCTCATGAGTCCGGAAAATGTGCGTGATGCGGCGCTTCGCGACGCGCCGTTCCAACGTCGTTCCGGAGGGGGCGTGACGTTTTCGGGAGGCGAACCGTTTCAGCAACCGGATTTCCTCGCGAAATGCGCATCTCTCTGCGCTTCCGCCGGAATCGCCGTAGCGGTCGAAACCTGCGGAGTATTCGCCTGGAACGACGCCGTTGCTGCGCTCTCCGACATCGACCTCGTCATCCTCGACATCAAGCACATGGATCCCGGAATCCACCGGCGGCTCACCGGAAAGCCGAACGACGTCATCCTCGAAAACGCGAGGCGGTTCTCGCGAGCCGGCATACCCCTTCTCGTGCGAACCCCCCTGATCCCCGGATGCACGGACGATCCGGCGAACGTCGAAGCCATTCGGGCATTCGTCGGGTCGGAGCTTCCGACGGCCGTCGGCCATGAAACGCTCCCGTATCATGAACTCGGGAAAGGGAAATATACGGCGCTCGGAAGGAAATATCCGATTGCGGAGTGACAATCCGCGATGTAAACGAGAAGATGTATACTTGTAAATCCGGGGCGGAATTGAAACGGGAATGCCGCACGGCGCATGCAGTGAGATTCAGCCCGGGGCCGGATAGGCGCCCGGGTATTTTTTCATTCAGGGAGGTTCTGTTCATGAGCCTGAAGTTCGACGAGCAGCTTTCGCACCTGCAAAAGCCTTCGCGCGACGAGATTTCGGACGAACATTTCGCGGTGTTCGAAAAGAACGTGGAAACCATGGAAAAGAACTGGGGATTCATCAACAACCTGTTCAAGGTGCTCCCGCTCAACGCGGACCAGTACATCGGGTTCCTCAATTTCAAAACCTCGCTGTTCAACCCGAAGACATGCTACCTGAGCGACGCCGACAAGGAAATGATCGGCCTCGTCGTCTCCTCCACAAACGGCTGCAACTATTGCCTGACGACGCACAGCGACTATCTCCGCGGCATCACCGGCGATCCGGCTTGGGTGGACCAGCTCACGTACAACTACCGGGCGGCCAAGCTGACCGAAAAGCAGCGGGCTCTGTGCGACTACGCCTATTTCGTCACCACGCGCCCCCGGGAGATCACCGCGGAACAGGCGGACAAGTTGCGCGCGGTCGGCTTCAACGATCATGAAATTCTGGAAGCGGCCTTCGTCGCAGGCTTCTTCAACTATACGAACCGGTGGGTAAGCACGATCGAACCCGTCGCCAACCCCGGCCACTACAGCCACAACCGCTGAGAGGCGTGAACGATGCCCTACGAACGATTGTTTCAGAAAGGCCGGATCGGAAATCTGACAATCCGAAACAGGGCGGTTATGTCCCCCATGGCCACCGACTTCGCCATGCCCGACGGCGCGGCGTCGATGCGCCTGATCCGCTATTACCAGGAACGGGCCAAGGGCGGCATCGGACTCATCATCAACGAATACACCGGAGTCGACCATGTCACCAGCATCCCCGCACTCTTTCACCTGAGAGCGTCTTCTGACGTCCACGTCGCGGGGCTGGAAATTCTCGTCGACGCCGTCCACGCCTGCGGAGCGCACATCTTCGCCCAGCTCCACCACGCGGGAAGCACCTCGAAAGCGGCGTTGACCGGCAGACAGGCACTCAGCGCAAGCGATGTCCCCATCGCGCCGGGAGCGCCGGCTCCGCGACCGATGACCGTCGAGGAGATCCGGGATGTGCAACAGAAGTTCATCGACGCCGCCGCTCGTTGCCGGAAGGCGGGATACGACGGCATAGAACTCCACGGAGCCCACTCCTACCTGATCGGGCAATTCTTCAGCCCGTATTACAACAAGAGGACCGACGAGTACGGCGGCAGCTTTGAAAACCGGATGCGGTTCATCGCGGAAATCATCGACGGAATCCGGGCGAAACTCGGGAGGCGTTTCCCGATCTCCGTGCGGATCAACGGCGACGAAATGACGCCCCACGTTCCGGGAACGCTGAACCTCGACGATGGCCTCCAAATCGGCCTGTACCTGCAGGACAAGGGAATCGACGTCCTGAACGTCAGCAACGGCAGCGGCCTCAACCCGAACGCGAACTGCGACCCCTACTCCTACAAACCCGGCTGGAAAAAGCACGTCGCGAAAGCCTTCAAGCAGGCGCTGAAGATCCCGATCATCGCGACCAATACGATCAAGGATCCGGACTTCGCCGAACAGCTTCTCGAAGAGGGCGTCTGCGATTTCGTCGGGCTCGGGCGCTCCCAGTTCGCGGATCCGGAGTTCATGAACAAGGCGAAGGAAGGCCGCCCGGACGAGATCCGACCGTGCATCGGCTGCATGGTCTGCCGGGAACGGCTCATCGCCCAGGGAATGACTGTGGTGTGCGCGGTCAACCCGCGAATGGGCCGCGAGCACCTGTACCCGGACTTCAAAAGAAATGGAGCGAACCGCAGAGTCTGCGTCATCGGCGGAGGCCCCGCAGGCATGGAAGCCGCCCGCGTCCTGGCCGAGCGCGGGTTCCGTGTGACGCTCCTCGAAAGGCAGTCCGTCTTGGGAGGCGTCCTGAACCTCGCGGACAAACCGCCCCACAAGGAACTCGTCACTCGACTCACCAAAGCCATGATCCGGCAGATCGAGGTCCTCGGCGTCGATGTCCGCTGCGGCGTCGAGGCGACCCCGGAACTGCTCAGGAACCTCGCGCCCGAAGCCGTCTTCATCGCCACGGGCGCGAAGCCGATCACCCCGAAACTGCCCGGAATCGAACGGACGAACGTCCATCTTGCCGAAGACGTCGTTTCGGGCGCGGCGAAGGTCAACGGGAGGGTCGCCGTCATCGGCACGGGGATGACCGGACTCGAAACGGCGGAAATGCTCGGGGAGGCGGGATGCAAGCTGACGCTCGTCGAAATGCTGCCGGAGATCGGACCCGGGATATTTCCGGTTATCCGAAACGACATCCTCGGCAGGATCATGGCTTTCAAGCCCGAAATTTTCGCAGGCCACAGACTTATGGAGATCCTTCCCGGGTCCATCGGGATGCGGAAAGCGGACGGCTCCGAGACGGAGACGCAGGTCGACCACGTGGTTCTGTCGCTGGGCATTGCGCCTAACCCAGCGCTCGTTGAGTCCTATGAGGCCGTCTGCGGCCGCGTCATTCCCCTCGGAGACGCGGCGCAGACCGGACGCATCTACGAAGCGACAAAAGACGCCTTCGACAAGGCGTTCTATTTCGATTAGGGGGTGTTTTCACGGCTGACCTGACGTTATGGACGATTCTTTCGCAATGGAAGTCATCCCGATACAGGTGGGTGGACCTGACTCACGAACTGTCCCCGGAAACTCCTCACTGGTACGGCTTCCAGCCTCTCGGCGTCCGGAACCTATTCGATTTCGACCAGGCCCCGATGAAGGTTTTCGAGTACACCGTTCCCGGCCAGTACGGAACGCATGTCGACGTTCCGTCGCATTTCGACCGGAACGGCCGGACGCAAAGCGAGATTCGGGTTGACGAATTCGCCTACCCGCTCTGCGTCATCGACAAATCCGCGGAATGCGCGGCGAACAATGACTACGCGCTCACGACGGACGACGTTCGTAAATGGGAGAAGACCTACGGCGCGATCCCGGAAGGCGCATTCGTCGCCTTCCGTTCGGATTGGTGCAAACGCCCGGCCGCCGAGTTCGACAACAAGGATGCGGACGGGTGCGCCCATTACCCCGGCTGGGATCTCGAAACCGTCAGGTGGCTCTGTGCGGAAAGGAAGATCGGAGCGATGGGGCACGAAACGCCGGACAGCGATCCCGCCTGCCGCCAGGCCAGGATCGGCTTCGCTGCGGAGGACTACATCCTGAAGCAGGACAAGATCCAGATCGAACTCCTGTGCAACCTCGACAAGGTTCCTCCGGTCGGCGCCGTGATCTTCTGCACCTTCCCGAAACTCAGGGGAGGGACCGGCTTCCCGGCCCGCTGCTTCGCCATCTGTCCGGCGGAATAACACCGGAA
>CAYVKE010000140.1:0-7528 GCA_964451935.1 uncultured Synergistaceae bacterium | reverse complement strand
CGGGCGTTCGTTTCGGCGATGCGTTCGAGCGTCCGCGCGTGCGCCTCGGACGTCCGGAGTTCCCCGGCTCGCGGGGCGCGTCCCGAGATCGTGAAGGCGTCGAACCACGCGCGGAATTCCTCGCCCTGCAAAGCCGAATACTTGCGCCGCGCAAGCTCCCAGTGGTGCGCGGTCGTCACGGAGACGGCATGCCCGTCGCGCGCGAGCGACACGGCGGGGGCGAGGTTTTCGGCAAGCGACAGGCGGCCGTGCGCGCGCGTCAGCTCCGCCCAGGCCGCGGGCGCGCCCGGAACGGTCGCGGGAGCCCAGCCGAGCATCGGCAGTTTGCCGGTCCACCCCTTGGAATGCGCCAATTCCATCGAGAGCGCCTTCGGGATCGGGCCGCTTGCGTTCAAGCCCCGCAGCTTTCCGTCCTTCCAGAGCAGCGCGAAGGCGTCGCTGCCGATGCCGTTCGCGGTGGGCTCCACGACGGTCAGCGCCGCGGCGGTCGCGACGATCGCGTCCACGGCGTTGCCGCCTTTCTTGAGGATCTCCAGCCCGGCCTGCGCCGCCTGCGGCTGCGACGCGCAGACCATCCCGCGCGACGCGTAGGTCATGTTCCGGCGCGACGGGTAGGGGTAATAGTGCGGGTCATAGCATACGGTCATGAATCAGACGCCTCCTTCTCTCGTGGAACCCGGTGGCAGGCGACGAAGTGTCCGCCGCCGATGTCGATGAGCGGCGGCTCCTGCTGCGTGCAGACATCCTCCCGAAACCGGCAGCGCGTGTGGAAGCGGCACCCGGAAGGCGGGTCGATCGGGCTCGGAACGCCTCCGGTGAGGATGACGCGCTCGCGCTTCCTGTTGAGCTTCGGGATCAGAACGGCCGACAGCAGCGCCTGCGTGTAGGGGTGCAGCGTCCGTTCGAACAGCTCCAGGCTCGGCGCGATCTCGACGATCTTCCCGAGGTACATCACCGCGATCCGCGTGCTGATGTGCTTGACGACGGACAGGTCGTGCGATACGAACAGATACGTGAGCTTCCGGCTCTGCTGCAGCTCCATGAGCAGATTCAGGATCTGCGCCTGGATGGAGACGTCGAGCGCCGAGACGGGCTCGTCGCAGACGATGAAGCCCGGGTTCAGCGCCAGGGCGCGGGCGATCCCGACGCGCTGCCGGCGGCCCCCGTCGAGTTCGTGGGGGTACTTGTTGTACATCCGCGGGCTCAGGCCGACCTGCTCCATCAGGTGGTCGACGGCCTCCTCGCGCTCGCGCCTGTTTCCGACGCGATGGATCTCCAGGGGTTTTCCGATCGTCTCGCCGATGCTCTTCCTCGGGTCGATAGACGAGTAGGGGTCCTGGAAGATGATTTGCATCTCTTTCGTGAGATCCCGAAGCTCGTGCTTCGAGGCCGTCGCGATGTCGCGCCCGCGGAAGCGGACGGAGCCGTCCGTCGGCTCGATGAGCCGGATCACGAGGCGTCCGGTGGTGGACTTGCCGCACCCCGATTCCCCGACGAGCCCGAGCGTTTCGCCCTCGCCGATGTCGAAGCTGACGCCGTCCACCGCGTGGACCACGCCGCGCCGCAGCGGGAAGTGCTTCTTCAGGTCGCGGACCGAGAGGATGGGATCAGGCATTCGCGGCGACCTCCTTTCCGTGCGCGAAGGCGCGTTTTCCGTCCGCGTACAGGTGGCAGAAGACGCGATGTCCGTCGGCCAAGGCGCACGCGGGGCGTGACAGGGCGCACTTCGGCATGGCCTCCGGGCAGCGGGGCTCGAAGCAGCAGCCCTGCGCGACGGAGAGCGGATCGGGCATGAGCCCGCGGATCGGGTGAATCACGGATGTCGGCTCCTCGATGTCCGGGATGCACCGGAACAGGCCGACCGTGTAGGGGTGCAGCGGATGGTCGAAGATCTGCTCGATGGAGCCGTCCTCGATGATCTCGCCCGCGTACATGACCGCGACGCGGTCGCACACTTCGCCGACGACGCCGAGGTCGTGCGTGATCATGATCATGGCCGTTCCGAATTCGCTCCGGAGTTCCTTCATGAGTTCGAGCACCTGGATCTGGATCGTGACGTCGAGCGCCGTCGTCGGTTCGTCGGCGATGATGAGGTGCGGGTTGCAGGCCAGCGCCATCGCGATCACGACGCGCTGCCGCATGCCGCCCGAGAATTCGTGCGGGTATTCCTGGAGGCGCTGCGCGGGGATCTGGACCTTTTCGAGCATCTCGCCCGCCTTTTTCATGGCCTCCTGCTTGCCGAGTTTCTGGTGCGCCTCGAGCGCTTCGGAAATCTGGAGCCCGACCGGGAGCACCGGATTGAGCGATGTCATCGGGTCCTGGAAGATCATGGAGATCCGGTTGCCGCGGATGCGCATCATCTCGCGCTCCGGAAGCGACATGAGGTCCTTTCCCTCGAAGAGGACCGACCCGCTGACGATCTCGCCCGGAGGGACCGGCACGAGGCGCATGACGGAGAGCGCGGTCGTCGTCTTTCCGGCGCCGCTCTCCCCCACGAGGCCGAGCGTCCCGCCCGCTTCGAGGTCGAGGTCGATGCCGTTGACGGCGTGCAGGACGCCTTCGAAGGTCCTGTAGATGACGTTGAGATTCTTCACCTGAAGCAGCGGCGTATTCATGGCCGTCCCGTCCCTTTCTACCGGCGCAGTTTGGGGTCGAGGGAATCCCGCAACCCGTCGCCGAATACGTTGAGCGCCAGCACCACGATGGCGATCGCAAGCCCCGGATAGATCGAGAGGTGCGGCGCGCTCCGCAGGAACTGCCGTCCGGCGGAGAGCATCGATCCCCACTCGGGCGTCGGAGGCTGGACGCCGAGGCCGAGGAAGCTCAGGGAAGCGGCCGACAGAATGGCCGCCGCAACGCCGAGCGTGCTCTGGACGATGATCGGCGCCATGCAGTTCGGCAGGATGTTTTCGAGGATGATCCGCAGGTCCGTCGCGCCGATGGCCCGCGCCGCCTCGACGAACTCCTGTCCGCGAAGCGACATGGCCGACGCGCGCACGAGCCGCGCGTACCGGGGGACCTGGCTGATGCCCACCGCGACCATGAGGTTCGTGAGGCTCGTTCCGAGCACGCCGACGATCGCGATGGCGAGGATGATCTGCGGCACGGCGAGCAGGACGTCCATCAGGCGCATGATGACGTTGTCGATCTGTTTTCCGTAGAAGCCGCCGATGGCGCCCAGGATGCCGCCGAATATCGCGCCGATGCCCACGGCGACGAAGCCCACGTAGAGCGAGATGCGGCTGCCGTAGATGATCCGGCTCAGGATGTCCCGTCCGAAATTGTCCGTCCCGAGAAGGTGCGCCGACGTAGAGGCCTGAAGCCGGACCTTCATGTCGATCTTGTTCGGGTCGTAGGGGGCCAAGAGCGGGGCGAAGATGGCGACGACGAAGAGCACGACGATCACGCTCATTCCCAGGACCGCGGCCTTGTTGCGCCGCAACCTCCGCCAGACCTCGCCGAGTTGGCTGCGCTTCTTCTCTTTTACGTCCGTACGCTGTTCATGCATTTCCGGAATCCTCCGCCGAACGATGTCCGCGCATGGGGCTCACCGGTACTGCGCCTTGATGCGCGGGTCGAGGAACGCATAGATGACGTCCACGATCAGGTTCACGACGCCGACGCAGAGCGCGAAGACGAGAATGCCCCCCTGGACGACCGGGTAGTCCTGCGAGCGGATGGCGTCGACGAGAAGGCGTCCGATTCCGGGGATCGAGAAGATCGTCTCGGTGATGACGACGCCCCCGAGCGAATGGCCGAAGTACAGCCCCGCGATCGTGACGACGGGAATCAGCGCGTTCCGCACGATGTGGCGGAAGAGGACGAGCCTGTTCGCGATCCCCTTGGCGCGCGCGGTGCGGACGTAATCCTGCCGGATGATTTCGAGCATGCTCGACCGCGTCATGCGCGCGATGACCGCCATCGTCTGGATGGCGAGGACGACGGTCGGAAGCACCATGTGTTGCCAGGTGCCGTAGCCCGAGGATGGAAAGATCGGCACGACGATCGAGAAGAGCAGCATGAGCATGAGCCCCGCCCAGAAGTTGGGGATCGAAAAGCCCGCGAGCGCGAGGAAGCTGCTCAGCGCGTCCCAGACGGTGTTCTGTTTGAGCGCCGCGATCATCCCGAGCGGAAAACCGACGAGAAGCGCCAGAATGATGCTGCTGAAGGCGAGCGTGATTGTGGCGGGGAACCGCTGGAGCAGCTCCTCCATGACGGGGTTGTTCGTCTTGATGGACCGCCCGAGGTCCCCGTGAAGGGCGTTTTTCAGGAAAATGCCGTACTGGACGACGATGGGTCGGTTCAGTCCGAGCTTCTCGCGAAGCAGTTCGATGTCCTCCTGCGCGGCCGTCGGCCCGAGCATCACTTCCGCGGGATCTCCGGGAGCGAGGCGGATGACGCCGAATATCAGGATGGACACGCCGAGCAGGATCGGGACCAGGAGCGCTATCCGCTTCAGGATGTACCGGATCATCTCGAGATGGTTCCTCCTCAGGGATTCTGATTGGCGTGGACCGGAACGGGACGATCCCCGAAGGGAGCCGCCCCGTTCCGTCGCGATCGCTTACTCGATGGACACTCCGTACAGCGGGCTGATGAGACTCGGGTACATCACGTAGCCCTTGACGTTCTTCCGCGTGGCCGCGAGGTTTTTCGTCACGGCGATGAAGATTTCCGGGGCCTCGTCGATGATCGTCGCCTGGAGCTTCTTATAGACGTCCTTTCGCTCCTTTTCGTCGATGGTCGTCCGGCCCTTCTGCAGCAGGTCGTCGATCTCGGCGCTCTTCGTGCGGCTGCGGTTGGCCGCGCCGACATTCGAGGAGTGGAAGCGCGGGAAGAGGCCGCCGTCCGCGTCTCCGGTGCCGGTCCAGCCCATGATGAACATCCCCTTGGCGCCCTTGGCGGTGGCGGACAGGAAGGCGCCCCATTCGATGGCCTCGATGGACGCCTTGACGCCGACCGCTTCGAGATAGGACTGAACGAGTTCGCTGACGCTCTTGCGTTCGGTGCGCGGGTCCGTCAGGATCACGCACTCGAAGCCGTTCGGGAAACCGGCCTTCTTCAGGAGTTCCTTCGCCTTCTCGGGATCGTAGGGGTACACGGGCTTCAGCGTCTCGTCGAAACCCCAGATGCTTGGCGAGATGGGGCCGGAAGATGCGGCCGCCTTGCCGAAGAACACGGCGTCGATGATGGCCTGCTTGTCAACGGCGTAGTTGAGCGCCTGGCGGACGAGCTTGTTGTCGAAGGGCTTGAGTTCCTCGTTGATTCCCATGTACAGCGTGGACTGCCCCTGAACGTCGACGACCGTGACGTTCGGGTTCTTGCTCATGCGGTCGAAGTCCTGCGGCGGCAGGTTCGAGACGATGTCCACCGCGCCGGACTCGAGTTCCACGAGGCGCGTGGCGTCTTCGGGGATGGCGCGGAAGACGATTCCGTCAACCTTCGCGGGTCCCTGGAAGTAGTCGGCGAACTTCGCGAGCGTCACCCTGTCGCCGCTCTTCCACTCGACGAACTTGAAGGGTCCCGTTCCGACCGGATTCTTGCCGTACGCGTCGCCGCCGGCCTTCACGGCCTTCTCGTTCAGGACGGACAGCTCGTAGCGGCTGAGGCTGCTCAGCAGCGGGGCGAAGGGGTTCTTCGTCGTGATCTTCACGGTGTACGGGTCGGACGCCTCGACGGAGGCGATTTCCTTCACGTGGACCGCGCCCGGAGAGGCGGTCTTCTGGTCGAGAATGCGTTCGATCGTGAATTTCACGTCGGACGCGGTCAGCTCTTCGCCGTTGTGGAATTTGACGCCCTTGCGCAGGTGGAAAATCCACGTCTTCGCATCCGGGTTCTCCCACGATTCCGCGAGGTCCCCCTTGATCCGGATCTTGTCGTCCATCTGGACGAGGCCGTTGTACACCTGGCGGACCACGTTCGCAGAATAGACATCGTTGATCCTGTGGGGATCCAGGTTGCTGATATCCGCCACCTGGGCCACCTTCAGCACCGCTTCCTTCGCCTGCACCGCACCGGCGAACGCCAGGCAGAGCAGCGCCGCAACGAACACTCTTCTCGTCTTCACCTTCGTCTTTCCCCCTCTCGAAAATTCCGATACGACGGCCGCGCGGAGCGCAGAAATCGCTCCGCCGCGCCCCTACAGCTCCAGAAGTTCCTTCGGCGCTCCCGTCAGAACCTCGCACCCGGCACTCGCGACCAGAACGCTGTCTTCGATCCTCACCCCCCCGAGTCCTTCGATGTAGACGCCGGGCTCCACCGTGACGGTCGAGCCCGCCGGAAGACGGTCTTCGTTCGTGGCGTTGACTGTGGGCAGTTCGTGAATCTCGAGGCCGACGCCGTGCCCCGTCGAGTGCGTGAAGCAGTCGCCGAGACCGCAGGACGCGATATGCTCCCGGGCCGCCCTGTCGACGGACGCGCCGGTCGCGCCTCCGGGAGCCGCGAACGCCGCCAGCGCGCGCTTCTGGGCCTCCACAACGACCGAGTAGAGTTCGGCCATCCGCGCGGGCGCGCGCCCCACGCACACGGTGCGCGTCATGTCGCTGACGTATCCTTGATAGAACGCGCCGAAGTCGAAGGTGACGAAATCTCCCGTTTCGATGACTTTGTCGGAAAAGACGCCGTGCGGACGCGCGCCGCGGAGGCCGGACGCGACGACGAAATGTCCCTTGGCGAGCTGCTGCGCGCCGCGGATGCGGATCTGATGCACGAGGTCCGCCGCGACGTCGGCTTCGGTGCGTCCGGGACGAAGCGAGGGCAGAAAGGCGACGAACGCCTCCGAGACGATCCGGCACGCCTCCCGGACGGATGCGATTTCGGAAGCGTCCTTGACGGCGCGGAGACGCAGGAGGAAACGATCGAGCCCGAGAAGGTCCGGGCAGAGGGATTCGAGACGCCGGAACGCGTCGACGCGCAGGCGTTCCGTCTCGAAGGCGAGCGTTCGGATCTTCATACCCGACAGCGTCGCCTTCACGGCGGGCCAGGGATCCCGCCCTTCGATGCGGACGAGCGGCAGCGGCGACTCCTCCTCCGCCTGCAGGAAATAGCGCGAATCCGTGATCAGTCGCGCGTCGGTCGCGGAGAGCACGACGATCGCGAACGATCCCGTGAACGAGCTGAGATACTGGATATTCGCCCTGTTGTCGTATTCCGAGCCGAAGACGATAAGGCCGTCGGCCCCTTCGCGGGCCAGCGCGCCGCGCACCCGGGCAAGACGTTTCGAAAACATCGCGCGTTCCCCCCCGTGTTCCGTTCCGCCGGAAGATGCGGGCGAAACGCCGCACCTTCAATGGCGTCCGTTTGTAATAGCATAGTCGACAAATTATGTCAATTCAAAGGCGAAATACGCGAATTCGGACCGCGATTGTATGTGAAACGCCTGCATAATGCGACGGAACGAAGGCATCTTCGTGCGCGGGCGGCGTCGTGCGGTCGTTTCGATATCGGATACAAAAACAGGCGCAACCTCCCGAGAAGGAAGCGCGCCCGTTTCGGCAGTCCCCGGAATCCGCGCGAGAAGCCCCGGCCG
>CAYVKE010000139.1:4259-7613 GCA_964451935.1 uncultured Synergistaceae bacterium | reverse complement strand
GTTTGGGGAAGTGTAATTGTCGTCGACGGGGAAGTGTAATTGTCGTTGACCAATCTCTGGGCGAAACTTCCGGCGGACCTGAAAGCAGCAGTGGAAAAGGCCGCAGCAGAGGCCGAGATTCACCAGTACGACGTCCAGAAAAAGGCCATCAAGCAATTCATCGAGTTCCTCTCGAAACAGCCGAACTTCCAGATCTACTATCCGACCCCCGAAGAGAAGGCCGCGTTCAGGGCCAAGGCGGACTCCCTGGCGATCTGGGAGGAAATTTGCACGCCGTGGCTGGAAAAGCATTATCCGGGACAGAATATGACGAAGAAGATTCTGGACGGACTGACGGCGATCCACGAAAAGGTCTTGGCCGAGAAGGCGGCAAAGAAGTAAGTTCTTTCTCCTCGGCGGAGGGCGGGCGCACGTCGCCCCGCCCTCCGCACAGTCCCAGCCGCAATTCGGAAAGGAGATGCGCCAATGAAACGGTTTTTCGACAGATTGACGAACGCGGAGTTATTGCTCGGGGCCATAGGCCTCGGAATCGCCATAATCCTGAATTTCTGCCAGGTTGTGAACAGATATTGGCTTCATTACGAGGTAATGTGGCTTGGGGATTTGATGTTGTATATATTTATATTTTCTATTTATAGCGCCATTTCATACAGTTCGGCCATAAAAGCTCATATCTCTGTAGATATATTTCCTGATGCATATTTGAAAAATGATAAATTGAAATTAGAAATTTACCTATTTATAAAATATATTATTACAGTCGTCATGATCGTGTCGTTTGTCCCGTCCGCATGGGTCCTGTTCAAACGATCGGTGATGTATCCCGAATACGCGACGATGGTTCGCTGGTTTAACCTGGGCTGGCTTTCGTACGTGATGGCTGCGATGGTCGTTCTTGCCGTTGCGCACTATTCCTGGCACGCGGCTCGATCGGTCTTCGAGATCCGGAAATGCCTGTGGCTCCGAAGCGAAGGGAAGGAATAGAAAAATGGACTGGGGTTCGACTGCTACAATCGCAGGGTTTCTCTTCGGTATTCTTTTCGGGCTTCCCATCGGGTGGCTTTTCCTCGGGGCGACCGCATTGGGACTGCTCGTCCTCGGAAGTCCTTCAACGTTTATGGCGAATACGTTCTTTCACTCGCTCGATTCCGCGACGATCATGGCCATCGCGTTCTTCGTCTTTTCCGGGGCGCTTATTTCCGACGCCGGACTCGCCGACAAGATCGTCCGCTTCTCCTACGCGCTGGTCGGCAGGCTGAAGGGAGGGCTTCCTGCGGTCGGGATCGTGGCGACGCTGTTCATGGGAGCCCTGACGGGGTCTTCGGTTCCGTGCATCGCCGCGCTGATTCCGCTTCTGGTCCCGCGGCTGGAGAAATATGGCTACAAGCGCGTCTATACGACCGCGATCCTGTGTTCTTCGAGCTTTCTCGGATACCTGATCCCTCCGAGCGTCCCCGCGATGATCTACTGCCTTCTGGCCGGACAGTCCGTCGCCGCGCTGTTTCTCGCGACGGTGTTCCCCGGCCTGCTGTTGGCGCTCGGCTACGGGATCATGAACTATTGCGTCGTCAACAGATTCGTGATTCCGAGCGCCGAAAAGCCTGTTTTGCCGGAGACATTCGGAGAATCGCTCCGCGAACTGGGGAAATCAACGTGGGTGGCGCTTCCGGCTCTCGGGTGTCCCGCCCTCATTCTTGTCGGAATCTACGGCGGGATTTTCACCCCCAACGAGGCAGGAGGAATCGCAGCGGTCTATTGCCTCTTCGTCGGATGGTTCGTTTACAGGGAACTGACGTGGGATCGTCTGAAGAACTCTTTCTCGAGCACCGTCGGCACGTTCGGAATGACAACGCTTCTTCTCGCGGGCGGGACCGTTCTGACCCGCTTCCTCACCAGACAGGGCGTCGCCCAGGAACTTGCGGCCTTCATGCTCTCCCTGTTCGAAAACAAGTATCTCATCCTGCTCATGCTCAACATCTTCCTCCTCTTCCTCGGAATGTTCCTGGACGGAATCCCGATCCTCGTCCTCGTGGTGCCGCTCGTCATGCCGCTCATGACGCAACTTGGGATCAATCTCGTCCAGCTCGGTTCGATGATGGTCGTCAACGTGGGCATCGGGGTCATGACACCTCCCTTCGCGATGTCGATTTTCGTGGGGTCCCGTCTGGCCGACGTTCCGGCCGGGGAACTCACGAAGACGATGATGCCATTCCTCTTTTTCGTCGCGATTCCGGTTCTCCTTCTGACGACGTATATTCCCTTCCTTTCCTGCTGGCTCCCCGAGGTGGTTCTCGGGCCGGAAGTCGTCGGAATCTGGCGGTAGGGCGGACGTTGCTTGCAGCACACTGGAGGTGCGAATGAATGGATTATGATCTGATTGTCCGGAACGGCGTGTGTTATACAGGAGACGGCAGCGAAGGCGAAATTCGCGATATCGGGATAAAGGACGGAACGATAGCCGCCGTCGGTCGTCTGGACGGCGCCGCGGCCGAAAAAATCATCGAGGCCGAAGGGATGGCCGTCGCTCCGGGATTCGTCGACACCCACAGCCATTCCGATCTGGTGGCGCTTTTCGATCCCGCCATAACGAACAAGACCGCGCAGGGCGTTACGACGGATATCATCGGCCAGGACGGAATGTCGCTCGCGCCGATCGTCCCGGAGCACCTGGAAGCGTGGAAGAAGTCGATGGCGGGGCTCGAGGGGCAATACGATGTCGATTGGGACTGGAATTCCTCCGCCGAATATCTCGACCGGCTGTCGCGGCAGAAGCTCGGGCCGAATATCGCGTATCTCGTGCCGTTCGGAAACGTGCGGCTCTGCGTCGTCGGCCTCGGAATCAGGGAGGCGACGGACGCGGAGATCCGGAAGATGGCGGACCTCACGGAGGCGGGGATCGAGGCAGGGGCCGTCGGAATGTCCATCGGCCTGATCTACCCCCCGTGTCCGTACGCATCCCATCGGGAGCTTGTAGAGGTGACGCGGGTGCTGGCGAAATACGGTCTCCCGTTCGTGATCCACCAGAGAAGCGAGGCCGCCGATATCCTGAAGTCCATGGACGAGGTGTTCGCTGTCGGCAGGGAATCGGGATGCCACATCCATTTTTCCCACTTCAAGGTGTGCGGAAAAAAGCACGCTCGCCTTTTCGAACCGGTCATGGAGAAGCTCGATGCTGCGGCGCGGGAGATGCCCGTCTCCGTCGACCAGTACCCCTACACGGCGGGAAGCACGACGCTGAGCGTCGTCATGCCGCCCTGGGCGCACGACGGAGGGACGGAGATGGCGATTCTCCGCCTGAAGGATCCCGAAGCGCGCGCACGGATGAAGAAGGACATTGCGGCGGGCATTCCGGGA
>CAYVKE010000139.1:0-4156 GCA_964451935.1 uncultured Synergistaceae bacterium | reverse complement strand
CGTGATCGGGAAAAGCCTGTCCCAGATAGGCCTTCTCCGCGGGAAGGATCCGATCGACGCGACGCTCGATCTCCTGCTGGAAGAAGATATGTCGGTCGGCATGGTGAACTTCTATGGTCTCGAGGAACACATCGAGAAGATCCTTGCCCATCCGCTGCAAAATGTCTGTACGGACGGAATCCTCGGAGCGCATCCGCACCCCAGGGTCTACGGGACATATCCGCGCGTCCTCGGGAAGTATGTCCGGGAGAGGAAGATTCTCGATCTGCCGACGGCCATTCACAAGATGACCGGGCGTCCTGCGTCCGTATTCGGAATAAAGAACCGGGGGCTGCTCCGTGAAGGGTATCGCGCGGACGTCGTCGTCTTCGATCCCGAGACCGTCATCGATACGGCGACCTACGAAGCGCCGAAACAGTACCCGAAGGGAATACCCCATGTCATCGTCAACGGCCGGATTGTCATCGAAAATTCCGAGGTCACGGCGTCCGGGGCCGGCGAGATCGTCCGTTTTGCCCGGTGACGTCGTTCCATCCGGTAACAGAATTCGTGAAGGAGTGATCTTTGCCATGGAAGCACGCGATCGAGAGGCCCTTGTCGCCTTTTGCAGAGAGATGATCAAAAAACCGAGCCTGTCCGGCAGGGAGCGCGATGTCGCGGATCTTCTCGAACGGGAGATGCGATCGCTCGGTTTCGATTCCGTCGAAAGGGACGGATACGGAAATGTCATCGGACGCGTTCGTCTCGGTGACGGAGGAAAAAGGATCCTGTTCGAGGGACATATGGATCACGGCGATGTCGCCGAAGAGACCGTGAAGACACACTTCCCCGGTGAACTCGGCTCAGGGAAGCTCGTCTTCGATCACGTCGATGTCGCCGACCAGTCGCTCTGGACATGCGCTCCGTATTCCGCGGACGTGTCGGGCGGGAGGATTTTCGGCCGCGGAACGACCGACATGAAGGGCAACCTGTCGGCGATGGCGCATGCCGCGGGGCTGGCGAAGAGAAATCTTCGGGATGTCTGCGGCGAAATCGCCGTCGCGGGGTGCGTTCATGAAGAGTGCTTTGAAGGGGTCGCCTCGGAAAGCATCGGGAAGCGCTGCGCGCCTGACTGCGTCGTGATCGGGGAGCCGTCCTCCCTGAACCTGATGCGCGGGCAGCGGGGGAGGGCGGAAGTCGTGCTCGAAACGTACGGCAAGTCCGCACATTCCTCGAGTCCGGAGGTCGGAGTCAACGCGGTCAAGGCGATGGTGTCCCTGCTCGCCCGTCTGGAAAAGCGTTTTGTCCCGGATGAACACCCCGTGCTCGGGAAGGGCATCATGGAGCTTACGGACATCATATCGACTCCGTATCCCGGCGCCAGCGTCGTTCCCGAGAAGTGCAGAGTGACGTTCGACCGGCGTCTCCTCATTTCCGATACGGAGGAGCATGTTCTCGAACAGGTCCGCCGCGTGATCGACGAGGTGAACGCCGAAGGGACGAACGTAAAGGCGTCCGCTTCCATCGCCAAGGGGAGCGACGTGTGCTATACGGGGGCGAAGATCGAAGCTTCTCGATTCGCGCCCGCGTGGCTGTTCGACGAAGCTCACTGGTTCGTCGCGGCGGCGCTGGACGGCCTGCGTTCCGCGGGGCTCGACCCGAAAGTCGGGCATTTCGCGTTTTGCACGAACGGGAGCTACTATGCCGGGAAAGCCGGGATTCCGACGATCGGTTTCGGCGGATCGAAAGAACATCTCGCGCACGTCGTGGACGAATACATCGAGATCGAACAGCTCGAAAAGGCCTGTGACGGGTACCTTGGGATCATACGGTCCGTCCTCGGAGGAAAATAGGTATTTTTCGTGCGGCGAAGGCGTGGAAGACGCCTTGAAAATAGTATAGAATACACGCGATCGAATGTCCGTTTGTGACACACCAACCGAAGATAATCACTGCTGAGAGGGGGGGCTCGGTCGCCTCCCCTTTTGTCGTGAAGAAGGAGGGTTCCAATGTACGATCTCGTCGTTCGCGGAGGAACAGTCGTAACGGGTGACGCGGTTCTTGAAACGGACGTCGCTGTGGCCGACGGTCGCATAGCGGCCCTCGGCGTTGGATTCGAAGGGAAGCGGGAGATCGACGCGGAGGGACTGCTCGTCTTCCCGGCCGGCGTCGACCCGCATACCCATATGGCGCTGCCGGTCGGCGAACACCGATCGAGCGACGATTTCGAGTCCGGAACGACCGCGGCGGCCTGCGGCGGGATCGGAACCATCGTCGACTTCACCGTCGGCAGCCCGGAAACCACGTTGCCGGAGGACATCCGGAAACGTCTTTCGGATGCGTCCGGCTCGGTGATCGATTACGCGCTGCACGCCGAAGTCGTCGGGTGGAGCGCGAAACGCGCCGGAGAGATTCGCGAAGCCGCCGAAATGGGCATCAGGAGCTTCAAGTTCTTCACAGCGTACGAGGCGTCGGGAAGGCGCTCGGAGTCGGGGCCGCTGCTTCGGGCGTTCGACGCGATCGCGTCGCTCGACGGCGTCGCCCTCGTCCACGCGGAGGACGAAAGCCTGATCCGGACGATCCTCTCGGAAATGAGCGCCGGGGACAAGGCGAAGATGTCGGCCCTTTCCCTTTCGCGGCCCGATTTCTGTGAAGCTGCGGCGATCGCGTCCGTGGCCTGGCTGGCCTGGTTCACGAGGGCCCGCGTCCACATCGTCCATCTGAGTTCCCGTATGGGGCTCGACGAGGTCCGCAGGGCCCGGGAGGACGGCGTGGACATGTCCGCGGAGACATGCCCGCAATATCTGCTTCTCACGAAAGACGTATACGAGCGCCCGGGAGGACATCTCTTTTCCGCCTCGCCGGCGCTTCGCAAGGCGGACGATAACGAGGCGCTCTGGAACGCGATAGCCGACCGGGAAATCGATTTCGTCGCCACGGATCACTGCTCCTTTACGCGGGAACAGAAGACGTGGAAGGGATCCTTTCTGGATCTTCCGTACGGCCTTCCGGGCGTCGAAACCATGATGCCCCTCGTCTACTCGGAAGGCGTGGACCGGGGGCTTCTGACGTTGTCCGACATGGCGTGTGTCTGCTCGGAAAACGCGGCGCGGCTCTATGGCCTCTACCCGAAAAAGGGGTCCATCCTTCCCGGCGCGGACGCCGATATCGCGATATTCGATCCGTCCGTCGAGTGGCGGGTGTTCGCGAAAGATCTTCACATGAAGACCGATTTTTCCCCGTATCAGGGGTGGACGATCCGGGGGAAAAACCGGATGACGATCTCCCGGGGAGAGGTCATCGTCGAAGACGGAACGTACACGGGAGCGAAGGGGCGTGGTCGTTTCCTGCCGCGATAGGGGCTTTTCATCGGCATGGGTGTTCTGTTAGTCTGAGCATCGTTCTCCGGCGAGAGAACGGATTTGTGCGAAACCAGAATCAGAGGAGGAAATTTGCGTATGGAAAAGCGGATTCCCGTACCAAGCGACATCGAAATAGCCCAGTCCTCGGAGATGTCTCCGATCGTCGAGATAGCGAAAAAACTCGGGATCGACGAGGAAGAACTCGAGCTGTATGGAAAGTACAAGGCGAAGATCCTTCCCTCCGTCTGGGAGCGAGTCAAGGATCGCAAGGACGGCAAGCTCGTCCTCGTGACGGCGATCACCCCCACCCCGGCCGGAGAGGGCAAGACGACCACGACTGTGGGTCTCGCCCAGGCGCTCGCCCATATCGGGAAGAAGGCGTCCCTCGCGATCCGCGAACCGTCCCTCGGTCCGAGCTTCGGCGTCAAGGGCGGAGCGGCCGGAGGCGGTTATTCCCAGGTCGTTCCGATGGAAGACATCAACCTCCACTTCACGGGAGACTTCCACGCGATCACGACGGCGCACAACCTGCTCTCCGCGATGATCGACAACCACCTGCACCAGGGGAACGAACTCGGTCTCGATCCGAGACGGATCACGTGGCGCCGCGTCATGGACCTCAACGAGCGGGCGCTGCGCCATGTCATTATCGGACTGGGCGGCAAGGCCGACGGCATCCCCAGGGAGAGCGGCTTCGACATCACGGTCGCCTCGGAGATCATGGCGATTCTGTGCCTTTCGCTGGATCTCATGGACCTCAAGGAGCGCATCAGCCGGATTGTCATCGGCTTCAAATACGACGGGAGTCCCGTGAC
>CAYVKE010000138.1:0-7658 GCA_964451935.1 uncultured Synergistaceae bacterium | reverse complement strand
TGCCGGAAGATCTCCATCAAGCAGGATGCATAGGAAATATCGTGAAGGACGAAAAAGCGGGGAGGGACGCTCCCCGCTTTTTCGTCCTTGCATCAGTACCCATCATGGGTATAATAGAAATGAAGTATGAGCGAAAAAACAATTCGAAGCACGGAAGGGGCGAGAGTATGCAGTACACGGAACCCGTCGAGTCTCTTGACGCGAAAACCAACGATTGCGCGAAGGCGCTCAAGAGTCTCCAGGAGGAAATCGAAGCCGTCAGCTATTATAATCAACGGGTCGCAACGACATCCGATCCGACAATCCGGGAAATCCTCGCGCACAACAGGGACGAAGAGATCGAGCACGCCGCGATGCTTCTGGAATGGCTCCGGCGCAATATGGATGAATGGGACGATGCGCTCCGCACATATCTCTTCACCACGGATTCCATCGTCTCCATCGAGGGAGCGGGCGCCGCGGAAGGAAACGGGGCGCTCGGAATCGGCAGCCTCAAGGCATAGTCGCCGACTTCGCCTTTGGATTCGAAAAAAGGGAGGGAAATTCATGAACGCAATTCTTCGCCGTTCCACGGAAATGATCACCCCCGAAGCCTGGGCCGAGCTTGACGCGCAGGCAAAGAGAGTCCTTTCGCTGTCCCTTGCGGGCAGAAAATTCGTCGACATCGTCGGGCCGAAGGGATGGGACTACGCCGGACATCCGCTCGGACGCCTCGATATCAAAACCTCCTCCCCGGTGAACGGGGTCGAGTTCGGCGTCAACCGGGTGCTTCCGCTCGTCGAGGCCAGGTCCGTTTTCGAGCTGGATCAGTGGGAACTCGACAATATTTCCCGCGGTTCGAAGAATCCGGACATCAAGCCGCTCGAAGACGCGGCGAAGGCGATCGCGGCTCTCGAGGATCGCGCGATCTTCTCCGGGCTGGACGAAGGGTGCATCGTCGGACTGAAGAACGCCGCGTCGCACGCTCCCGTCGCGCTCGAGGGCGGAGCCGAAGGAATCCTCCGCGGAATCGCCGGGGCGGTGCTGACGCTTCAGAGCGCATCGGTCGAAGGCCCCTATGTCCTCGTTGCGTCGCCGGCTCTCTGGAAGACCCTGTACACGACGGCGGGAAACTATCCGCTCATCAAACAGGTCGAAAAGCTCGTTTCGAAGGTCGTCCTCTCGAACGCCTCGGAGACATCGTTCCTCGTTTCCGCACGCGGAGGCGACATGGAACTCGTCATCGGGCAGGACATGTCCCTCGGCTACGAGGACAAGACGGCCGGCAAGGTGCGCTGTTTCCTGACGGAGTCCTTCACCTTCAGGGTCGTCAATCCGGAGGCTGTCGTTCCGATCGACGCATAGAAAGCGATTCCCGGGGATTCGTTCCGTCACGGACGGGCGTTTTCCCGTACGCTATAGAGGCCGGAAACGGCAACATTTCCGAGATTTCGAAGGAGGATGAACGATGGATCAGTCGAAGACGATGAAAGACCTTATGGACGCGTTCGCAGGGGAATCCATGGCCAACAGGAAGTACCTCGCCTATGCCGCACAGGCCGAAAAAGAGGGGTATCCCGCTGTCGCCAAGCTCCTCAAAACCATAGCCGAGGCCGAAACCCTGCACGCTCATTCCCATTTCCGCGTCGCCGGCGGAGTCGGGGATACCATGAAGAACCTTCAGGCGGCGCTCGACGGCGAAACTTACGAGTTCTCCGAGATGTACCCCGCCTTCATGAAGGACGCCGAAGCCGAAGGAAACAAGGCCGCCTTCAAGAGCTTCCAGCTCGCGAACGAAGCGGAAAAGGTCCATGCGGAGCTGTACAGGAAGGCCATGGCGAACCTCGAAAAGGGACGCGATGCGGAGTATTATCTCTGCCCCTTCTGCGGGTACGTCCAGGAGAACGGCGTTCCCGACGAGTGCCCGATCTGCAAGGCCAAGGGCTCGACCTTCAAGAAGATCGCGTAACGCGCCGCACGGAATACGGAAACGCCCCCAGGGGGACGGACTGTTCGGTCCGCCCCCTTTTGCATATCCGCTCATTTCAGAGTATTCTTTCAAACAACGTCCCCATGGCGCGGCGAACGAAAAAATTAATATGGAGGTGATCTGCTTTATGCGATTGCGTCGTTTGGGATTCATGGCGATTCTTGCGGTTCTGACGCTCTGTGCGACGGTTTCCTGGGCTGCGGCGCCCACCCTGACGGACATCTACGGCGTCCTGAAGACGAAAACCTTTGTGGATCTCACGCATTCCTTCGAACCGGGGATCCCCCACTGGCCGGGATTTCCCGACGAAACGCGCGAAACCGCGTACTGGTACGACAGGGGCGTCGGCAAAATCGGCTACGGCTTCTTCGCACAGGTCTTCACCCACGTCGGACAGTGGGGGACGCATTGCGACGCCCCCGCGCACTTCGTCAAGGGAAAGCGGACGCTCGATCAGATCGACGTGAAGGAAATGCTTCTTCCGCTCGTCGTCATTGACATCCACGAACAGGCCGCATCCAATCCGGACGCGACCGTCACGATGGAAGACGTGAAAAAGTGGGAGGCGAAGAACGGACCGATCCCGGAAGGGGCCTTCGTCGCACTGCGGTCCGACTGGTCGAAGAAGTGGCCCGACGCGAAGGCCATGCGAAACGAGGACGGCAAAGGCGTCGCCCACTACCCCGGATGGAGCATGCCCGTTCTGAAGTATCTCTACGAGGAACGGAAGATCACCGCATCCGGGCACGAAACGACCGACACCGATCCGGGAATTTCCACGAGCAAGGGAGACTACTCCTGCGAAGCGTATATCCTCGCCCAGGATCATTACCAAATCGAACTGCTGACGAATCTCGACAAGCTCCCCGAAGCGGGGGCGATCGTCATCGCCGCGTTCCCGAAGCCGTTCTTCGGATCGGGATTCCCGGCCAGGGTTTTCGCCATTCTGCCGTAAGGGACGCGTTCCGCCGCAACGCCGTGAGGACGGCAGGGAAAATCCGCGCGATTTTCCCTGCCTTTCATTTCAGGCGTCCCCGTTTTCGCCCTTCCCGGCATCCTCGTACGCACGGTTTGGAACATCCGCGGCCGGAATCCGGGACGACCGGATCCAGCCCTTTTTCCAGAACATCCACGCCATGGCGCCCGCCGATGCGGCCATAAGCCCGAGCGAAAACACGTACCCGAACCGCCAGTTGAGTTCGGGCATATTCGCGGGCGAAATCTGCGTGTTGAAGTTCATGCCGTAGAGACCGGCGATGAACGTGAGCGGCATGAAAATGGTCGAGATGATCGTCAGGATCTTCATGACTTCGTTCATCCTGTTGCTGACCGTCGCGAGGTAGACGTCCATGAGCCCCGAGGCGATATCGCGGTAGGTTTCGAGAAGGTCGAGAATCTGAAGGACATGATCCAGACAGTCCGGAAGGTAGATTCGCGTGTCTTCCGTGACAAGCGGCGATTCGTCGCGCTGAAGCCCGCTCACCACATCGCGCAGAGGCCATACGGAGCGCTGGAGTGAGAGAAGATCCCGCTTCGCAGTTCGTATTTCGGACACGACGGCGGGCGACGCGGCCGTGAGAACTTCGTTTTCGAGCGCTTCGAGCCGTTCTCCCGCCTGCTCCAGCGCGACGTAAAAATAATCCACGACGGCGTCGAGCAGCGAATACGCCAGGAAATCGGAGCCGGATGCCCGGACCCTTTCGTTGAAAGCGCCCTTCCGGAGCCGTTCGCGGACCGCCTGCACCGGACAGGGGTTTCCGCCTTCCCTGAAGGAAATCACCGTGTTCTTCAGGACGAAAAGACTCAACTGCCCCGCCGTCTCATCGACGCATGCGGAGCCGGGAAGGCGCAACGACAGGAAAAGCGACTCGCCGTAATCGTCGAGTTTCGGACGCTGGTGCGGATTCATGGTATCCTCCACCGCCAGCGGGTGGAGCGAAAACGCCTTCATGAGAAACTCAACGACATGCGAATCGCCGAGGCCGTCGACGTGAATCCAGGACAACTCCGTCCCTCCGGCGAGAGTAACGGCTTCCTCCGCCGACACGCCCGACCGTTCGACGACGTCTCCGCCCGGAAGGACGATGACCGTGACAACCGAGGGCGTCGCGTCCGGCCGGACGCGGACGGACCCCGGAGCCGCCCCGGGGGAGATGCCCGATATGACATCATGAATGCGTCGCGACATCGCATTCGTCCTTTTCGTCCTTCCGGAATGTTTTCCGTCCACGCCGGGGCCCCCTTTTGAGCGGATGACGCATCCTGAACCGGAGCGGTCGAATCCGCGTTTTTCCGTATTCCCGTCGGTTTCCTCCGCTTCGTGAAATGGTATCATGCACACGAGAGAAACGATCACGTACACAGGAGGATATCCATGGAGCACTCGAAAGTCACCATTCTCGTTCTTGCGGTTCTTCTTTCCGTCACGTTCCTGTCCGCCCGGTCCTGGGCCGCGCCTCGGCTCATTCCGATGGAGGACTTCTTCCGCAACCCCGAAACGGCCATGTTCCGGCTTTCTCCCGACGGGACGCGCCTCGCCTATCTCAAACCCTGGGAACGACGCATGAATGTCTTTGTCAGGACGATCGGCTCGGACGCCGAACTGCGGCTGACGGCGGCGTCCGAACGGAATATCGCCGGGTTCTTCTGGGCCAGCGACAGCCGAATCGTCTTTCTCCAGGACAACGCCGGGGATGAGAACTACCACGTCTTCGCGGTCAATACGGACGGCTCGAATCTCAAGGAGCTGACGCCTTTCCCGGGCGTCCGGGCGTCCATCGTCGACGATCTCGAGGACAATCCGGACGAAATGCTCGTAGGTCTGAACAAGCGGGACAACCGCGTGTTCGATGTGTACCGGTTGAACATCCACTCGGGAGAAATGACCATGATCGCGGAAAATCCCGGCAACATCACGGGGTGGATGACCGATCACGCAGGCCGGCTGCGGGTCGCCATGGCGACGGACGGCGTCAACACGAGCCTGCTCTACCGGGAAACGGAAAATGAGCCGTTCAAAACGATTCTGACGACGAACTTCCGGGACAGTCTGAACCCGCTTCTCTTCTCGTTCGACGACACGCAGCTCTTCGTCGCGTCGAACCTGAAGCGCGACAAGCTCGCAATCTACGAATACGACCCGAAATCCGCCCGACTGGGCAAACTCGTCTTCGAACACGCGGACGTCGATGTTGGCGGCCTGCTCTGGTCGAAGAAGCGTAAGGTCCTGACGGGCGTGTCCTACGTGACGGACAAGGTGAACATCTCCTTTTTCGACGACGAGCGGAAAAACCTGCAAAAGGACCTCGAAGCCCGATTGCCCGACAAGGAGGTCTCCCTCGTCGACCGGAGCAAGGACGAAACGCGATGGCTCGTCGTGACGCACGGCGACCGGGAACTCGGGACCTACTGGTTCTACGACGCGCGGGAAAAGCGCCTCGAAAAGCTCGCCGACCTCGGACCGTGGCTCAGGGAAAACGAGATGGCGCACATGAAGCCGGTCGAATACGCGGCCCGCGACGGGCTGAAAATTCACGGATACCTGACGCTGCCGCTCGAGGCCGAACCGAAAAATCTTCCCGTCGTCATCCTGCCGCACGGAGGACCGTGGGCGCGGGATTCCTGGGGTTTCGACCCCGAGGTTCAGTTCCTCGTCAACCGGGGCGCCGCCGTCCTTCAGATGAACTTCCGGGGCTCCACCGGATACGGAAAGGCTTTCTGGCAGGCCGGATTCAAACAGTGGGGACGCGCCATGCAGGACGACATCACAGACGGCGTCCGTTGGCTCCTCGCGCAGGGCATCGCCGATCCGAAACGGATCGCGATCTACGGCGCATCGTACGGCGGCTACGCCGTCCTCGCGGGGCTCGCCTTTACGCCGGACCTGTACTGTTGCGGCGTGGACTATGTCGGCGTCTCCAATATCTTCACGCTGCTCGCGTCGATTCCCCCGTACTGGGAGCCCGTCCGCGAGATGTTCTTCGAGCAGGTCGGACATCCGGAGAAGGACCGCGATCTGTTGAAGAGCGTATCGCCGCTCTTCTCGGCCGACCGGATCAAGGCGCCGCTGCTCGTCGCCCAGGGCGCAAACGATCCGCGCGTCAAAAAGGCGGAGTCGGACCAGATCGTCGAGGCGCTGCGGTCCCGCGGCATCCCGGTGGAATATATCGTGAAGGACAACGAGGGACACGGCTTCTCGAACGAAGAGAACCGGTTCGACTTCTATCGGGCCATGGAGCGCTTCCTCGGAAAGCTGCTCGGTCTTCGCTCCTCGCAGCGATAGCGCGTATTCGCGGCTCGGGGAAAAAATTGATGAAGGGATCCCGTTTTTTCGCCGGCGGGATCCCTTTTTGCATGAACGGCGCGCGGCGCGTCCGCGGCCTGTTCCGCTCTTTCCGGCCCATCCTCCGGAACCGTCGTTTTTCCCTCTTGTTTTCCTGCGGGAAAGACATATAATCCGCGAAAGGATACGATGCATTCTTTCATTGCGCTGGAGCCGAAGAAAACCTGCGGAAATTCCCCCGGAACACAGGAAGCCCGGCGGCGGCGCCCCGAGGAGGGATAGATGGATACGCGCAATCGCATCTCAGCGTTCCCCGGAACACGCGGGGAACTTGTCGGAAACACTGCGACGGACACCGATACGAAACCGCCCGGCAGGGCGGAAACGATGCGCGATATCAGGGGGTATCCATCTCTCAATGAAGGAAGAGTATGACCTTGAGCCTGACCTCCCGTCAGGCGGTTTTTCCGTATACATCGCATGCAATCTCAAACCCGAAGAAACGCGAGAGTTGCCTCGCGCGACACTGAACGGAGCGTCGGACTCCTACGAGGAGTACGATTCCATCGAGACCGTCGAGGCCATCGCCCGGCAGGTCCGCAGTTTCGGTTTCTCCGTTTCGGTGATCGAACAGAATGATCGCTTCCTTTCCCGCATTGAACAAAACAGACCGGATTTCGTGCTTAACATCGCGGAAGGACGGGGCATATCGCGGGGGCGCGAAGCGCAGGTTCCTGCGATTCTCGAGAGCCTGGACATCCCGTTCACGGGCTCCGATTCCGTCTCGATGGCGCTTTCCCTCGACAAATACCTCACGAACAAGACCCTCGCGGGAGAAGGAGTCCCCGTCCCGAAGGCGTTCCTCTTCAGGAAAAACGCCCGGAACGCGCTCCCGAAAACGGACGGTCGATGGATCGTCAAGCCCCGTTTCGAGGGATCGTCGAAGGGAATCTTTCCGGATTCCCTCGCAAAAACCGAATCGGAAGTTCACTCCCGGGTCGACCGCATCTGGTCCCTGTATAACCAGGACGCCATTGTCGAGGAATTCCTCCCCGGAGACGAGATCACCGTCGGCGTGTTCGGAAACGAAGAACCATGGGTCGGCGGCATGATGCGCATCGCGCCCGCGACGAAGGAGAAGGGGGACTTCCTGTATTCGCTGGAGCACAAACGCGAATGGAAGACCCGCGTCCGCTACGAAGGTCCGGACACCATTCCCGCGAACGTGCGCGAAAAGGCGGAAGCGTGCGCCCTCATGGCGTTCCGGGCGCTCGAACTCCGCGACGTCTCGCGGATCGACCTCCGGCTCGACGAATCCGGGAATCCCCGCGTCATCGACGTGAACCCCCTTCCCGGGCTCTCTCCGACGTACAGCGACCTGCCGATCCTCTTCAGATTGAGCGGAGG
>CAYVKE010000137.1:0-7834 GCA_964451935.1 uncultured Synergistaceae bacterium | reverse complement strand
GTGGACGGCGTCGGCGCGGGCTACCCGCTCTCGCACGAAAAGCTGAGCCCCGTGCTCGCGTTCTACGTCGTGAACGGCTGGGAGGACGCGTGCGCGCTCGCCACGAAACTGCTCGAACTCGGCGGCCTCGGCCACACGATGGCCATGCATTCGCGCGACGAGAAGATCATCATGGAGTTCGCGCTCCGGAAACCCGCGATGCGGGTGCTCGTCAACACCGCGTCGTCGCTCGGCGGCGTCGGCGGGACGACGGGACTCTTCCCGGCGCTGACGCTCGGGTGCGGGACCTACGGCGGAAACATCATCTCCGAGAACCTGAGCCCGCTGCACCTCATCAACCGGAAGCGGCTCGCCTACGGGCAGCGGGACATCGAGGATCTCAAGCAGGATCTCCTGAAGGGAACGTCCTTCGGCGGAGCCGTCGCCTCTGCACCCGAAGCGCGGAAACGGACCGCCGCGAAGGAGGAATCGCCGGCCCTTCCGTCCGAAGAGGAACTTGTCCGGACCATCGTCGCGGAAGTCTTCAAGGAACTGACGAAAACGAACAGGGCGTGAGCGGTCGTCCGGCCGCGTGAAGCGGTTCCGGATTTGATAGAATCGCAACCATATCGTACGGGGAGGTCATGAAGATGTCGCAGGAACAGATCGCGCTCGGAATGGTGGAAACGAAGGGGCTCGTCGGCTCCGTCGAGGCGGCGGACGCAATGGTCAAGGCCGCGAACGTGAAGCTCATCGGAAAGGTGCTCGTGGGCGGGGGGCTCGTCACCGTGATGGTCCGCGGGGACGTCGGAGCCGTGAAGGCCGCGACCGATGCGGGCGCCGCGGCGGCCGGACGCGTCGGGGAACTCGTGTCGGTTCACGTGATTCCGCGGCCGCACGCGGACGTCGAGTACATCCTTCCGCATCTTGAAACGAAGGAATAAGCGCCGCGCGGGCGCCCCATGCTCGAGACCGAGGTGATCCTCTCCCCTTCGGGGGAGTGCCGTGCGATGCTCCTGCGGCGGATGTCGCTGCGGAAGAGCGAGGACCCGGACGCCTTCCGCTGGGGCGGGGTCCTGCTCGTCCAGGGGCAAGTCGCGCAGCTCATGAGCGCCGTCGACGTCGCGACGAAGGCGGCGCCGGTCGACGCCCGCGAGGTATGGGGCAACTGCCCCCAGCATATAACGACCGTCGCGTTCATGGGAGATGCGGCGGATGTTTTGCAGGCGCTTCAGGCATTGAAAGACAGGGGACTGGTTCGATGAAAATAGGGCGTGTCATCGGAAACATCGTCGCCACCAGGAAGGACGAACGCCTGGTGGGGCACAAACTGCTGATTCTCCGGACGCTCGTTCCGGACGATTCCGGGAAGCTGCTTTCCCCGAAGGGGTGCGACGGGACCACCGTGGCCGTCGATCTGGTCGGCGCGGGCGTCGGCGAGGTCGTCATCTACTGCTCGGGAAGCACGGCGAGGGCGTCCGCGGGGAGCGCTCCCGCGCCCATCGACGCGGCCGTGATCGGCATCGTCGACACGGTCGACGTGTACGACAGGACGGCGCCATGAACAAAAAGACGCTGATCCGGAAGGTGTTCGACGCAGGCGTGGTCGGCGCGGGCGGCGCGGGCTTCCCGACGCACGTGAAGCTCGGCGCGACGGGCGCGGATACGTACCTGATCAACGGCGCCGAGTGCGAACCGCTTCTCGACGCGGATTGTCATCTCATGACGACGATGGCGAAGGAACTCGTCGACGCCGGACGGATCACGGCCGAGGCGCTCGGCGCGCGGCTCCTGTTCGGCGTGAAGGCGAAACATGCGGAGGCGGTCGACGCGCTGCGGAGCGCGGGGGCGGATGTATTCGAGGCGAGGGACTACTACCCGCTCGGCGACGAGGTCATCCTCATCGCCGACGCGCTGGGCCGCGCCGTGCCGGAGGGACGTCTCCCGATCGAAGTCGGCGTCGTCGTGAACAACGTCGAAACGCTCCTGAACATCCACGGGGCGCTTGAAGGAACGCCCGTCACGCACACGTACGTCTCGACGGGCGGCACCGTCGGGCGGCCGACGCTCTTCCGGGCCCCGATCGGAACGAACGCCCGGGAGCTTCTCGAAGCGTCGGGCGGACCCGGCATTCCGGAGGGCGAGGCCGTCTTCGTCGACGGCGGGCCCATGATGGGGCGGTATTCGGATACGCCGGACTTTCCCGTCACGAAGACCACAAAGGGAATCCTCGTCCTGCCGCGCGACTCGCTGCTTTCGGCGCTCGAACGGATGCCCGTCGAGGAGATGCTCAAGCGCGCGCGCGTCTGCTGCTGCCAGTGCAACCAGTGCACCGTCGCCTGTTCGAGAAACCTCGTCGGAATGGGAATCGAACCGCACCGGATCATGCGCGCGATGGCCTACGAGGGGACGCGGAACGGCGACGTTCTCCGGATGGCGCTCCTGTGTTCGGAGTGCAACCTGTGCAGCGCGCTGCACGCCTGCCCGATGGGGCTGAGCCCCCGGCGCGTCAACCAGCAGATCAAGAAAGCGCTGCGCGAGAGCGGCGTCGCGTCCGCGTTCGAGAAGAGAGAGGCGTCGCCGCACCCCCTGCGCGAGTATCGGCTCGCGCCGAGCGGCCGGATCAAGGAGCGCCTCGGCCTCTCGGTCTACGACAGGGAAAGCGTGTTCGAACCGGATCTCCTGCACCCCTCCGAGGTGCGCATCCCGCTGAAGCAGCATGTCGGCGCGCCCTCGGTCCCGGTCGTGACGGAAGGGCAGGCGGTCGCGACCGGAGAGTGCATCGCGGTTCCCCCGGAAGGAGCCCTTGGAGCGAAAATTCATGCGTCCGTCGACGGGAGTGTCGCCTCTGTGACTTCCGGGATGGTCGTCCTGCGAAGACGGGAGTGAACGGAACAATGGAACGGGCGATTGCGACAATCGAACTCATCAGCGTCGCGCGGGGCGTCCTCGCGGCGGACGCCATGCTCAAGGCCGCCGACGTCAGGCTCTACGAGGCGCACCCGATATGCCCCGGAAAGTACCTCGTCGTCGTCGGGGGGCAGGTCGGAGCCGTCGAGGAGTCGCTCCGGGCGGGCGTCCGCATCGGGCGCGAGGCCGTCAGCGACCACATGATCCTGCCGAACGTCCACCCGGACGTTTTCCGCGCGCTGGCCATGGCCACGGAGCCGGGAAACGCCCGAGCGATCGGCATCGTCGAGACGATGGCCGCCCCCTGCGCGATCGAGGGCGCGGACGCCGCGGCGAAAGCCGCGAACATATCGCTCCTCGAGATCCGTCTCGGGAGGGGCATGGGCGCGAAGGCGTTCTTCAGCTTCGTCGGGGACGTCTCCGACGTTCACGCGGCGGCCGAGGCGGCGAAGCGCATCATCGCGCCGAAGGGGCTTCTCGTGGACATCGTCGAGATCACGGGGCCGCACCCGGACCTGCCCCGAATCGTCCTCTGAGGGAGTTCCGATGGAAAACCGGCAGGGCGCGGACGAAAAGAAGCGTCTCATACAGGAGTACGTCCCCGGAAAACAGGTGACGCTCGCCCACCTCATCGCGAATCCGCAGCCGGATCTCTGCGAGAGCCTCGGCGTCGACCGGAGCGGGGCGATCGGGATCATGACGATCACGCCCGGCGAGGGGTCGATCATCGCGGGGGACATCGCGTCGAAGGCGGCCGACGTCACGATCGAATTCGTCGACCGCTTCACGGGGTGCGTCATGATCACCGGGACCGTCGCGGCCGTCGAGGCCGCCCTGACGGAAGCCGTCGAGGGGCTTCGCCGCGTGCTCGATTTCTTCCCGTGCCGCGTGACGAAGACATGACCGGAGCGGACAGGAATCTTCGCGTCATGGCGATCGGCCCCGTGGGCGCGGGGAAGTCGACGCTCCTGCGGGCGCTCGACCTCTGCGGCGATGCGCCGGACTCCGTCCGGAAGACCCAGAACGTCGAATTCCACGCCGAAGCCGTGGACACGCCCGGCGAAGCCTTCGAGATCCCGTATCTCTATCACATGCTCATCACGTCGTCGACGAAGGCCTCGCTGATCCTGCTGCTCGCCGACCCGACGAGAAAACGCGCCTTTCCGGCGCGCTTCGCGCAGTGCATGCGCGCGCCCGTCGTGGGCGTCGTCTCGAAGATCGACATCGCGGCCGCCGACAGCGCCGACCGGGCGGAAAAAAATCTTCGCCACTGCGGCGTGCGGCGCGTCTTCCGCGTCTCGTCGATCACGGGAGACGGCATCGGCGAGCTTCGCGCGTTCCTTCGCGAAGGGCGGGAGTCATAAGCCGCGACCGGATCACCCTGTCGCGGAGCGCATTCCTTCGCTTCATCGGGCGTCCTGTTCCCGGCGGCGTCCGGACGACAGACAAAACGGACGAACGCATCTGAAGGGAGCTTCCGTCAATGGCGATGCAGCCGCGTCTTTTAAGCATTTTCGACATTCTCGGGCCCGTCATGACGGGACCGTCGAGTTCCGACACGGCCGGGGCGACCCGGATCGGCCTCATGGGACGCCAGTTCCTCGGGTCGGAACCGGAGTCGGTGACGATTCACTTCTACAGCTCCCTCGCGGCGACGTACAAGGGGCACATGACCGATTCGGGCGTCGTCGCGGGGCTCATGGGCTTCGGCGTCGACGCGCCGGAAATATCCGACGCCCTTTCCATCGCGGCGTCCCGCGGGATCTCCGTCGCCGTGGACGCCGACGTCGCGTCGGACAGGGATCCGAGCACGATCGGAATGGACCTGAAATCGAAAGATCGTTCGGCGGGCGTTTCCGGTCTCACGGTCGGGGGCGGGGAGATCCTCGTGACGGCGTTCGACGGATTTTCCGTCGAGCTTCACGGCAACGAGAACGGATTTTTCGCGGTTTTCCGCCCCGGGGCGACGAATCCCGAAAAAATCGCCGACGTTACGGGATATCCCGCCGAAAGTCTGTCGCTTGTGCAGGGCGAAAGCGGCGCGATGATCCTCGGGACCGGCGACGAGCCTCTTCCCGGCGAGCGTCTGGAACGCCTGCGCCTCATTCCCGGGATCGAGCGGGCGAATTCCCTCCATAGTCTTCTCGACTACGCCCTGCGCGACAGCACCCCCGCCTTTTCCACCTTTGCCGAAATGGTCGACTACGCGCGCGCATCCGGTCTGACGCTCCCCGAAGCGGTCGAGTCGTACGAATGTCGCCGGAGCGGCGTTGACGGAGCGTTCGTCCGGCGAAAGCTCCGGACCGCCTGGATGGTGATGCTCGATTCGGCCGAGCGCGGGCTGAAAGGGCGGAATCGCCTCGTCGGAGGACTGCTTCCCGGGGATGACGGCGCGAAACTGCTGCGCGCGTTTCACGAGCGACGGACGCTGTCCGGCGACGTGCTTCCGCTCGCCGTGGCGCGGGCCCTTGCGGTCATGGAGGTGAACGGATGCATGGGGCGCATCGTCGCAGCTCCGACGGCCGGAGCGTGCGGCGTCGTGCCCGGCGTGCTGATAACCGCTGCGGAAAAACTCCGAAGCACTCCCGAAGAGATTGACGGCGCGCTTCTCGTCGCCGCGATCACGGGACTCCTGATCGCGAATGTCGCCCCGATATCCGGGGCCATCGGCGGATGCCAGTCCGAAATCGGCGTCGCGTCGGCCATGGCGGCCGCCGCGCTCGCGCAGATGGGAGGCGGAACGCCCGTTCAGGTGACGCATGCGGTCGCCCTCGCGCTGAAGGGCGTCCTCGGAATGACCTGCGATCAGGCGGCCGGTCCGGTCGAGGTCCCCTGCGTCAAACGGAACGCGATCGGCGCGGCCAACGCCTTTTCCTCGGCCGACATGGCCCTCGCGGGCGTCGAGAGCGTCATCCCCCCCGACGAAGTGGTGCTTGCGCTTCGCAATATCCAGACGCTGATGCCCGTCGAACTCCGGGATACGACGATCGGGGGACTCGGGAGCACGCCGACGGCGGCGCGACTTAAGGCCGAACTCCTCGAACGGTATCGGACGCGGACGTAAGAGCGCTCCGGTCGTTGCGGAGACGCGCCGCGCTCACTCCATGAATCCCTTTTTTCGGTAGATCTCCGTCACGGTCGCGAGCGTCGCCGCGTAGCGCGCGAGAAGGACGGCCCCGAGGATCGCCACGAAGGCCCCGCAGAACGCGATCGTGAGCGGCGCTCCGAAAAGCGACGCCGCCCATCCGGCGAGCAGGCTCCCGGTCGGCGCCCCGCCGACCGATGCGGCCACGTAGAGGCTCATCACGCGGCTGCGCTTGTCCTCGTCGACGAGCGTCTGGACGATCGTGTTGCACGCGACGATCGCCGTAATGAGGCTGAAGCCCGTCGGCAGCATGAGGATCGCCGAAAGCGCGAAATGGCGCGACGTCGAGAAGGTCGCGAGGAACATCCCGAGCGACAGGCACGCGAGCGCCATCGTCCGCCCGAGCCCGACCGGCGACGGACGCGCCGCCAGACGCAGCGACCCCGCGAGCGCGCCGATCCCCATGGACGCCATCAGAAGCCCGAGCGACTGCGGCCCTCCCGCGAGGACCTCGCGCACGAAAACGGGCATCAGCGTCATGAAGGGCACCCCGAAAAGCGAGAGGAACGCCAGCCCGATCATCGCATCCCGCAGCGGCGCCGCGGACGCGACGGAACGCACCCCCTCCGCGTATTCCTTCAGGATATTCCGTTTTTCCCGAGAAACCCGGACTTTCGGCATCCGCATCATGAGGAGCGCCGCGAGCGTCGCCGAATAGCTCAGGCCGTTGAGGGCGAAGCAGACCCCCTCGCCGACGAACGCGATGATATACCCCGCGAGCGCGGGGCCGACGAGCCGGGAGCCGTTGAAGAGCGTCGAGTTGAGCGCGATCGCGCTCGGGAGGTCCTTCGGATCGGGGACGAGCCGCGGGACGAACGCCTGGCGCGCCGGAAGCTCGAATGCGTCCGAGACGCCCAGCAGGAACGCGAGGACGACGACGTGCCAATACTGCACGACCCCCGAGAGCGTCAGGACCGCCATCGTGAACGCGTGGGCCATGCTCAGGCTCTGGCAGAGGAGAATGACCTTCCGGAGGTCGTAGCGCTCCATGAGCGCCCCGGTGAACGTCCCGAAGACGAAGACCGTGAACTGCCCCGTGAAGTCGACGACCCCGGAGTCCAAGAACGGATTCACGCCATCGTCTCCTCCCTGGTGCGTCGATGAACGCTCTTCACACCGAGCTGAGCGACACAAAATGGCGATCGCTCTCGCTGGCCGAGCAGCCTGCAAACGTGGGGAGTGAAGTCGGGCGAGCAATCAACTGGTCACGGAAGGGGCGGGAGGACTTCACGGCCAACGCCGTGTACCGAGGCTTGGAGCTTCTCCAGCTCACCATCGCCGATTCACGTCATCGCCGGCGTCTGAAGGAACTGACCCGTCTGAGAGAGGCACTTCCGGACTACTTCTTCGGCCCTAACGAATTCCGCTCTTCCGACCGCGCCCGGTAGAAGTACTTCGACGCGTTCAGGGTGGCGGCGGCTCTTGAGCGGGAGCGAGCTCGAGCGAAGGGAGCACGTCGAGTCGCGCCGACGAGTGAGGAGTGAACCGGCTCCCGTGCAATCGAGCTACCTACGGAGCTCTCGCAGCTTCTGCACGAGCAGGAACAGCGCTAAGCCGGCGAGTACAGCCACGATCACCCACAGCCAGAAGTGGACGAGCACAAGGACCGCCGAGATCATGGCGAGCACCGCAGCGATGGCTGTGATGGTGCGGGAGTAGTGACCGCGCAGGATCGACTCCACGAGAAGCAACGTGCCGACCATTATCAGCAGGCCGATCCACATGTAGTGCCGGGCAAAGACAAGCAGCCCGACGAAGATCAGCAAGATGAGGCTCAAGCTCACGGCGGCCCACGCCTCG
>CAYVKE010000136.1:0-7971 GCA_964451935.1 uncultured Synergistaceae bacterium | reverse complement strand
CGCCTCAGAGCGGAGGGGAATCTGCGCCGGGGCATCCAGCGGCAGGAGTTTCTGATGTATTTCCAACCGAAGATCGTCGTCGGAACGGGGTCGGTCGCGGGCGCGGAGGCGCTGATGCGCTGGAAGACCTCGGACGGGACGATCGTCTCGCCGGCCCATTTCATCCCGCTCGCCGAGGAGATCGGCGAGATCAACCGCCTGGGCGAGTTCGCGCTGCTCGACTCGTGTCGGAAAACGGCCGGTTTCCACGGCATGGGGCGCGGAATCACCGTCAGCGTCAACGTCTCCTCGCACCAGTTCGCAAACCCGGACTTCCATAATACGGTCATGAACGCGACCGAAAGCACCGGACTCGATCCGCACTCGCTGGAACTTGAGATCACCGAGAGCGTCATCATGAACGACCTGAGCGGCGCGGTGCGCACGATGGAGCGTCTCCGCAGGGAAGGGATACGATTCTCGCTGGACGACTTCGGAACGGGGTACTCGTCGCTGTCCTACATCCGCAACCTGCCGCTCTCCGGCATCAAGATCGACAAATCCTTCATCTCGGATATCACGAACAACCACGAGACCCAGGCCATCTTCCGAATGCTCGTCGAGCTGACGAACGAGCTTCGCCTCGAGATCACCGCGGAGGGCGTCGAAACGCAGGAACAGCGGGATTTCATCGCCTCCCTCGGCGCGGACATCCGCATCCAGGGGTACTTCTACTCCCGCCCGCTTCCGCCGGACGACTTCGCCGCATTCCTCGGACGCGCACGCTGACGGCAGCATCGTCGGCTCCCTGCTTCCGCGCGTGCTACAATACTCGGGATCACGCTGTCCATCAAACATTCCGGCGAGAGGATGAGCGACATGCCGTCTCTTTCGATTCGGGGGCTCACGATGACCTTCGGACCCCTCAAGGCCGTCGATGATTTCACGCTCGAAGCAGCCCCGGCATCCATCCACGCGATCATCGGCGAAAACGGGGCCGGAAAATCGACGGTCGCCCGGTGCCTCTACGGCTTGTATCGCCCCGAATCCGGGACGTTCGCACTCGACGGACGCGCCGTCGCGATCCGTTCTCCGAGAGACGCCATGCGTCTCGGAATCGGGATGGTGCACCAACACTTCATGCTCGCCCCGTCTCTTTCCGTCTGCGAAAACGTCGTCCTCGGCGACGAACCCAGGCGCGGCTTCCGCTTCGACCGTGAACGCGCGCTGGCGGAGGTCCGCGACCTGATGGCGCGCTGCGACATGGACGTGGACCCGTTCGCACCCGTCAGGATGCTGCCCGTCGGCCTCCGGCAACGCATCGAAATCCTCAGGCTCCTCCACCGCCGCGCGGATGTCCTCATTTTCGACGAACCCACCGCCGTTCTCGCGCCGGCGGAGGTTCTCGGACTCTTCGACATCTTCCGGACCTTCCGCGACGAAGGCAAGACCGTGATTTTCATCGCGCACCGCTTGTCGGAGGTCCTCGCCGTCTCGGACAGGATCACGGTCATGCGCCGGGGGCGAAACATGGGGACGATGGAGCGCCCGGACGCGACGCCGGAAATCCTGACCCGCCTGATGGTCGGACGCGACGTGATCCGACCGGCGCTTCCGCCGTCCGGCGATTCGGGCGGGGACGCCGGCGGGCGAGCAGTACTGGAGGTCCGGAACCTGCCGCTTTTCGACGGCGGGGGGGGCGTCTCATTCGACATCCGGCGCGGCGAGGTCTTCGGCGTCGCGGGCGTCTCGGGGAACGGCCGGCAGGAGCTGGAAACCCTTCTGATCGGCCTGCGCCCCGCGCCCGACGGACGGATCTTCCTCGAAGGCGAGGACATTTCGCGGCATTCCGTCCGGAAACGCCGCGAGGCGGGCATGGCGTTCATCCCCGAAGACCGCATCCGGACGGGCCTTGCGACGCTCGCGAGCGTCAGTGACAACGCCCTCGCCGGGAGCCAGTGGGAGGGACGGTTCCGCGCCGGTCCTTTCAGGAAAAACGCCGCCATCCGGCGTTTCACGCATGCGCTGCTCGCCGCGAACGGGGTCGTCGCGGCCCACGACGCCGTCCAGGCCGGAACGCTCTCGGGAGGGAACATGCAGCGCCTCGTGATGGGGCGCGAGCTGGAGCACGACCCGAAGTTCCTTCTCGCCGCGCAACCCACTCGGGGCGTCGACGTCGGCGGAAGCGCGGCCATCCACGAACGAATCCTCGCGCTGCGCGCACAGGGGGGGGCCATCGCCCTGATCTCCGCGGACCTCGACGAAATCCTCGCGTTGAGCGACCGGATCGCGGTTCTTTCCAAGGGGCGCATCGCGGCCGTGCTGTCGCGCGCGGACGCATCCCGGGACCGAATCGGAGCGCTGATGCTCTCATGAAACATTCGTTCGCCCGAAAACACCGGGATCTGATTCTCATCGTCCTGTCGTTCGGCCTCAGCCTGATCCTCGGCGGAGCGTTCATCGCGCTCTACGGCGCGGATCCGTTCGCCGCGTACGCGAGCATGATCCGCGGCGCGCTCGGAGACGGGGACGCCGTCCTCGTGACGCTTGCACGCTCCGTCCCGATCGTCCTGGCCACGATGAGCATCGCCGTCGCGTTCAACGGAGGGATGTGGAATATCGGCGCGGAGGGACAGCTCTTCCTCGGGGCCTTCGCGGCGGCCTGGGTCGGAATCGACCTCGGCTTCCTTCCCGGCCCGCTCCTCACCGTGCTCGGCATCGCGTTCGGCATGGGGGCGGCGATGTTCTGGGCGTGGATGCCCGCGCGGCTGAGCCTGGACAAGGGACTCAACATCGTCGTGCTCACGATCATGTGCAACTCGATCGCCATCCTCTTCACGACCTGGCTCGCGACCGGCCCCTACGCGGGCGCCCGCGCGAACTCCGGCACGACGGACCGGATTGCGGAGGGAATGCGATTGCCGCATTTTCACGCATTCGGAACGCTGAACTGGGGGATATTCATCGCCGCCGCGGCCGTTTTGCTCGTCGCGCTCTGGATGATCGCTTCAGTGGCCGGGTACGAGTGGCGCTGCTGCCGCATGAACGCGACGTTCGCAGCCTACGCCGGGATCGACGTCCGGTCGCGGCGGATGCAGGCCATGATGGCGAGCGCCGCGCTGGCGGGGCTCGCCGGGGCGCTGCTCGTCATCGGCGACCACTACCGCTTCCTGACCACCATCTCGCCGGGCTACACCTGGACGGGCATGATCCTCGCGATGATGGCGGCCGACAGGCCCGTCGCGGGAATCGCCGCCGCGCTGACCTACGCCGTCATGAGTTCGGGCGCGCTTGAAATGGAGCTTGCGACGGACATCCCGACCGAGCTGGTCTCGGTCATCGTCTGTTGCGCCGTGCTCTTCGTCACCGCGGGCTCCGCCGCAGCCGACCGCCTCGCGAACCGGATCCGGGAGGACTGACATGGACCTTCTCCGCGCCACGCTCCGGATGGCCGCGCCCCTGCTCTACGCCGCGCTCGGCGGCGCGTGGACGCAGCAGACGGGCATCCTCAACATCGGCCAGGAAGGGGCGATGCTTCTCGCGTCGTTCTTCGCGATCCTCGGCAATTACCACCTCGGCGGATGGCTCGCCGGCGTCGCGTGCGCGGTCGCGGCGTCCCTCGCGTACAACATGCTCTTCGGGCTGCTGTGCGTCACGCTGCGGTCGAACATCTGGGTCGTCGGAATGACGTTGAACGTCCTTGCGGACAACGTCGTCATGATCCTGATGAAGTACTTTTTCCACACGAAGGGCGGGTTTCGCGACCCGAGCATCGTTCCGATGCCCGACGTTTCGCTCCCGTTTCTTCCCGATTGGCTGAACGGCCTGTCGATCGCCGTCTGGGGCGCGTTCGCGGCGTTCGCCGTCATGTTGTGGATCGACCGGAACACCGTCTTCGGCATGCGGCTCAAATGCGCCGGCGACAACGAGGAGGCGCTGGCCTCGGCAGGCGTCCCGCCCGCACGGATTCGCTACCGGACATTGCTCGTGAACGGCGTTCTCGTCGGAATCGCGGGCGCGTACCTCTCGACATCCTACCTTCTTGCGTTCGTCTCCGGAATGAGCGCGGGACGGGGGTGGATCGCCGTCGCGGCGGTGATCTTCGGAGATGGACGGCTCGGATGGACTGTAGTCGGCGTTTTTCTCTTCGGACTTGCACAAGCGGCCGGCATTGAACTACAATCGCATGGCTTCTCAAGCCATCTGACGCTGATGCTCCCGTATCTCCTCGTGATCGTCGCGCTGGTTGCGAAACAATGGCGGCTTCCCGGCAGGCTCGCGCCGGGCCGAAAGACCCCGGATTCAGGGGAATCCCACACAAAGAGGTGAGGACCGTATGATGAAACGACGTGCGGCAATGGTGTTCCTGATGATCGTCGCGATTTCGGCATGGGCGGCGTCCGGCCTTGCGGCGGACAGGACGAAGGCGGCGCTCGTCATCGCGGGAAAGCTCGGCGACGCCTCGTTCTACGACTCCGCGAACGCCGGACTCAGGCGGGCGGAAAAGGAACTCGGCGCAGCGGTGAAGGTCATGGAGTGCAACTTCGATCCCGCGAACTACGTGACCTACATCGCTGCGGCCGCGAAGAACTTCGACCTCGTGATCGTCGTCGGCTTCGAGTTCATCGACGCGATCGAACAGGTCGCCCCGAAGTTCAAGAAGACCGATTTCGCGTACTTCGACGTCGACGGAAAGACCGAAAACGTCACGTACGTCGATTTCAAGGAGAACGAGGGCAGCTTCCTGGCCGGAGCCCTGGCCGCGATGATGGCGACGCGCACGGGAGATCCGCTCGTCTCGGGCAAGGCGGTCGTCGGGGCGGTCGGCGGAGAGGACATTCCCGTCATCCACAACTTCCTCGTCGGGTACGAGCAGGGAGCGAAGCACATCGACCCGAACTGCAAGGTCATCACGGGATTCGTCGGGAGCTGGAACGATCCGGCCAAGGGCAAGGAAATGGCGCTGAACCAGCACAAGAACGGCGCCGACGTGATCTTCCAGGTCGCCGGAGGCTCCGGCGAAGGCGTCATCGCTGCGGCGAAGGAGGCGCGGTTCTACGCGATCGGCGTCGACTCGCCCCAGGAACATCTCGCCCCCGACGTCGTCCTCACCTCGATGCTCAAGCGACTCGACATCGCGACATTCGACATGATCAAGGCGAAGGCCGAGGGACGCTTCCCGCGCGATACGACCGTCTCCTACGACCTGAAGAACGGCGGCGTCGACCTCTCCTGGTCCGAAAGCGCCCTCCGGCTCATTCCCGCCGACGTCGCGGCGCGCCTCAAGACGATCACGAAGGACATCGCCGACGGAAAGATCGTCGTGAAGGAGTACAAATAACCGATGAGAAAGGAGATTTTCATGAAACGCACCGGACGCGCCCTCGCGGCGCTTGCGCTCGTTTTCGCATTCCTGTCCGTCGCGTGGGCCGGAGGCGCATCCTCCGGAACCGTGACACTTCTGTCGATCAACGACATGCACAGCCACGTCTTCCCATACATGATCTCGGTCGAAACGAAAGACGGAAAGAAGGACATCGAGGTCGGCGGGCTCGCCCGCGCCGCGACGCTCGTCCGCGAGGAAAAGGCGAAGGATCCCGGAAACGTCCTCGCGCTGTCGATCGGCGACGTCGATGAAGGTCCGCTTTTCTACTTCTACCACGGCGAAGTCGAACTCCGGGGGCTCTCCATCGCGGGATTCGACGCCGGAACGCTCGGCAACCACGAATTCGACCTCGGCGAGAAGGTCCTTCGCGAAGCGCTCGCGTGGGCGCGCTTTCCGATCGTCGTGTCGGACCTGCAGCCGCGCGATCCGGACACGCGCGGCCCGTGGGCGACAAGCGCCGTCTTCACGATGAAAAACGGCCTGAAGGTCGGGCTGTTCGGCCTCGTGCCGCCCGAACTCGCGATGGTCACGAGCGGCAGCGGCGCGTTCAAGGCCGAACAGGACCTCACGGCGGTCGCCGACCGTATGGTGCGCGTTCTGAAGAACAAGGGGTGCGACGTCATCGTCGCGATGAGCCACGCGGGGCTTTACGCTGACCGCGCGCTGGCGGCGTCCACGCGCGGCATTCACGCGATCGTCGGCGGCCATTCGCACGACCTCATGACGAAGCCCGAGATCGTCGAGGGGCCCGGAGGATGGAAGACGATCATCGGCCAGGCGGGTTCCATGTGCCGCTACCTCGGCGTCATGACGGTCCGCGTGAAAGACGGCGCGCTGGACGCGGCGAACTCCGGCTGGAGCGTGCGAGAGCTGACGGCTGACGTTCCGCAGGACTTCAAGGTGTCGCTCATCATCGATCCGTACCGGGAGGAACTCGAAAAGAAGCTCGGCGTTCCGCTCGGCCCGATGGACCAGGCGGACGTCCGGAAGGTCGTCGTCCGCGGCGCCGAATCGGCGGTCGGGAACTTCATCGCCGACGCGTTCCGCCGGCGGGGCAACACGCAGATCGGCATCCAGAACGGCGGCAGCATCCGCGGCGACCGCGTGATTCCGGCCGGATCCGCGTCCTACAAGACGATGGTCGAACTCATGCCCTACGGAAATTCCCTCTTCCGGATGACGCTGTCGGGAAAAGACATCCGCGAGGCGATGGAGACGTCGGCTTCCGCACTGATCGGAACGGGCGATTCGTACGACGGCAGGCTCCGGACTCCGACCGGGGGCTTTCAGCAGATCTCGGGGCTCCGGATCACGATCGACCTTCGCCTCCCCCCGGCGCTGATCGACAATGACGGGATCACGAAACAGCCCGGCAGGCGCGTCACGTCAATCCTCGTCGAGGACAAACCCGGCGTGTGGGTCCCTCTTGAGGATGAGAAACGCTATACGGTTACGACATCGACGTGGGTGGCCGGAGGCGGCGACAAGATGACCGTCTTCAAGAAGAACGCGCAGGACCTGAAGGACCTCTACATCCTGGACGCTGAGGCCGTCGCGGAATACCTCCGCTTCAAGGGCGGCATGAAGCCGGCGCTCGAGGGGCGGATCACGATCAAGCGATGAGAACCGAGCGGACGCCCGGTTGAGAGACGCGAAAGGGGGCCGCGCGATGCGGCCCCCTTTCGCATTCCCGGTCATATCGATATCCGGCGGCTTCGGCCTACGCCTCGCCTTCGTCGGGGATGACGCGTCCGACAAGAAGGTCTTCGTCCGTCCAGGCCGCGCCGGAAAGGAACGAACGCACGCGACCAAGGACCCTGAGCGCGACGACGCGCGAAGGAAGCGAGACGGTCGCGTCCATCATCCCCCTGCCGATCGCCTCGACGGCTTCCGGGATTCCGTCGATCCCTGCGACGACGATGTCGTCCTTTCGCCCGTCGCGCGCGAGGATTTCCGCAATGCCGAGCGCCATTTCATCGTTCGCGCAGCAGAACGCAATCGCGTCGGGAATCCCGGCGAGGACCCGGACGCAGATCTCCCGCGCTGGTCCCCGTTCGAAACCGGCGGACAGCGTCACGCAGCGGACGGACGGAAGCGGCGCGAAGACGGCCCGCATCCCCTCCACGCGTTTGCGGGAATGGACGGAATCGTCCCGCCCGGCGACGAGGACGACCGTTCCCGGCCGATCCCCGATCCTGCGAAGGACGGCGGAGGCGGCCGCGCGCCCCTGCCCCGCGAAATCCGCTATCGGAACGGGAACGTACCGCTCCCCCGCGGGCCTCACCGCGTCGGGCGCGCATTTCGGTCCGACGTCGAAGACCGTCGCGCCCGCCTGTGCGGCCTCCAGAATCGCGGGAGCCAGGTTCCGTTCGTCGATCGGGTTGACGACGAGCGCGTCGTATCCGCGTCCGATCATCTCCCGCAGGGCGGCCGACTGGGCGTCCCTGTCAGGCGCTCCGTCGCTGCGGGGAAAGACGCATTCGACGCGCACGCCCTCGCCGGAAGGCGTTTCGGCGTAGGCGCGCTCCATGTCCGTCCAGAACGCGTTCGCCCGGTCGCAGAGCAGGACGCCGATCCGATGAGCGGCGCCGGTGCGCTCAGGATGC
>CAYVKE010000135.1:0-7977 GCA_964451935.1 uncultured Synergistaceae bacterium | reverse complement strand
ATTTCAATAGTATACGCGTTTTTCCTGCGTCGGAGGAACATCCTTCGTTTCCGGACGCCCCGGAGCGTCGCCGCTCGACACGAACGTGCGAAAACGTGGATAATACGGTGAATCCAAATATCGAAGAAACGGGATGATGCGTGTGCTCGAAGCGACCTTTCCGATCCCCTACGCCGGACTGGGCCCGGACGGACGGGTGAAGTTTCCGGTTCTGCTCGATCTCTTTCAGAACATGGCCGACCTTGACGCCCGGAGTATGGACATGTCCGTATCGAATCTGCTTCCCAGGGGCGTGAGCTGGGTGCTTCGCCGCTACCGGATCCGCGTCGGGCGTTACCCCGGTGAGGGAGCCCCCCTCCACGTCAGGACATGGCATGAGCCGCACAAAAACCTCTATTCCATGCGGGCGTTCGAGATGCGCGACGACGACGGCCCGGTCGCGTCGGCCCTGTCGTGCTGGATCCTGATCGACATCGCGCGCGGGCGTCCCATCCGCCTCGACCGGTGCGCGACGGATCTGTACAACAGCACCGCCCGTCCGGTGGAGGAAGACCTGCCGGACATGCCCGCGTTCGAAGGCGAGGACTTCGAGGTCCCCTTCCGGATCCGCGCGTGGGATCTCGACATGAACGGCCACGTGAACAACGCGGTCTACTTCGCTTGGGCCGCCGAGGCGGTTCCCGACGACGTTCAGCGCGACTGTTCGATTGCGTGCGTCGAGGCGGAATTCCTGAAGCCGACGGAGGGGCGCGGACTGGTGCGCGTCCGGACGCAGGGGATGGAAGCCGACGGAACATGTCGCCGCTACCTGCATTCCATCGTCGGAACCGATGATGTGGAGCGGGCGCGGCTGCTCACCGCGTGGACCCCTCGGGGGGATGTCGCGCCGCGGGACGTCCGGTGAGAATGGGGAACGAAGAGGCGGCCCGGAGGAATCCGGACCGTCTCTTCGTCGGGGGTGTTGCGGAACGGGGGCTTCCCGCGGCGCCTTACGCCAAGGGAGCGAGAGAAATGCGGTAAATCCGGGCGACGGCCGCGTCGTCGGACGCGACGGGCGCCATGGAGAGCAGACCGTCGAGCGACGGCGTGTGTCGCGCGAGATGGACGAGCCTGGCGATCTTTTCCTCGGTGAACCCCTCGTCCTTCAGCTTTTTCGTCACGCCGACCGAGAAGAGCCACGATTCGAGCTTCCGGGCGACATCGGCCGCCTCCTCCGGAACGCCCTTCACCGGTCCGACGATCGGAGCCAGGACGGAGGCCAGGACGTCGGAGACGGCCGGGTAGATCTCGCGGACGACGGCCGGGACGATCATCGCGAGCCCGAGGCCGTGCGCGAGTTCCGGCTTCATCGCGGACAGCGGGTGCTCCAGCGCGTGCGTGAAGTGCAGCAGCCCGTTGTCGAAGCAGATTCCCGCGATCATCGACGCGTACAGCAGGAAGTACCGGGCGCGGAGATCCTTCGAATTCGCGAGTGCGAGCGGCAGATAGCGCGCGACGAGCCGGACCGTCTCCTGCGCCAGAAGGATCGTGTAGGGCGACGCGGCTTTCGACGTGCACGCTTCGAGAACGTGGTTCACGGCGTCGATCGAGACGAACCGCGTCTGATCGGGCGACAGGCCCGTCATCAGCGCCGGGTCGTCGATCGCGTAGAGCGGATAGATGCAGTCGTAGGCGATAGCGGGTTTGAACTCCTTCTCCGGGATGCTCACGACGGCGAAGCGGTCCACTTCGGCGCCGGCGCCGTGCGTGAGGTTCACCGCGACGATAGGGACGGCCCGTTCGGGCGCGAACTTCAGCTCGTACAGGTCGCGGGCGTTTTTGTCCGTGTATTCCAGAAGGATGGCGGCGCTTTTGCCCGCGTCGATCGGACTTCCGCCTCCGATGGCGACGACGGCCTGCGCGCCGAAAGAGCGGCCGAGCGCTACGGCTTCGTCGACGCTGTCGACGGTTGGATTGGGCGTCACTTTGTCGTACAGCGCGAAGGTGATGCGGCTCGCCGCGAAGGCCTTTTCCACGTGATCCCAGGCTCCGGTGGAGCGGTAGGAGCCCCTGCCGCACATGACAAGCACCCTGTCGATTCCGCGCTTGCGCAGTTCCGCGGCGATATCCGCTATTTTCGCAATGGCCCCGACGCCCAGGTATGCGGTCGTCTTCGCCCGGATTTCACGAACGGAACTGATGTCTATGGTGCGATCCCACACGTTCATTCCCTCCCTCAATCATTGAGAAACGATTCACTTTGTCATCGCGGAGAGCATGTCATTGTCCGTACCACTCGTCAATGATTTCACAAGAAGGCGAAACCTGCTGAAGTGTATACGAAATGCAACGCGCCCATGTCCGGGCCATCTCGGGGAAACATCGGCGCGCACGAGGGAAAATGGCGCATCGGGGCGCCCCGATGCGCTCGTCCGTCGCACGATTCGCCGCTTCTCCGGGAGCGGCGGGGTTTGTATAATGGCGCCGGAAACGCCCGTCGGCGCATTGCGGCGTTCCGGAGGAGGAGACCCGATATATGGAATCGATGTCCTTTTTCGATATTCCCGGCCTGCGCGTGGGGCACGCCCAGGATGAAACGGCCGCGACCGGATGCACGGTCATCGTCTGCGAGGAGGGGGCCGTCGCGGGCGTCGACGTCCGGGGCGGCGCTCCGGGAACGCGGGAGACGGACCTTCTCGACCCGCGCAATCTCGTTGAGCGGATCCATGCGGTCGTCTTGGCCGGGGGAAGCGCGTTCGGGCTCGATGCGGCGTCGGGCGTGATGGAGCTTCTGGAGCGGCGGGGAATCGGCTTCGACGTCGGCGTCACGAAGGTTCCCATCGTCTGTTCGGCGGTGCTCTTCGACCTGTTGTGCGGCGACTGGTCCCGTCGCCCGGACCGCGATATGGGCCGCCGGGCCGCTGAAAACGCGCTCGATCCCGACTATCGCCCTTCGCTCGGTTCGGTCGGCGCGGGGACGGGGGCGACCGTCGGAAAGTTTCTCGGGAATGATTTCGCGATGCGCGGCGGCGTCGGCGCCTGCGCGTACCGCGTCGGGCCGGTTTCGGTCGGCGCGCTGATCGCCGTGAACTGCCTCGGCGACGTGATGGATCCGGAGACGGGAAAAATCCTGGCCGGGGCGTGGGACCGCGAGAAACGCGTCTTTCGGGGGACGGAGGACGCCGTCATTGCGGCCCTCGGGGAGAAGAAGAATATTTTCGCCGGAAACACGACCATCGGCGTCGTCGCGACGAACGCGCGCCTGACGAAGGCGCAGGCGGGAAAGCTCGCCTCGATGTCGCACGACGGCTATGCGCGCTCCATGCGCCCGTCGCACACGATGGTCGACGGCGACACGATCTTCGCGCTGTCGACGGGTGATGTCGGGGCAGACCTGAACGCGCTGGGCGCGCTCGCCTCGCGGGCCGTCGAAGAGGCGGTCGCGGATGCGGTCCGCTCCGCGCGCGGAGGCTATGGGTTTCCGTCCGTCGCGGATATCCGCCGCTGAAGGGACGGGCGGCTCCGTTCTCAGCGAAGGTGTTTCATGAAACCGGGGGCGTCCCGTTCCATGTGAAGCCGGTCTCGCGGAAGAGGGCGACGCAGCGGTTGACGACCTCGGGGTCGAAGAGCGTTCCGCTGTTTTCCGAGACGAACTGGAGCGCCGCGTCGATGCCGAGCGATGGGCGGTAGGGTCTGTGGCTCGCCATGGCTTCGACGACGTCGGCCACCATCAGGATCTTCGATTCGGGCAGGAGATCGGCTCCGGGCGCGCCGTCCGGATACCCCGAACCGTCGATGCGCTCGTGGTGTTCCAGGACCATCCGGGCGATCGGCCAGGGAAAGTCCGTGTCTTTGAGGATCTCGTAGCCCTCGAACGGGTGCTGCTTGATCAGCGTGAACTCGTTGCGCGTGAGCGTCGACGGCTTGCTCAGGATCTCCGACGGGATCGCTACCTTGCCGAGATCGTGGAGGACCGCCGCGATCCGGACGCCCTCCGCCCGTTCCGGCGAGAACCCCATCGCGAGGGCGATCCGTTCGGCCAGCAGTGCGACGCGTTGCTGGTGCCCGGCGGTATAGGGGTCCCGCTTTTCAACGATTGTCGAGATGATATGAACGGTGCCGTTCAGCGAGGCGCGCAACCGGGTGAGCAGCTCCGTTCGTTCCTGCTCCCGGCGGGCCGCTTCGGCCCAGAGCGACTTCTTCTCCATCGCGCCGAGAATGGCGGGGCCGAGGCGTTTCGTGTGCTCCTTGATGACGTAGTCGGTCGCTCCGGCCTTCATGCACGCCACGGCGGTGTCTTCGTTCATGGATCCGGTCAGCATGATCACCGGGATCGTGGGGTCGTGCGCGATGCTCAGCCGGAGGGCCGTCATGCCGTCGAAGCGCGGCATCGAATAGTCCGAAATGACGATGTCCGGCAGGAAGTCCTTCAGCTCGCGCAGAAAGTCGTCCTTCGTCTCGACTCTCCGGAACACGCACCCGGGAATCTCCCGGGATATTTCGCGCCGCGCAAGCTCCGCATCTTCGGGCATGTCTTCGATCATCAGGATGCGCAGGGTGTCGTGCATGGGCTATGCCCTCCTCTCAGAGCGATTCTCGTTTTCGTTTGCATAACGCGGAAGCGTGAAGACGAATTCCGCTCCGCGATCCACGCGTCCTTCCGCCCGGATGCGCCCTCCGTGGCGTTCGACGATGCGCCGGACGATGGCGAGTCCGACGCCCGTTCCGTCGAATTCCTGCATGCTGTGGAGGCGCTGGAAGACGCCGAAGAGCCTGTCCGCGAATTGCATGTCGAAACCGGAGCCGTTGTCCCGGATCGTATAGACCAGCTCCGTTTCGGTCGTCGTTCCCTCGATTTCGATGTGCGGTCGTTCTCTTTTCGACGTGAATTTGATCGCGTTCGACAAAAGGTTCGACCATACCTGCCGTATGAGCGTGACGTCTCCCGTCGCGCTCGGGAGGGGCGAGAGACGAAAGTCGATGCGTCCGCGCGTGTCTTCCGGGGTGATTTCGTCGTAGATCGAACGAACGAGATCCTCCATGTCGAGCGGGGATGGGGACATCTTCGCTCTGCCGAAGCGTGAGAAGGCCAGAAGCCCGTCGATAAGCGCACCCATCCGCGTCGTATTCGCGAGTATGACCGAACAGACGCGTTTGCCCTCGTCGTCCAGACTGGGAGCGTACTCCTCAGAGAGGATCCCGGCGTACCCGCCGATCGCCCGCAACGGAGCGCGAAGGTCATGCGAAACGGAGTAGCAGAAACTTTCGAGTTCGCCGTTCGCGGCTTCGAGACTTGCGGTCCGCTCCTCCACCAACTTTTCGAGATTCGCGGCGTTTGCTCGCACCTCGTCGAGCAAGCGGGTGTTCGTGAAAGCGATTGCGAGCTGCGAGGCGATTTCCTGTCCCAGCTCGGCATCCTCCGCGGAAAAAGCGGCCGGTCGGGCGAAATCGACGTTCAGGACCCCGAAAATCCCATCGGGCGCGGCCGCCGGAATCGAAAAAAAGGATCGTATCCCCCTGTCCCGGAGAGGCGCGAGATACGGGTCTTCCCGTATCGCTTCGTCAATGTCGTCGACGAAACGCGTCTCCTTCGTCCCGCCTCTTTCGGAATCTGTCTCCGCCGCGGTGAAGGTCGCGTCGTCGCATGGAAGGAGCGTCCGTATGCGCCGGAGCGCTATTTCAACGATTTCGTCCGTGGGCCTGGCCTCGAGAATGGCCCTGTCGATTTCGTGAAGGCCCCGGAGTCGTTCCATCGCACGGGCAAGATCCGCTTCGGCCTTTTTTCGCCCGGTGATGTCCAGCCCGATCGCGACGAACTGCTTTCCTGCTTCGTCCTTCGCGATCTGCAGCGCAATCAGCGCATGATAGCAGGTTCCGTCCTTTCGCCGATGCGTCGTCTCGAAAGACAATCGTTCGATCGTCCCTGCCGCAATGGGCGCCAGAAGCTCCCGAAAGCTATCCTGCGTGAACAGGGGCTTGATGTCCACAGGGGTGCGCGTTCGCAGCTCTTCGAGCGTATACCCCAGGTTGTCCAGCGCGCCGCGGTTCGCATATGTGAACCGAAGCGTTTCCGTATCGAAGGCGTAGATCTCGTTCAGGCTCCGTTCCAGGATTGAGGAAAGCCAATATGTCCTTGCTTCCGAGCGCTTCCGTTCGGAAATGTCCCGGATCGTGGATAGCAGGCAGGGCTTTCCGTCCAGAGAGACGGCGCAGGAGTGCGCCTCCACCGGAAGCTCGGAACCATCCTTCTTTCGGTGACGCGATTCGAACTGGACTTCGCCGAGGGATGCCGCGAGGAGTCTTTCACGGACCATATCGCGAAGATCGGGAGGCGTTATATCGATAACGGTGAGGTTCCGGAACTCCTCGGCCGAATAGCCGTACTCCTTCTCGGCGGCGCGGTTCGTATCGAGGATTCCGCCGTCGGGAGCGACGACGAAGAGGAAATCGGAATTGCCGTCGAAAAGCGTCCGGTACCGTCGTCTGGAGTCATCCAGTTCGGCTGTTCGCTCCGTGACGAGTTGCATCATGGCGTTTCGCCGGAGAGACGAGAGATAGAAGAGGACTGAAAGAAGCACGGCGAATGCCGCGCCGGCCGCGCGAAAAAAGAGCATGGAACGGGAGATCGAACGCTCCCAGCCTCCGGACGGAACGGCCGCCATGCTCCATGCCCCCTCGACGAGCGGGATGGCGCAGGTGGCGGGAGATTCGGCGAAGATGCCTTCCCGTCCGGAAAAGATCCTTCCCGTCCTGTCGCACAACGCGATGTCGATGTTCCTGAGCGGAGAATCCAGCCCCGCCTCGCGGAGGAGCGGGGGGATATCCATGACGACGACGCCGATGCCGAAAAGGGCTTCGTTCAGGAAAAGCGCCTGTCGCGCGACGATCCCCAGTCCCCCGCGAAGCATTTCGTACGGATCGCTCAGGGATGTCCGCCGTGTATCGACCGTGCGACGGACATCTTCGTACACGTTTGGGCGGGGGTCCGTCATGATGTGCTGCAGCGTCCGGTCCCGAACGACCTCATTTCCTTCAGTGGGGTACAGGAATACGGCGCCGCTTCGCGGATAGAACTGCAGCGCTCGGAGCCCCTTCTTTTGCGGGAAGAGATTTCGCGCGAAGGTGAGAAACCCGGCGCGCATGTCTTCGGATTCGGGGTTCGGATGGGACCGGATGAAGGCGTTGATCGCGTCCAGCAGGGAAAGACGCTGCTCCAGGAGGATTCCGAGCGCCGTTCCGTACGGCGCCAGCTCCGCCGCGACCTGGGCGCGGCGTTCCGCGAGCAGCCGCTGCCGGTACGTTCCTCCGAGGAGATGGAGCAAGACGAGGGAAAACAAAAGAACAATCACCGATCCTAGAATGGTCTTCCGGTGTCCGGTGATCCGAATGATTCGTCCGTTTCGTTCCTGTCCCTGCGTCATCCCGCCGTTCACCCCGTTTTCGAAAACGCCGCTCCATAGGAGGAGTTCGCCCAAACGGATCGCGTGAACAATTTTTCCGATAATCGGATATGATATAACAATACAGGAAAATCCTCCTTGCGTGTAGTATTCTTTCACGTCGTTCCTCCGTTATCGCGCGACCGGGTCGCGTGGACGAGTCCTCGAAAAGGGGATGAGAACCACGGCTGAGGATTTGAAGCTCGCGAACCTCCAGAAACTCGTGAAAGACGTGGAACAGTTCCTTTCGGGCGTGACCATACAGGAGCCCCCAAAGCCCGCGCCCCGGGACGGCGGCTACAAGATTCGCGTGGACGGGAACCGGATGACGGCGTGGCTTGAACTGTACCCTGCCGTTTCGGAAGGGATTCCCGTGGATCTCTCGGAAGTCCTGCTCGCTCTCGAACGGGAACGCCTCCGCGTCGATCCCCGTCGGACGGCGCTCCTCGTGGAGCGGTGCAACAATGGAGAGACAATCGTCGATGGCGACGCAGTCGTGCTCCTCGGAACGCTTCCCACGCAACCCAAGCCCGCTTCGATCCGATTCCTGTGCGCGATG
>CAYVKE010000134.1:0-8023 GCA_964451935.1 uncultured Synergistaceae bacterium | reverse complement strand
GACAACCGTTCTCTGCGTTTCCTCGTTGACGCGATCCGGACACAGGACGACCTCGATTCCCGGATGTCGTTCAATGACGGCCTTCGCCGCGTTTTCGAGACACGCGAACCCGAAGGCTTCGGCGGTAGGCCATCCGCTCAAGCGACGTATGGCGCACGCCGTCGCGTACCCTTCCGCGATAAGAAAGGGCTTCCCAGGTTCCGGAGCGTCGCCGAAGAAGCATCGCGTCTTCCGGCCAAGATGCAGCTTATCGTCCGGAAGGATTCGCTCGACACCGTGGAGCGTCCCGTCGATATCCCGCGCAGGGATCAGGAGCGTTCCCTTCGGCGTCGTCTTCCCGTCGGAGTGTCGCCATTCCTTCGTGGCGATTCGCAGCCCTTCGCCGGAAAGCCCCTTCTTGGTCAAGTACCAATGCGATTCGACCGGTACGGAGCCTTCCCACATGGCCCTGGCTTCGGCTTCTGTCGGCTTTGCGTCCGGCTCCGGCGAGCCTTTTCTCTCGCGGGCTTCTTCCCACGGCTTCACTCCATCCCACGCCTCAATTCCGTGCTCGTGACAGAAGAAGCGAATATCTCCGCCTTCGCCGGTTCCGAAGTCATGCCATTTCTGGTTGTGCTCCGTAATGGAAAAGGAGTCGTGTTGTTCGCCGCGAAAGACGTTCTTGCAGCGGTATGAGTCTCCGGAAAAAGCGCCTCCCGGGAAGTGATGCAGACACCAGTCGCGGAAATTCATACTGCGTCACCCCCGCCCAGGAGCACGTACCTCGCGAACTTGTTTTTCTCGCGTTTCCCGAGCGTCAGGATAATGTGACCCGCTCGACGCAGTTCCCCGATTCGAGCCGCCAGGCGAAAGCATCCGAATTCTCCTTGAGCCGTAGGAACGTCAAGAATCCGACCGGCTTCAAGCGCCTCAAGGATTGCGTCGCGTTGAGTCTGCCAAAGAATGTTGTCGCGTTGCGTCGCTCGCCGGGATGTCATCGGGACCACCCCCGCAAAAGGACATGCGACATGAGTCCGGGACGCGCAGGACGCCACGAGGGAAGGATTCTATCGGGTTGTGAAGCGAATACGAGGGGATAGCCGCCGATCAGCGGCCTAGAAGGTAAATCTGGGTCGCCTTGGGGCGGTTCACTGCCTCCGGAATCGTCGCCAGGTGATCCTCCGCCACCGAGACCGGGAGAGGAACCGCCATCCGAAGACAACACGGCTACGGATACCCGCCCCGTTCCCTCTGAAATGTGGACACGGAGCGATGGTGTAAAGATTCGGGATCTTCCGAGGACACGCACTCTCAACGCCGAAAATCCACGAGGAAGAGGGGCCGATTCCTTTGTGACTCTGCGGAAAAACCGCTGTCGCTTCTTCTCGCGTCTTCGCTTCTCCGCGGGCGATAACTTCCGCTCCCAGCGAGACGTAGCAGCTTTCCCCCTCTCGATTCTTTGGTCAGTAGTCGCTTGCTGGAGTTTATCCCGATACGGAGCCCAAGTGATAAGCTCTTCCGCGCAGCGCACCCAGTTGTTCCAATCCAGCATAGGGTGATTGTCTGGAAGCGGCGACGCTTCCCCTTTACTCGTCACAACGTATTCCTCAAAACGTCGTTTCATTGCCTTCAGGCCCTGCTCAGTCAGATGGCGGACCTTTTCGGGCTGAATTATCTCCAGTGAAAGTTGACCGCCACGACGAAGCAGAGTGAGGATGCTTTCTCCGGATCTCTCTGCCTGGCTGATTGCAGCTCGACGCAATTTAGCTCTTGAGACAAACACTTGTTTAAGATTCACGTTTGGAGTATCATTCATTCAACGAAACCTTCCTTTCCGCCGTTTCCTGAGCGCCCGCCAGGAGCGGCTTTTTTGTGCCTGCTACGCCACAGGATCAAGCGGCAGCGGATACCCCTTCTCATCGAAGAGCCAATCAGCTTCCACATTCAGCGCCTCAGCAACCTTTACAGGCTCATCTCCCCTCAACCTTCGGTACGGCCGTCCTGCTTCGGCCAGGAGAAAACGCGTGGCGGGAATCCCCAGCTTCTGCGCGAATTTCGTTGCGCTCCAGAATCCCCGTTGCGTACGCAAGACCCTAAGTCTCGTCAGCTTCGCCATAATTCCACCTCCCTTCTCCCGTTGTGGACTACCACCCCTTGCATGAACGGATTATATATACAGCGAAGCGTACTTCCGTACAACCCCCTCAATGAAGGTTTAAAAACACAACAAGGTTATCGACAGTGTTTTGTGCAGATGTGCAAATGCACAGGTCTGATTCCATTACAATAATGTTGTCAACATGTATTTGACAAACAGGGATGAAAGGACTAGCATATTCTTGAACAGAAAGGGTGCTCAAAATAGCTTTACGGACATTTTCCGCGAGGGAGAAAAACCTTACATTTCGAGGAATCTTGAAAACCGGTCATGTCGGGGGGAAAATTGTAGTGCAATCGTTTGTCCGGTGTCTACTTTGGGATACGGAAAATGGGAAACCTAGTAATTGCAGGGCTTCGCACGACTTGAAAATAGGCGACGGACTCGGCGTCCGCATCGCGTGGGCGCGCCAGATGGCCGATGTCGAGGGCGTCTACGCGCTCTCGCTCGTCGCGGTGCTTCTGGGGCTGCTCGGCGAGTGGGGCGTTCGGACGGCGATTCGGGGCGTGGGGCGACGATGGATCCCGTCCTGACCGCGCGGAATCTCGGCGCGTCGTTCGAAGGGGAATGGATTTTCCGTTCGTGGGATGTCTCGATTTCCCGCGGGGAGCGGATTGCGCTGCTCGGCCGCTCGGGGTGCGGCAAGACGACCTTTCTCCGCATCGCGGCCGGGCTTGCGGTTCCTTCCGAAGGGAACATCCGCGTCCGCGCGTCGCGCGTGGGGTATGTCTTCCAGGAACCCCGGCTGATCCCGTGGCTGTCGGTTCGGAGGAACCTCGCCTTCGTATCGGACCGCGATCCGTCGGCGATTCTTGCGGGCCTGAACCTGTCCGACGCCGCGGACGCCCGCCCCCACGAACTCAGCGGCGGCATGAAACAGCGCGTCAACCTCGCGCGGGCGCTCCTGACGGAGCCGGATGTCCTTCTGCTCGACGAGGCGTTTTCGTCGCTCGACGTCGCGCTGAAGCTGCGCCTGTTTTCGGACCTCGAAGAACTGTGGCGCCGGAGTCCGTTCGCCTCCGTCACGGTGACGCACGATCCCCGGGACGCGCTCCTGACGTCCGACCGGATCCTGCTGATCGGGGGAACGCCGGCGCGGATTCTTCGCGATATTCCCGCGCCGCTCTCCGCGGAACGGCGTTACGGCGATCCTGCGATCGTCGCCCTGGAGGCGGCGATTCTCGCGGAGCTGGCCGAAGTCTCGCCCGACCGGCAGGCTTGATCGAAGAGAAGAAAGAGGGGCCGTTCCGAACCGGAACGGCCCCTCTATTTGTCGGCCCTAGATCTTGTGGCGCTTGAAGTAGTGCGTGTGGAGCAGGTGGTGCGACTTTTCGCCGAGCGGCTTGCCGAGATATTCCTCGTACAGCTTGATGATGTCGGGGTTCTCGTGGGACTTCCGCCGCGTCTTCCCCTCGTCCTCCCGGTAGATGGCCTGTGCGCGCTTCCTGATGATGTCCATCTCGCCGTGGTGGTAGGGCTGGCCGCCGCCGCCGATGCAGCCGCCGGGACAGGCCATGATCTCGATCGCGTGGAACGGTTCGACCGTCCCGGCGCGGATGGCGTCGAGCAGCTTCCGCGCGTTGCCGAGTTCGTGCGCGATGCCGATGTGAAGCTCCAGATCGCCGACCTTGAGCTTCGCCTCGCGGCACCCATCGAGGCCTCGAAGGGCCGTGAAGTTCACGTCTTCGAGCGGTTTGCCCGTGAGCCATTCCACGGCGCTCCGCGTCGCGGCTTCGATAACGCCGCCCGTCGTTCCGAAGATGACCGCCGCGCCCGTGGATTCGCCGAGCGGAGAGTCGAAGTCGCCCTCCGGGAGCGATACGAAGTCGATGTTCGCCCGCTTGATGAGGTGGGCGAGTTCGCGCGTCGAGATGGAGATGTCCACGTCGGGGTTCCCGTTGACGGCGAACTCCGGACGGGCGCATTCGTACTTCTTCGCGAGGCAGGGCATGACCGACACGACGACGAGCTTTTCGCGCGGAATGCCGAGCTTTTCGGCCAGATAGTTCTTCGCGATCGCGCCGAACATCTGCTGCGGCGATTTCGCGGTGGATGGGACGTCAAGAAGATCGGGGTACTGGTGCTCGAAGAACTTGACCCAGGCCGGGCAGCAGGAGGTGAGGATCGGCAGCCGGACGCTCTTGTCGCCGGACAGGAACCGCGTGATCCGGTCGAGAAGCTCCGCGCCCTCTTCCATGATCGTGAGGTCGGCGGCGAAGTCCGTGTCGAAGACGTAATTGAAGCCCATCTGCCGGAGGGCGGAAGCCATCTTTCCGGTTACGAGCGTGCCCGGCTCCATCCCGAAGCACTCGCCGAGCGCGGCGCGGACGGCGGGCGCGGTCTGGACGACGACGACCTTGTCGGGATCCGCGATGGCTTCGATGACCTGCCAGGAGTAGTCCCGCTCGACGAGCGCGCCCGTCGGGCAGACGGCGACGCACTGGCCGCAGAACGTGCAGACGGACTCTTCGAGCGGCATGTCGAACGCGGGCGTCACGACGGCGTTGAAGCCGCGGTTCACGCCGGAGAGCGCTCCGACCGTCTGGACCTCGTTGCACATCGTCTCGCAGCGGCGGCACATGATGCACTTGTCCATGTCGCGCGCGATCGCGGGGGAAATATCCTTCTTATATGTGGACTGCGCGCCGCCCTCGTACCGGTTCTCGCGGAGGCAGAAGCGTTCCGCAAGCTCCTGGAGATCGCACTGGCCGCTCTTCGCGCAGGTCAGGCAGTCTTTCGGGTGGTCGGAGAGCAGCAGTTCGAGGACCGTCTTGCGCGCGTTCAGGACGCGCATGGTGTTCGTGTGGACTTCCATGCCTTCGGTGACCGGCGTCGCGCACGCCGGGGCGAGGTTCCGCCGGCCCTTGACCTCGACGACGCAGATTCGGCAGGAAGCCGCCTTGTTGACGACTCCGAGATCGTGGAGATCGAGATGGCACAGCGTGGGGATCTCGATGCCCAGCTGCTTCGCGGCGTCGAGAATCGTGGCCCCCTTGGGGACCTTCACGTACTTTCCGTCGATGTTCAGGTTAATCATCGCTTCGTCCTCCTCAGGCTACCGCTTCGAGATCGCACCGAACTTGCAGGTGGCGAAGCATGCCCCACACTTGACGCACTTGTCCTGGTTGATGACATGGGGTTCCTTGACCTTTCCCGAGACGGCTCCGGCCGGGCAGACCTTGGCGCACATCGTGCAGCCCTTGCACTTGGCCGGATCGATCACGTACTGCATCAGGGACTTGCACTTTCCGGCCGGACACCGCTTGTCGCGAACGTGCGCGAGGTATTCGTCGTAGAAGTTGTCGAGCGTCGACAGGACGGGGTTCGGCGCCGTCTGGCCCAGACCGCAGAGCGACGTGTCCTTGATGATGGTGGCGAGTTCCCGCAGACGGCCGAGGTCCTTCTCCGTCGCCTTGCCTTCGGAGATCTTGTCGAGCATTTCGAGCATCCGCTTGTTGCCGACGCGGCACGGGGTGCACTTGCCGCAGGACTCCTCGACCGTGAAGCCGAGGTAGAACTTCGCCACGTTGACCATGCAGTCGTCCTCGTCGAGGACGATCATTCCGCCGGATCCCATCATGGAGCCCGCGGCGATGAGGTTGTCGTAGTCGATGGGCGTGTCAAGGAACTTCTCGGTGAGGCATCCGCCGGAAGGTCCGCCCGTCTGCGCGGCCTTGAACTTCTTGCCGTTCCGGATGCCGCCGCCGATGTCGAAGATGACTTCTCGCAGCGTGGTGCCCATCGGCACTTCGACGAGCCCGACGTTGTTGACCTTGCCGGCCAGGGCGAAGACCTTCGTGCCCTTGGACTTCGCCGTTCCGATCGAGGCGAACCACTCGGCGCCCTTGAGGAAGATGACCGGGATGTTCGCGAACGTCTCGACGTTGTTGACGTTGGACGGCTTGCCCCAGAAGCCCGACTCGGCCGGGAAGGGGGGCTTGCTCGTCGGCTCGCCGCGCTCGCTCTGGAGGGACCGGATCAGGGCCGTCTCCTCGCCGCAGACGAACGCGCCCGCGCCGTAGTACATATCGATATCGAAGGAGAAGTCGCTGCCGAGGATGTTGTTTCCGAGCAGTCCGGTCTCGCGGGCCGCGACGATGGCCTTCTGCAGGCGTTCGACCGCGAGCGGATACTCCGCGCGGATGTAGACGACGCCCTTGCTCGCGCCGATCGCGTAGCCGCAGATCGCCATGGCCTCGATGATGGAATGGGGGTCTCCCTCCAGCACGGAACGGTCCATGAACGCGCCGGGGTCGCCCTCGTCCGCGTTGCAGATGACGTACTTCTGGTCCGCCTTATACGACGCCGCGATCTCCCACTTCAGGCCGGTGGGGAAACCGCCGCCCCCGCGCCCCCGGAGCCCGGACTTCTTGACCTCGTCCACGACTTCCTTGGGCGTCATTTCGAAGAGCGCCTTGCCGAGCGCCATGTATCCGTCCCGGGCGATGTACTCGCCGATATTCTCGGGATCGATGAATCCGCAGTTGCGCAGTGCGATGCGGAGCTGCTTCTTGTAGAAGTCCATGTGCTTGGAGTCGGAAATGTGTTCGGTCGTCTTGGGGTCCACGTAGAGCAGGCGGCTGACCTTGCGTCCCTTGACGATGTGTTCGGCGACGATTTCCTTCGCGTCTTCCGGGGTCACCTGGACGTAGAAGGTGTTGTCCGGAGAGATCTTGACGATCGGGCCCTTTTCGCAGAAACCGAAACAGCCGGCGATAACGACCTTGACTTCTTCGGCGAGACCCTGGGCCTTGATTTCGGCCCGAAGAGCGTCCACGATCTCCAGGCTCCTGGAGGAGGTGCACCCGGTTCCGCCGCAGACGAGAACGTGCATTCTTACATTGGCCATGTTCTGTTCTCCTTATCCGGGGGATGCCCTAGTCGTGAATGCTCTTGCTGGACAGCGGAATGATCCCGTCGACCAGCTCGCCCTTGAGAATGTAGGAATCGAAGATCTCCGTAATTCTCTTGCCTTTCACCTCGCCGAACGTCACGGGGTCCTCTCCCGGACGCACGATGGTCACCGTGGGTTCGGAATGGCAGTAGCCCATGCAGCCGGACTGGGTGAAGACGATGTTCCTGATGCCGCGCTTCGTCGCTTCGTCCATCATGGCCGCCATCGTTTCGCGCGCGCCCGCGGCGATGCCGCAGGTCGCCATGCTGACCTTCACTTCGATGAGCTTGTCGATATTCTGCCCCTTCTCACGCAGCTCCGTCGCGTTCTGCATGGCGGCCTTCATCTTCCGAAGGTCGTCCAGGGACTTTACCTTATCCATGACAGCACACCCCTTCACATGCCTTGTCCTTTTCGGAGTCGCCCGCTTTTTTACGGTATTCCGCAATGATGCCTTCGACATCCGACGGCTTCATGCGTCCGTACACGCGGCCCGCGACGATCATGACCGGGGCGAGGCCGCACGCGCCGACGCATCGGAGCGTATCCAGCGAAAACAGCCCGTCGGGCGTCACCTGGCCCACCGTGATTCCGAGGACTTTTTCGACCTCGGCGACGATATCGTCGGCTCCGCGGACGTAGCACGCGGTCCCGAGACATACCGAGATCGGAAACTTTCCCTTGGGAACCATCGTGAAGAAGGAGTAAAACTTCACGACTCCATACACCTTCGCGACCGGAAGTCCCAGCGCGCCGGCAATGAATTCCTGGACTTCGCGGGGAAGATAGCCGAAGATCCCCTGCGCCTTGTGCAGTACGCCGATGAGTCTTCCCTTCCTGTCCGGGAGTCCGTCGATGTACGCCTGAAGCTCCTTGTACCGTTCGACGTTTCCGTCACAACAGCCTGACATACGTGCGCCTCCTTGCCATGGATGTGGTATGGATCTATTGTTAATGCTCTCGCATTCACAAACTGATGTTCGACAAAAAAA
>CAYVKE010000133.1:0-8023 GCA_964451935.1 uncultured Synergistaceae bacterium | reverse complement strand
GGAAGCTGGGGGCCTCGGCCGTCGAAAAGTCGTCGTCGAACACGCTCTCGCCCACGTCGAGGATCGAGACGTCGAACGTCCCGCCGCCGAGATCGAACACCAGGATCTTGTGTTCCCCCTGTTTGTTCTCTCCGTAGGCAAGGCACGCGGCGGTCGGCTCGTTGATGATCCGAAGCACTTCGAGCCCCGCGATCGTTCCCGCGTCCTTGGTCGCCTGGCGCTGCGCGTCCGTGAAGTACGCGGGGACGGTGATGACGGCCTGTCGGACCGGCTCGCCGAGATAATCTTCCGCGTCCCGCTTGAGCTTTTGCAGGATCATCGAGGAGATCTCCTGCGGCGTATGCTTCTTCCCGTCGATGGCGACAGTCCTGTCGGTCCCCATGTCGCGCTTGATGGATATTATGGTGCGCTCCGGGTTCACGATGGCCTGACGCTTCGCGAGCTGGCCGACGAGCCGCTCGCCCTCCTTGGTGAATGCGACCACGGACGGAGTCGTCCGCATTCCTTCGGTATTGGGAATAATCGTGACGTTGTCGCCTTCCTGAACGGCGATGCAGCTGTTTGTTGTTCCAAGATCGATTCCTACCACTTTCGGCATAAAACGTTCACCTCGTCATCTTCGAATACGGGCTTCCGTCGCCCTTCGTTCGCGGAACGGACCCGATGAATTTCCATTTTCCCGGATTGCGGCGCCCGACGCTCCGGGACCTATTCCTTCCGGTATGTTCCAACGCGCACGCGGGCGGGCCGGAGAATGCGTTCCTCAGCGGCATAGCCGGGAAGGTACTCCTCCAGAATGACCCCATCCCGTTCCTCTTCGGCGACGGGTTCCGTGGAAACGGCCTCGTGGCGGACGGGATCGAAATGCTTCCCGACCGTCTCGACGCGTTCGATCCCCATGTCGAGAATCACCGAGAGAAACTGCTCCCGGACCATGGACACACCCTTGAGGACGGAAACCACGTCCGCGCCTTCCGAAACCTGCAGCACCCTGTCGAGGTTATCGAGGACCGGGAGAAACGCCGCGGCCTTGTCGGCGGCGATGGACTTTCTGAGTTTTTCCCGTTCGCGTTCCGTCCGGGTTCTGTAGTTGTACAGATCGGCCTTCGCTTCGAGCGCGACGGACCGGAATTCCTCTTTCTCCCGCTTCAGGGTTTCCAGTTCTTCACGCAGCGCTTCATTTTCGGCATCGCGCACGTCATCGCCGGATTCCGGCGGCGCGGCGTTCGGAGCGCGGGAAACGGCGGCGTCAAATGCTTCCTCCGACGCTCCGCAGGGAGCGTCTTTTTCCAGATCGTTCATAAGTGACTTCCTCCTTACAGGGATTCTTCAAGAGATTCTTCGAGGGATTCCGCCACGGACTCGAGAACCGATATCGATCGCTCGTAGTCCATTCGGAGCGGGCCGATAAGGCCAAGGACCGTTTTCTGTCCCGCCGTAACGGTCGGCACGAGGACCATCGAGCATTCTTTCAGTTCCTCCTGGTTTTCCTCTCCGATCGTGACGCTCATGCTTCCGGAAATCGCGCACTTCTCCACCATTTTCGCGAGCGCTTTTTCTTCCTCCAGAAGCGACAGAACCGCCTGCAGCTTCGCGATATCCTGAAAATCGGGCAGGGAGAGGATATTCTGCGCCCCTCCGATATACACCCGGTAATTATGCTCGCAGAGGGACGAGTCCATCTGCGCAAGGGCGGAACGGCACAATTCGGAGTACCGTTCGAGTCCTTCGAGGACATAATCGTGCAGGACGGTCCGAACCTGGCTCCACGGGCGTCCCAGCGCGACGGAGTTGATCCGCCGGGCCAGCTCGTCCAGCGTATCGGGACGCATCTCGCAGGGGAAGGCGACGTTCGTGTGATGCACCAGTCCTCCCGTAAGAACGATGAGAAGAAGCGCCGTATTCCCGCCGAGCGGAATGAAGCTGACCTTCTGGATTTCGGCGCTTTCAAGCGACGAGACCGCCGCGACGCCGACATAGCGCGTCATGCGGCCAAGCAGCTGTGTCACATGGGAAAGCAACGACTCGATCCCCAGCTTCTGGCTTTTGATATCGCCCCTCAGAAGCTCCGCCTCGGAGATCTCCTGCCGCTTCCGCTGCATGATCGAATCGACATAGACCCTGTACGCGCGGGACGTCGGAAGACGCCCCGAAGATGTATGCAACTGGGAGAAAAACCCGAGTTCCTCAAGGTCCGACATTTCGTTGCGGATCGTCGCGGGGCTGCACCCCCGCAGGTATTTTTTCGAGATCGTGCGGGACCCCGCGGGCTCCCCCGATCGTATATACTCATACACGACGGCGAGGACGATTTCCAGTTGTCGCTCCGTCAGCACGCGCCCCACCCCCTTGCCGTAGTAGCACTCGATGTCATTGAGTGCCAGGGCATCTGAATCGCACAGGTAGAGTAACAAGCAATCGGATCATTGTCAATACAGGTCAAATACCGAACCTCCGAGCGGAATTCTCCGCGGAAAGGACGTTTTTATGCGACGCAACGAACGCACAACGCTCATTCTGGTCCGTCATGGCGAATGCGCGGGCAACGTCGAAGGACGTTTCCGGGGACGCGTGGATTTCCCCCTGAACCCGAGGGGCCGGGAACAGGCCGCGGCATGTGCGAAAGCGATGGTCCGGATGTCCCCTTCCGTCGTCTACACAAGTCCGCTCGTGCGCGCCTTCGATACGGCTGCGGCGATCGCCGCAGCCTGCTCTATTCCCGTCGTCCCCGAAGAGCGGCTGAACAATATGAGCCTCGGCGAATGGGAAAACAGAAAAAAGGACGAGATCGCGCGCGAGTTTCCCGACCAGTGGAACCTCTGGATGCAACAGCCCGAATCGCTCCGGGTTCCCGGCGCGGAAACGCTCGACGAAGTCATGCGCCGATCAGTGGAGTGCGTGAATGAACTCGTCGCCCGCCATCGCGGCGACACGATCGCCGTTACGTCCCACAGAACGGTTCTCAAGCCGATGATCGCCGGCCTCCTCGGAATCTGCAGCCCCTGGTTCTGGAAAGTACACATGGACACGGCAAGCATCTCCGTCATCCTCCACGAAGAACGACGGGGATATATGATTCACCGGCTCAATGACACCTCGCATCTTGATTCTTTCGAAACGGAATGGGTGTAGCCGTCGTCCTTGACCGTTCGGATGCGAGGTCTTATGATGAACGGCGTTTGTTTTTTTTACGACATGTGGAAGAAGGGACCAGCGTGCCGGTTTTTCCAATCCGTCTCGAATCCAAAGATGATCTTTCGCGAATGATCCGCTCCATCGGAGCGGATCCCCGGTCCGACGCCTTCTTTCGTCCCAAAGCCGGTCTTCTGTTCTTTTTCGTTCCGGACGCCGATTTCCGGGCGGCCGCGTTCATCAAGCAGGAGCTTCTCTCCCGCGGCGGAGACGCCGTCGTCAACCGGGGCGTCATCAACGCGACAGCCGCGCGGAGCGATGTCCTTCTTTTCGGAAACGAAGGCCAGATCGACTCCCTGATCCGCAAACTGGTTTATCTTCACTGCTGGGGGCTGGACGAGATCCGCACATCGCTTGAGCGCGCCATGAAGGGCGCGTCGACGCGGCGATGGAGGCTGCCCCTCCCTCGCGGACGATTCCTGGAATTGGGAGACATACCCCTCGTCATGGGCATTATGAATCTCACTCCGGACTCGTTCCACCCGCAAAGCAGAGTTTCGGCGGAACGCGCCGCCGATCGGGCCGCCGAAATGCTGGCGCAGGGAGCGTCGATCATCGACATCGGCGCGGAGTCCACACGTCCGGGATCCGACCCGGTCTCCGCGGAAGAGGAACTCGACCGGCTCCTGCCGGCGCTTCAGGCCTTCCGCAACGCGTTTCCCGACGCGATCCTGTCGGTTGACACCTACAAAGGAGATGTCGCCCGGGCGGCGATACGCTGCGGTGCGGATATCATCAACGACATATCCGGTTTCGGACTCGATCCGGATATTCTCGACGCCGTCGCTGAATCCGAAGTTCCCTATATCCTCTCGCACATTCAGGGGACTCCGAAGGATATGCAACAGAACCCGCACTATGACGCGCTTCTTCGCGAAATGCTCGATTACTTCGACCAGAAACTCGACATCCTCGTACAAAAGGGCGTTTCGCGGGACCGAATCATTCTCGACCCCGGAATAGGCTTCGGCAAACGTCTCGAGGACAACCTCGGCATTCTTCGCCGGATCGACGCATTCACCGGTTTCGGTCGTCCGCTATGCGTCGGGCATTCGCGGAAGGGCTTCATCGCACGATCGCTTCAAAGCGACGCCCCCGAAGACCGGACCGCAGGCACCCAGGCCGTAACCGCATACTGCACAATGCGAGGCGTCTCCATTCTTCGCGTTCACGACATCAGAGAAAACGCCGCAACGATAGCGATGATCGGGAAAATTCGGGAGGCTTCCGTATGAAAACCGCCGCAATAGCGCTCGGCAGCAACATGGGGGATCGTCTCGGCAACCTCAGGCAGGCCGTACACCTCCTCGAAAATCAACGAATCCGCGTTACGACGCGGAGCGACGTCTTCGAAACGAATCCCGTCGGGGTTGAAAACCAGAGACGTTTTCTCAACGCGTGCATTCTTGTACAGACGGATCTTTCGCCCCTTGAGCTGCTCGCCGAAACGCAACGGGTGGAGACGCAGCTCGGGCGCGCCCGGGACGTCCGATGGGGCCCCAGAACGATAGACCTCGACATCCTGTTGTTCGACAAAATGATCGTAAACGAAGAGACGCTCGTCATTCCGCACCCGCGCATGACGGAGCGCGCATTCGTCCTCGTTCCCCTTGCGCAGATCTGTCCCGGCCGGCTGCACCCGGGGGCCGGCGAAACCATAGCCGCCCTGGCCGAAAAAATCCGGAATGAGGATCGATCCATGCAACGAATCGCTCCCCTGTAGAACATCCCGGTCGTATGCGGGAACGAAAGCGGGAAAGCGCCGACAAACGCCCTCCGGCGTGTCGGCGCTTTCCTGTTTTTTTCTTCCGAAGCGATCCTTCCGACCAAAAGCCCGATCGGCCTCGTTTACCGGAGCAACCCCTCAAACCAGGCGTTCACCGCACCGAGATCCGGCTCCCGCATGAACAGCGGGCGGGAGTCGTCAGTGAACGCTCCAAGCCCCTTCTCGAATGTCTCCGGCCCATCCGCTTCGTATAGGACGCCAAGCGGATAGGGCGCCGGAGAAAGCGCCAGGTCGAGCGCTTCCCGGAAATCGTCCGCTTTGCGGTCCGGCTCGAGCTTTCTGGTGTTTTCCTTGAACCAGGCGTACGTATTGACCTTGTTGAACGTGACGCAGGGCTGGAAGATGTCGACAAGGGAGAAGCCCCTGTGTCGGATCGCCCGTTGCATGATGTCGGCCGTACGCTCGACATCTCCCGCGAAGGCGCGGGCGACGAACGTCGCGCCCTGAACCAGCGCCGCTGCGAGAGGGTTGAAGGGCTCGGCCCGGACGCCTTTCCGCTGCATGGGCGTCACGAACCCGCGGGGACTCGTCGGGGACGCCTGCCCCTTCGTCAGTCCGTACACCATATTGTTGCAGACCAGGACCGTCAGGTCGGGGTTGCGCCGGATCGTATGCGTGAAGTGATTTCCGCCCTCTCCGTACATATCGCCGTCGCCGCCGACGGCGATCACCGTCAGCTCCGGATTGGCGGCCTTGATCCCGGTCGCCGCGCTGAGGGCGCGCCCATGAAGTCCGTTGAAGAAATTCGAGCGGAGATAGTGGGGCATCTTGGCCGCCTGTCCGATGCCCGAAACGAGGACGACCTGCTGCGGCGAAAGCCCCAGTCCGAGAAGGGCCTTCTTGAGCGCGTCCAGAATCGCGTAGTCGCCGCACCCCGGGCACCAGGAGAGTTCGCCGTGTTCCATATCGAACGGATTCGCCGTCATGCGCCCGCACCTCCTTCGAGGATCTCTGACACCCTGCGCGCCGTCTCCTCGACGGAAAACGGCAGCCCATCGTATTTCCGTATCGAATGATGCGCCCGGAAGCCGAACGTTCCGCGAAGCAACCGTTCGAATTGCCCCGTCGCATTCCCCTCCAGAACGATCACCCGCGTCGCTGCGGAAAGAAACGCTTCCGTCGCTTCGTGAAGCGGGTGCACCTGCTCGAAAGCGAGAACGGCCGTATCGGTTCGGCCGAGCAGGGCGAGCGACTCCCGTGCAATCTCCAGGGTCGAGCCGAAACAGACGATCAGCGTCTCGTAATCCTTCGGCCCGAAGAGAACGGGCGGAAGCGCCTCCCGGCGCATGGCGTCGAGCTTCCCGAGGCGCTTCTCGTTCATCGTGACGCGGACGTCAATCTCCTCGGAAATATGCGCCTCCTCGTCGTGCTCATGGCTGTCTGCGCCGACCAGCCCCTCGCCGTACCCGGGGACGCCCCTGGGCGATATCCCCGCCGAGCCGGGCGCGTAGCGCCTGTAGTCCGCGGGCGTCAGATCGATCTTCCCGGCCGGCCGAAGAAGCGACACGTCCGGGATATCGACGTCGTAGAACGTATTCATCAGATACTGGTCGGTCAGGAGAATCACCGGCGTCTGATAGCGCTCCGCGATATCGAACGCTTTTGCGGAAAGGAAAAAGGCGCTTTCTACGGACCCGGGCGCGAATATGGCCCGCGGGAATTCGCCATGTCCGGAATACAGCGCAAGCTCCAGGTCGCCCTGCTCCGTCCTCGTCGCCATTCCCGTTGCGGGCCCGGGACGTTGCGAAAGATGAACGACCAGCGGCGCCTCCATGATTCCCGCAAGACTGATCCCCTCGCCCATCAGCGCAAATCCGCCTCCGGAAGTCGTCACAAGCGGACGCGCTCCTGCATACGACGCCCCCACCGCCATATTCACCGCGGCCGGTTCGTCCTCCGCCTGTTCCACCGCTACATGGAAGCAATCCGCATTCGCCGAGAGGAACGTGAGCACTCCCGTCGCAGGCGACATCGGATACCCCGCAGCGAACGAACACCCGCCAGCAACGGCGCCGAGCGCGACCGCGTCGGATCCGTCGAGCAGAATCCTCTTTCGGTCCGAAAGCATCGCGTCGTGGTACAGCGGTTCGGAATCTCCGCGAAGTTCCACTCCGAGACGATGCCCCAGCGAACAAGCGTCCGCGTTCGCTTTCGCAACCGCCTGCCTGCCCGAAAAGAAACGTTCGATCTCCTCCAGGACACGCGGTAAAGGAACCCCCGTCCGACCGATCATCACCCCGGCCATGACCATAGCAGCGTACACCTTCCCGCCAAGCTCCTTCGTCATGTCCTCAAGCGGAATATGAACGAACGGAGCCTCCGTTCCATCGAACTCGCCGCCAAAAACGCCGCGGTCGGCGACGATTCTCGTTTCCGGGGATATCCTTCGCCGGATGTTGACGCGCACGCCCGGCGTCAGCGGAAACAGATAGTCCATTCGGTCGGAGAACGCGCGAACCGTTTTCGTCCCGACGCGGATTTCCGTCGAGTTGTTCCCGCCGCGAACCCGGGACATGTACTCCCGACTCGCAAAAACATGCAGCCCGGCGCGACACAGCACCCGGCAGAGAAATTCCTCGACCGTCTGAATGCCGAGCCCCGCCGCGCCGCTCAATACGAAGGAAAGATCGCGCGTTCCGGAAATCTGGCTGTTCATTCCATCCCTCCTCGGTTTCGCCTTCGATATGACACACGACAACTATACACAATACTCCCGTTCTTCGGAATCCTCGACGGGTCCCTCTCTTTCCCAAAGACCCGACTCTGCTATAATGACGGCAGGTGCGAATCACGTTCACGTTCCCTGAAGATGGAGGTGAATCAGCGTGGGGAAGTTTCGATGCCTTGAGTGCAAGAAAGAATTCGAGCTTGAGGATGTGGCCCCAGTCAAGAAGTGTCCCGACTGCGGCAGCCATTTCCTCGAGTTCATGGGAGGGGAGCCTCTCAAGCGCGGAAAGTCCTGGAGTTCGAAGACATTCAGCGTAGGCGGAAGCGTTCAATAATTTCCCCGACATCAACAAAAGAGAAGACCGGAGCGAATTCGCT
>CAYVKE010000132.1:7044-8109 GCA_964451935.1 uncultured Synergistaceae bacterium | reverse complement strand
CTGCATCTTCGGCGAGCGGGTTGCGGTCGACGCCGTAGATGCAGCTTCGGACCACCTCCCGTAAGGCATGCCTCCGGGCGGATTCGTCCGGCGTGTCGGAGCCGGTCTCCAGCCGCGCGATCTCGATGGCCAGACGGCGCGCCGCGGCGAGGAGGAAGTGCCCCGATCCGCAGGCCGGATCGACGACCCGCAGCGCGAGGAGCGCCCCGCGGGGATCGTCCGCCCGCCGGCGCGCCGCGTCGTCCATGACGGGTTCGAGCGCCGAACGGATCAGTTCGTTCACGAGGACCGCGGGCGTGTAGTAGGAGCCGGTGAGCTTGCGCGCCGATCCTTTCGTCCCCTTTTCGTCCCGCCCGCCGACGAAGTCGAACGTCCAGGGCGAGGCGAGCGCGTCGATGCACGGAACGAGTTCGAGAAGGCTCTCGTACACGGAGCCGAGTTCCTCGGTCCCCATGTCGCGGTAGTTCACCAGCGCGAGGGCGCCGTCCGACCGGAACCACGCGAGCGACCGGACTGCCGCGAGGAGGTCTTCGTTCGATAATTCCGCCTCGTCGAGGAAGGGGCAGTGCTCCGCGTCGAAGAGGCCGCCGAGGGCGGGCAGGGCGAGAGGGAGAGCGCCGGTTTCGAGCGCGCGGAAGACGATCCGGAGGGCGCGCCACAGGTCGGAGTGGGGTGTCGAATGCCGCCGCCTGAGGGAGAGCGTCCGCAGCCGCACGACGCCGTACCCGTCGCGGTAGAGCCGTCGGGCGCGTTCGCCCGAGCCCGGCGCGTGGAGGACGTCCCGGTCTTCGGCCGTGAACAGGAAGAGCAGGCGGTAGACGAGGCGCAGAAGTTCCTCGAAGTACGCCGCCGGAGAAAGCGTTCCGTCGGCGAGCGCCGTTCTGAGCCGCGCGTTGGCCGGATTCCGGAGGAAGCCGTTTCCGAGGGCGCGGAGCGATTCCGTGACGCCCTCGCGCAGGCGTTCGAGCGCCCGCTGCCCCTCCTCCTGCGACTGCGCGCGCCACCCCTCGAGGATGCACCGGGACGCGCTCCCGTCGCCCGGACGGATGCGCGATCCGTGGAACG
>CAYVKE010000132.1:6477-6934 GCA_964451935.1 uncultured Synergistaceae bacterium | reverse complement strand
CGCCGTTGAGAAGTTCCTGGATGAGCCCGTGGGGCGAGCGCCTCCGCCCCTCGTCGCCGAAGCGCGGATCGGCCGTTTCGAGGTCGTGTTCGGGGGATGTGAGGAGCGCCGGGACGAGGCCGCCGAACGCCGTGTGGGAGAGCGGGAACGCGCGTTCGCCGATCCGGACCGTTTCGGACGGTGCGATGTCGGTCCAGCCGAGGACGGTCGTCAGCAGCGGAAGGAGCCACGAGTTCCGGCAGAGCTTTTCCCCGTCGACGGACGACGAGTTCCGGAGGGACGTCCACGTGTCGTACAGATCGTTTGCGACGCGCCAGTACCGCGCGATTTCGTCCCTGAGAGAGAACGACTTCGTGACGCCGTAGTCGCGCCCGTCCTGCTTCGGGGCCCGAAGCGAGGCGATCGTCCAGAGGAATTCCGGCGGCAGGAGGCCGCCCTGGACGCGAATCGCCGCTTG
>CAYVKE010000132.1:4701-6363 GCA_964451935.1 uncultured Synergistaceae bacterium | reverse complement strand
CCCGTTTCATCGTTCCGTCTCCCCCCGGCGGCCCGAGTTGGCCCCGACGACCGGCATCAGGACGTAGACGCCGATGACGTCCGCCGGGAGCGCCGGGACGACCGCGTAGCGGACGCCCCTGATTTCGGCCGCTTCCCTGACGCGCCGGTGGTCGGCGAGAAGCTCGTCGGCCCGTCGCCGCACGAGCGCGTCGAATTCCGGCGCGAGAGGTTCGAGCGCGGCGACGGCCTGCCGGATCAACATGGTTTTCTGTCCGTCGGCCATGTTCTTGTCCGCTTCGAGCGACAGCAGCGACAGGGCCGTGTCTTCCGCAAGCGCGCGGAGTCCGCCGGACGCGCCCTCGACCGCGACGCCGAGGCATTCCTCGGCCATCAGGGAGCGTTCCCCGGCCGCGGCCGCGGCCTTCCCCCGCCGCTCGACGACGATCTGGTAGCGCGCCCTGAGGAGATAGAGCGTCGTCCGCACCGAAACGCCGCCCGTGAAGAACGCGGCGCACCGGGCCGCGAGGGTTGCGTCTCCCGTTTCGAGCGCCGATTCGGCCACGAAGTCCGCCAGTGCGGCGACGAGCGGATGCGACCGCGTGACGCAGACGGCTCCCGTCGGAGCGGGGAGGTCGAAGGCGAGGCGTTCCGCGCCGGTGATCCCGACGGATTCGAGGCGGTCGCGGAGCGCCGCGGGGAGGTGACGCGCCGGAAGCCGGAAGCAGCCCCTTTTCTTTTCGAGCGGCGCGCCGAGGCGGTCGCACGCGTCCCCGACGAACCGGCCGACGTCTCCCGCCCCGCCGAGGACGGAGACGGCCTTGTTCCATTCGGGGAGGACGTCGTCCGGCTTGAGGCGCTTCTGCGCGAAGACCGTTCTCGACACGCGTTCTTTCGCGGCCTGCCATGCGATATCGACCTGCCGTTCCTCGTCGTCGAACCCGAGCGAGAGCTGCGGCGCTCCGGATTTCTTCCCGCTGGTCCTGAGAAGCACGGACTGCATGATCGCTTCGATGACTTTCGTGTTGTCCATCGGCAGCGGGACGGCGACTCCAAGCTCCTTGCGGATTTTTTCCGCCTTTCGCAGGATGACCTTGAGGACCGCGCCGTCGACGGGGTTGTTCTCGCCGTAGAGCATGAGCGTCCTGACGACTTTCGACCCCTGTCCGAAGCGGTCGGCCCTCCCCTCGCGCTGTAATGAACCACGGCATCAAACCACTCCTGGAGGTTGATCCCTTCCGAGAGGCAGTCCGTCGCGACGAGGAGGGGCGTGACGCCGTCCTCGAGACCGTCGAGTTCCCGTATCCGATCCTCCCGTTCCTCCGGGGGAAGCTCGCCCGTGACGCAGATCACGCGCACGGCGCTGTCGAACGCGTCCGTGAAGACATCCATGAGGTACCCCGCCGTCGCGATGTACCGGCAGAAGACCACCGGGTGGAATCCGTCCTCAATGAGCCGTCGGACCTCCTCGACGACGAGTGCCGCTTTCGGGTCGTTCGCGACGCCCCTGATCTTTCCGGCGCGCGCGATGAGGCCGTTCAGGATCGCGGCGTCCCGGGGCGCGCCGTCTGCGTCGCCGACGGTTCCTGCCGGGACGCTTTCATCCGTCGGAAGCCCGTCCTCCGCCGAGCCGTCGAGGACGCGCTCGCCCACGTGACGCTGGATCTCCACGCGAACGGCAGAG
>CAYVKE010000132.1:1185-4691 GCA_964451935.1 uncultured Synergistaceae bacterium | reverse complement strand
ATCAGGCACAGCCCCCGCTGGTACAGACAGTCGGCCAGCGGGATCGCCGGCTCGTCCGCGGCGCGCTCGCCCGCCGCCCTGTCCAAGAGGTCCACACATTCGGCTTCGGTCGCGCCGCCCGCGGCGAGAAGGCGCGTCCTGAGCGCGACGGCCGCCGCGGCCGGGCTCGACGAGACGCACCGCAGCAGCGCGAGCGCCGCCCACCACGACATTCTCTGTTCGAGCAGCGAGCCTTTTTCCGTCCGTCGCACCATGCCCCGAGCGTATTCGAGGACGTCGTCGAAGAGCGCCCCCCAGTCGCCTCCGAGGATATAGGTCGCCTCGCGGCTCTCGCGGACGGGGAAACCGGCGGTGTCGCGCCATTCGGCGATGTCGCCCCTTCGCCGCTGGACGAAGTGGTTCGCGAGCCTGTCGCGCAGGCCCGTTCGTTCTTCCCCTTCCTTCATGTCCCGGAGGGCGACGAAGTCCGGCGAGAGAAGCCCGAGGAGATTGTGGAAGGCCGCGTCGTCTCCCGAGTGCGGCGTCGCGGTCAGCAGGACCATGTGCCGCTCCCGGTCGCCGTTCGCAAGGCCGTAAAGCAGCCGGCGCCGCTGGTGCCGCACGGCCGTGTCGGACCGCGCGCACGTGTGCGCCTCGTCGACGATGACGAACTCGGGACAGGCCCGCAGGAATTCGTCGCGCCGCTTGTCGGCCTTGATGTAGTCGAGCGACACGACCGTGTGGGGATACGCCTCGAAGACGGATTCCCCCGGGCGCAGCCCCCGCTCGAGACGTGCGGCCGTCGCCGTGGTCACGATCGCCGCGTCGATGTGGAATTTCGAGGAGAGTTCGTCCCGCCACTGGTCGCACAGGTGCGGCGGACAGATGACGACGGTGCGGGAGATCTCTCCGCGGTCGATCATCTCCCGTGCGATGAGCCCCGCTTCGATCGTCTTTCCGATGCCGACATCGTCTGCGATCAGAAGCCGGATCACGTCGGTCTTGAGCGCCATGAGCAACGGGACGAGCTGATAGGCGCGCGGCTCGAACGCGAGATTGCCGAAACTCCTGAACGCTCCCGCCCCGTTGCGGAGCTTGAGTCGCAGCGCGTCACGCAGCAGCCTGGCCGCGCGACGCGTCCCGGGCCTGTCGGGATCGGGAGGCGAAAAGACGGCCGGAACCGGGGGTTCCGGTTCGAGCGGCGCGTAGAGGACCGTTGCGTCCTCGTCGCCGCCGCCGAGCGGACGCAACCGAAGGACGTCCTCTTCCTCGCTCTCGCAGGGAAGGACGACCCATTCGCGCCCTCTCACCCTCACGATATCTCCCGCTCGGAACGCCGCCGGAGCCGTCACGACGGTTCCCCCTCTCCGCCGTTAGTCCCGAAGACCCATGCGTAGGTCTTCAGAAGGTCCGGCCACATCGCTTCGTCATACGGAAACCGGATGACGGCGTACCCCGCGTCTTCCAGCCGTCCGCTCATTTCGCGGTCGGACGCCCGCCGAACTTCCGCATCGTGGTCCGGACCGTCGATGAACACAAGGGTTTGTTGTTCGATATATTCAAAATCGACGTTTACATTGAATTCTTCGATAAAATGCTGTCCCCGATCCGGCAGAACGTATTTCCCCTTCCGCAGGAACTCCAGCCACTTCCGTTCGAGGCTCGAAACCGAAACGCGCATGAGCGTTTCGAAGGCGTCGCCCGCTCCGGCTCCCGGCGCGGATTCCGCGAGGACGGCCCGCGTCAGGCGGCAGAGGAATTCCGTTGTTTCCGCGTGTCGCCGGTCGATGCGGGCATGGTCGGTTTGATTGTAATAGCTGAGCAGGCAGCGGTAGCATCCGGCTTCGCACGATCCGTCGGCGTCGATGAGGTCGTCCGGCTCGGTCCAGCGCCCGCTTTTTGAACCGTAGTGACAGATTTCGAGGGCGCGCTGCGCGACGCGCCGGCTCGCTCCCGGGTCCGAACTCAGGCGCGTGAGGACGCCGGCGCCGCCCTCCGCGGATTCGTAGAACAGGAATGCGTTCCGCTTCTCGGCGTCGGGCAGCGGTTCGACGGCCAGTTCCGATTCCTCGAGCTGGAATTCCTGTTCGATGCCTCGTTTCAGCGCGTGCTGCAGGGTCGCGAGCCCCGATTCCGAGAAGACGCCCTTCGGGGTGACGAGAAGGATGTTTTTCGTATCCTCCACGAAGGGCGTGATCCGCTGGATCGTCTTGCCGTCCCTGACGCCGTCGTCTTCCGCATCGTCGGGGGCCTGGCTGTCCTTCGTCCACTCTCCCGTGTTGACGTCGATCGAGAATCCGTAGACGGTCTTGTCCTTCCTGCGCCGCCACCCGAGGTTCAGACGCCATATCGTGGCGGCGGGACCGTAGCTCAGGTCGAGAAGCTCCTCTCCGCCCTCGATGAACGTCACATTCTTTCTCCTGATGCGGCCGTTTTCTTCCGAATACCGCAAAGTCGTCACCATCTGGTATCCCTGCCGCTGCCGCTCTTCCTCGTCCGATGTGATCCGGGTCGCGCGTCGCGTGGACACCTGTTCGATCCGGTAGAGGTTCGAGAGACGCAGGCCGCCCGCTATGGATTCGCCGCAGTGAACGCACCGCTCGGGCTCGGACGAGAAGTGTCCGTATCCGCAGTGCGGACAGAGGACGGCGCTCTGAACGGGCAGTCGCGCCGAGGCGGTGACGCTCCCCTCGTCCCTGACGGCCAGGATGGCCCGCCGCACCCTGTACGTGCTGCCCTCGTGATAGATGATCGATTGCGGTCCGAACTCCGAGAGTCCGAGGAAACGCGGCCTGCTCAGGAACGATTCGCGAACGACCCTTTCCCTTCGTCCCGGAATATAGGCCATGAGGGGCAGCCGCGGGAAGTTGTATCCCGGCAGGAATCCTTCGGACGCCAGATAGCGGTATGTGTAGAAATCCGAATTCGTCGTCGTCCGGCTTTCAAGAAGGAGGTTCTGTTGCGAGTAGGCCTCGTCGTAACGGCTCTTCGCCTCGCGGCGGTCCTGTTCGCCGGCGGCCGCATTCTCGATCACGGCGTTCGCGAGCTTCATCTGGCTGACCGTCGCCCGATAGAGCGATCTCCATCGGCGGAACGCGGCGTCGAAGCGTTGTCCGGCTCCCCCGACGACGTGGTCGAGCCACGTGTCGGTGCGCCACGGGGCGAGAGACGGATCGAGGTCGTCCTCGAGCATTGCGAGAATGCGCTCCGAGCGCGCACGAGCGGAAACGCCTATCGACGGTTTCGCCATCGCAGCCGCAAGATCCTGCCGCAACGGAAGTTCATCGGTCGCTTCGAGGTCGAGGACGTCCCGCACCGAGGAGCCGAGCTTTTCCCCCGTTTCCGCCAGCCAGACGGCGTGGAGGTGGCTTCTGACGAGATCCTCGTTCGCGAGGTCGATCGTCGGCGCTTTTACGGCTCCGGCGACCATTCGGGGCGGGTCGGCGAAGAAATACTGGTCGTGCGGCGATTTCGCCGCGCAATAGGTGATGACGAGCGCAGGCTGTCCGCTCCTTCCGGCGCGGCCG
>CAYVKE010000132.1:0-1071 GCA_964451935.1 uncultured Synergistaceae bacterium | reverse complement strand
CCCGCCTTTTCCACGGTTCCGTCGATGACCCGTTCCTTCCCGAGCCCCTTCCGGAACCGCTGTTCCCGCTCGCTGCGATTGTCGCTGTCCACCTGGGCCGTGTGTTCGCGAGCCTCAAGCTGGTGGAGCGAACGATCTCCGCTTCCGAGGAGCCTCGCCACATTTTCGTAGAGATCGAGGAAGAAGCGGTTCACCGATCCGCTGTCGGCCGTTTCCTCCCTTCCGTTATCGAGACGCCATTCGAGCACCCCGGCGTCGATCCGGTACCCGGTCACCCCGTCTTCGATTTCTTCGGGCTGAACGTAGCCGTATGCGCAGAGGATTCGCAGAAGATCATCGACGACGGCGTTGTATGTATCCTCGTCGAATTTCTCCGGGTAGTCGCGATTCCCGGCTCCCCAGTAGGACTGCGTCCGGATGGAACGGCCGAATTTCGAGCGCCACGAGAGATGGACGGTCGAAGCGTCCTGTTGCCGATCCCTCCGCCTGGGACGCGGCACGAGGTATGACCACGCGATCGGCCGTTCCTCCTCCGAGAGCCCCCAGGGCTCCTTGAGGTCGTTGTAGCTCCTGTTCCTTACCTGTTCGAGATACATCGGGTTTAGATAGACGCTCTTGATGCACAGCCCTTTCCTCATTGCGCTCAGGATGTCGCAGGCGAGCCGGAAGCGCCCTTCCGGCGAAAGCGACCCGAGGAGCGGATGGCCCGCCCGCCATTCTTCTTCGTCGAGGCAGCATTCTTCGAGCCCCTTGTACGAAATGCGCAACAGGCGAAGCTGTTCGAGGTTCGGGTTCGTCAATCGCCATCCGCGGCGAAGGTCTGCGTAGAGGCGATATCCGAGAACGTCGCGGAGCGTCTTGGTCACGTTCTGCGCCTTGGGCCCCTTGGCTCCCGGATTGACCGAGTAGTCCGACGGATCGAGCCGCAGATGGTCGAGAACCGTCTGCGTCAGGATATCGTCGGTCAGGCAGCGATCCGGCCGGTTCTCTATGGCGGAGAGCAGGGCTCCGCGCAGCAGCAGGATCTGTACGAGGTCGTTAAAGTGCCCCGCCTGCAGCGATGCGTCCTGT
>CAYVKE010000131.1:0-8156 GCA_964451935.1 uncultured Synergistaceae bacterium | reverse complement strand
TCAGATCGGGCTCGTTGTCGAGCCGGGAATCGCGGCAGCTGTCCGTGACGATGCATACGCCGCGATCGTTGACGAACGAATCCGCGTTCGAGAGGCCGCGTTCGCTCCGGACCTCGGTCCAGAAGAACCCGAGCGTTTCTGGAACCTGCGGAACCCGGGCCGAGCAGTCCTCGGCGACGATCACGGCTCCATCGTCGTGCGTCCGCGCCGGAACGCGGCCGTGCCGGACGAGGATCCTCCCCGCGTCGTCCTCGACGTGCCCGACGACGACGCGCCCGGTCGGCGACACATCCTTGCCCAGAATGAGACCGCTGCATGCGGACGCCCTTCGCGGCGACAAGGCGACAACGGCAAGAAGACACAGGAAAACCCACATCGAAAACACCCCTCTCGAAAGTGCGGCGCAGAAAAACAGGGATCCGGAAATGGATCCAGAGATATGATAGCCCACACGCTTCCGGCTGTCAGCACAAAAGAAAGGGCCGGGACGAATTCGTCCCGGCCGAGGGGGAAGTCGGCGAAGCCCTCTCCAGGGGGATGGGGAGGGCTTCGCCTCTATTTCAACGGGAATCGGCGCGGCGAAAACCTCCGGCCGTCCCAAAAGCGATCGCAGTTCCGGCGCGGACCCCGCGACTATTTGGCGTGCGCCCGCAGCCACTCGGACGCCGTCGTGGCCATCACGGCGGAGCCGATCCAGAAGACGCTTTCGTCAAGGTCGAATTTCGAGTTGTGGTGCGGCCAGGTCTGTCCCTTCGATTCGTTGCAGCCCGGAAGGAAGAAGAACGTCCCCGGAACGCGCTCCTGAAAGAAGGCGATGTCCTCGCCGCCCATCGACGGCGCGGTGATTTCCTTGACGTGCTCCTTTCCGACGACGGCGACGGCGACATCCCGGAGCATGTCGGTAAGGGCTGCGTCGTTGACGACGGGCGCGGGGCCTTCCCATCCGTATGTGAACGTGATCGATCCGCGCATTCCCTGCGCGACGGACGAGGCGATCTCTTCGATCCGCTTCGCGAGGAATGTTCGCGCGTCGTGGTTGAGCGCGCGGACCGTTCCCGTGATCGTGCATTCCCCGGGGATGATGTTGAACGCCGTTCCCGCGTGGATCATGCAGATCGAGATGACGGCGGGTTCGAGCGGCCGCATCTCGCGGCTCACGATGGTCTGGAGTTCCGTGATGATGTGGCTCGCGATGCTGATGGGGTCGATGGAGTCCTGCGGTTGCGCGCCGTGTGAGCCCTTGCCCTTGACGACGATCTCGAATCGGTCCATGCAGGCCATGACGCCGCCGTAGCGGTATCCCACGTCGCCCGGGGCGAACCCCTCGCGCCAGATCGACCCCGTGTGAAGGGCCGTAATCGCCTCGACCTTCGGGTTCTCGAGAACGCCGTCGTCGATCATGCGCTTCGCGCCGCCGGGGCCGCTGATGCATCCCTCCTCGCCGGGCTGGAAGATGACCTTGACGGTTCCGTTCAATTCATTCCGGCGCTCCCGGAGGATCTTCGCCGCGCCGAGCCCCATCGCCGCATGCGCGTCGTGTCCGCACGCGTGCATGCAGCCGTTCGTCGACGCGAACGGCAGACCCGTCTCCTCGAGGATCGGAAGACCGTCGCAGTCGGCGCGGATCGCGAAGACGCGGCCGGGCTTTCCTCCTTCGATCAGCGCCGCTATCCCATGGCCGCCGATTCCCTTCCGGTAGGGGATCCCCATCTCGTCGAGCCTGGCGCAGATGTACGCTTCGGTCTGCGGGGTGTCGACTCCGGTTTCCGGAATCCGGTGCAGATCGCGCCGCCAGGCGACGATTTGTTCCCGGATGCCGTGCGCTTCTTCCTTGAACGTTCGCATTGCTTCAGTCCTCTCTTTCTCCCGATGCATCAGATAATATGCGCTTTATAGAAAACACGGCCGACCAGAATCGTCCCGAATACGGAGGCGACGATAAGGACCCACGTCTGCGCCAGGAAGGGAACGCCCACCGCCGGCGCGCCGACCGCAAGGGCGATCGGAATTCCGAGTCCGACGAGTCCGAGCTGCGGGTATTTCAGCGTGAACTGGCCGAACATGGCGCCGAAGATCGCGGCGACCGTGTAATTCTTGAACGCATTGGCGATGCTGACGGGCAGCATCGAAAGGAGCGTCGCGCCCGCGATCGCGGCGAGCGTGACGAAGAAGAGGTTCGTGACGACGGACCCTGCGATTCCGAGGGTGGAGATGATCTCCGCCTCGGGCGTCCCGGGTTCGACGCCGACGACCTCCTGCGCGACGGCGGAGCACGGAACGCGAAGATTGCCGATGTTGCCGCTCAGGAAGGAAATGTAGGTTCCCGTGAGGCCGAGAATGGGGTAATAGGAGATCGGTTCGACGATGTAGAACGCGCCGAAGATCGCGGCGATCATGCCCCAGGCCTTGAAGGCGACGCTCCAGGGCGGGAAGACGCCGTGGACGACATACAGATACACGTTGGGAAGGAAGCACATGAGCATCGGAACGACGACGGTGACGACGCCGATGCGGATCGCCGGTCCCTTCCAGATGCGTTCGAATTCTTCGTGGCTGACGTTGGACATTCGGGATTCTCCTCTCTCAGGCTCAGGCCAGAACGACGGCCGTGGCCATTCCGATCAGCATGGCGATTCCGAGGTTGTATTCGCGAAGCGCCGGGAACTTCTGGCCGAGCTTGACGAGAATCATCATGCTGAAGAGTCCGCCGAGGGTTGCGTAGAACGGGCCGTTCGCCTGCGTCGAGCCGGTCGAGAGCGCCTTGACGCCGGCGATGATGGTTCGTGAGTTCAGGAAGCCGAAGCACCCGAGAATCGCCGCGCTGGACAGGATCGCCAGCCACTTGACGTCTCCGCCGCCGATCTTCTCGCGCAGATCTTCGAGCTTGTGCGTGAACAGCGCGGTGATGAGAAGCCACCCCGTCCCGTTGACCGCCATCGTCCACCACGATGAAGCCAGGGCCGTGAGATCGTACTGCGGGGATCCGAACTTGACGCCGAGCGCCTCGGCGCCGACTGTCGCCGCGGTGAGTTCGGTCGGGGCCGCGCCGATGATCGACAGCCGCAGCCACGTGATCGGTCCGCCGACGACGGACATCATTCCGACCATGACGATAAAGATCGCGATCGACGGACCGACGGCCGAGATCGCGCCGGACCGGAACCCGAGAACGCACTTCTCTCTCGGGAAACCGATCGTTTCCGCCGTCCGGAACGCCAGTCGCGCATACAGAAGCGCCTGCACGAGAACGATGGCGACGATGGCGATCGCGATTCCCCAGACCATGCCGGCGTTCGCCGCTTTCAGGACTATTTCGGGCATTTCCTGCACCTCCGCGTCATGTTTGTGTGCGCGCCGCGCCTCCTTTCCGCCTTCGCGGTGCGACGACGTCATGATAGGAAAGGCGGATCGAGGAAGCTATGGCAGTTGAGGACGAAAAAAAACGAGGAAAAGCGCTTTGATGAACAAAGAACGCGCCGGAAAAACGGGAATTTGTATATTGGAAACAATTATAGGTCGATATGTTGTACCAATGGGATATGGCGGGCGGGTGATGCGCCTGTGTTTGTCCTTCGGAGATACTGTTACTTGAAAAAACTGTTCATCATGTACAACTTGAGAGAGAGCGCGATGTCGAGGCGTTGCTCGCCGTCGTTGATGTCGAGTCCGATGAGTTCGCGGATCTTCCCGAAACGGTATTTCATCGTGTTGTAGTGAATCTTGAGATCCGCAGCGGCCTGTTTTCCCTGCCAGTTGTGCCGGATGAGCGCCTCGAGCGTCTTCACGAGTTCGCCGTGTTTCTTCCGGTCGTATTCGATCAGCGGTCCGATATAGTCGGTGTAGAACGCGACCGCGTCGCGCGAATTGAAGAGAGGCCCCAGGAGTTTGTAGACGCCCAGTTCCTCCCAGAAGACGATGCGCCCGCCGCCGTAGGAGGTCCGGACCATTTCGAGCCCCTTGCGCGCTTCGTCGTAACTCTGGTGGCACTGGAAGACGCTCTCCTTGACGCCGCCGATCCCGACGGTCACCGTGAAGTGGGTCCGGTCGCGGATGTCGCTCTGGAGGCCGGCCGCCAGAGCGTTCAATTCGGAACGGAACTCCGCCGGCGGGGTGTTCCGTGTGGGCAGAATGAAGACGATGGAGTCGCTGAGTTCGGCGTACGGCGTTTTCGGAAAGCGTTCCTGGACGCGGGCCGCCGCGATGGCGTAGATGCGTTTCTTGCCCTCGTCGATGAGCGTCGCCGACTCGCGCTCGCTGAAGTGTTCGAACTGGATCTTGTAGTTGTCGATATCCACGTCGACGGCGACCTGCGGGCCGCTCAGGTCCCACGAGAACATTTTCGCGCGGTTCCAGACTTCCTTTTCGAACCGGAGGTTATTGAAGAGGATATCCTGGACGAACTCGTCGCGATACCGGCGCTCGGCCTCCGTCTGGGCGATGCGTTTCTGGATGCTCAGCAGCAGGACCGTCTTCGCGTGGTCGACGCAGATGTCCCATTCATATCCCGTCCGCGGTTCTTCGGGAAGGACGTCGAAGATGAGGTATCCGTACGTTTTGCTCCCGAGCGTGACCGACACGTTGCTGCGGCTGCTGAGAAGCTGCGGGAGGCTCGTGTCCCGGACGAGCGAATCGAAAGACGGGTTCCGCGATGCGAGGATATTCTCGCCGAACGTCGTGTCGACGAACGCGAGGTCGCAGCCGATGAAGCGCCGGAGGGCCATGACGATCTCCGCCGTCGGACCGCCGTTCATCATGATCTCGGAAAACGACCGGAGGACCGACTCCGAGAGGCGAAGCTGTTCGGCCTGCCGGTTGACGACGGTCGTCAGGACCGGGTCGATGATGTCCCGGAAAGCGAACCGGAAGGGAATGTCGAGAAAGGGAATCCCGAGTGCGTCCGCGTGCCGGAGCACTTCGTCCGGCACTTTCCCGATGTAGCGGCTCACCTTGATGCCGAAACAGGACATCCCGCGGCTCTGGAGAACGTTGAGGGTCGGAATGAGATTCATCGGATCGTCCCGGAAGATATAGCCCGAGGTGATGACGAGTTCTCCGTCCTGGGTCCAGTTGACCCCGTCGGGCGCGTCGAGAACGGTGACGGAGTTCACACGCCTGTCGAGCCCGCGATGCCCCGCGAGCACCGTGATTCCCTTCAGGAGAGGCGTTTTCAGAAGTTCCCGCAACGTTACGCTCAATGCGATCCGGCTCCCGTTCTTCGTTCGGATACCGGGGAGCATACGCGCTGTTCCCCGGCTTGCGCAAGAGGAAGAAGCCCCTTGCGGATCGGGAACGAAACGATCTTGTTCCCCGGCGCACAAAAGAGTACCATATCACCGTATCGTCGCTTTTTTCGGAATCATGCGCCATATTGACGGACGGATGCGTCCGTCACGCCGACAAGGAGGGACGCCATGAAAAAGGCATACGTCATCGGAACGTGCGACACGAAGTATGAGGACCTCCGTTTTGTGAAGGAGCGCATCGGAGCGGAAGGAGTTCCGGTTGTTCTCGTGGACGTCGGGACGACGTCCCGCGTTCCCGGCCCGGACGTCGATGTGTCGAACCGGGAGGTGGCCGCCTGCCACCCGGAGAGGCCCGAATTCCTGGTTTCCGTGAAAGACCGGGGGCAGGCCGTCGCGGATATGGGAGAGGCGCTTGCGGCCTTCCTTCAGACGAGGAGCGATATCGGAGGCGTCATCGGCCTCGGAGGATCGGGCGGCACGTCGCTCGTGACGAGGGGGATGCGCTCGCTGCCCATCGGCGTGCCGAAGCTGATGGTTTCGACGGTCGCGTCCGCGAACGTGGCGCCCTACGTCGGGCCGAACGACATCTGCATGATGTATTCCGTCACGGACGTCGCCGGGATCAACCGGATCTCGCGCGTGGTGCTCTCGAACGCCGCGAACGCGATCTCCGGGATGGTCCGGGGAACGGTTCCGGCCGGCGAGGACAAGCCGCCCGTCGGCATGACGATGCTCGGCGTCACGACGCCGTGCGTCGAGCGCATGCGGCATGCGCTCGAAAAGCGATACGACTGCCTCGTCTTCCACGCGACCGGAACGGGCGGCCAGTCGATGGAGAAGCTCGTGGATTCGGGAATGATTCCGTACGTGATCGACGCGACGACGACCGAGGTCTGCGACCTGCTGATGGGCGGCGTCTTCAGCGCCGGGGAGGACCGTCTCGGGGCGATCATCCGGACGAAGATCCCGTACGTCGGCTCGGTCGGCGCGCTCGACATGGTGAATTTCGGCGCGATGGAGACCGTCCCGCCGCAGTATCGCGACCGGAAGCTCCACGTTCACAACCCGCAGGTCACGCTGATGCGGACGACGCCCGAAGAAAACGCGCGCATGGGCCGTTGGCTCGCCGAGAAGCTGAACCGCTGCGAGGGACCGGTCCGTTTCCTGCTGCCGCTCGCGGGCGTCTCGCTGATCGATGCGCCGGGGCAGCCCTTCCACTGGCCGGAGGCGGACGCCGCACTGTTCGACGCGCTGGATCGGAGCGTGGTCCAGACGAACGCGCGGCGGCTCGTGAAGCTGCCGTACAACATCAATGATCCGGAATTCGCCGACGCGCTCGTGGCGAATTTTCACGACATCACCGGGAAATAGCGAAACGGAAAGGGAGGGAAACGACGGTGGCGCGACAGACGCGATCGGAACTCATGTCCCGGTTCCGGGACATGGTGCGGAACAGGGAACCCATCATCGGGGGCGGCGCGGGGACGGGGATCTCCGCGAAGTGGGAGGAAGCGGGCGGCATCGATCTCATCGTGATCTACAACTCGGGCCGGTACCGCATGGCCGGGCGCGGATCGCTGGCGGGCCTGCTCGCCTACGGCAACGCGAACGACATCGTCAGGGACATGGCGAAAGAGGTTCTTCCGGTCGTGAAGAAGACGCCGGTCCTCGCCGGAATCAACGGAACCGATCCGTTCGTCATATGGGACTGTTTCTTCGACGAACTCAAGACGCTGGGATTCGCGGGCGTCCAGAACTTCCCTACGGTCGGGCTCATCGACGGGGTCTTCCGCGCGAACCTCGAGGAGACAGGCATGGGGTACGGACTCGAGGTCGAATCGATCCGCAGGGCGGCCGAACGGGACATGCTGACGACGCCGTACGTCTTCGGCGCGGAGGACGCCGTCGCGATGACGAAGGCCGGCGCGGATATCCTCGTCTGCCACATGGGGCTCACGACGAAGGGCTCGATCGGGGCGCAGACGGCCAAGACGCTCGACCAGTGCGTCGGATTGATCGACGAATGGGCGGCGGCGGCGCGGGCGGTGCGGGACGACGTCATCGTCCTCTGCCACGGCGGTCCGATCGCGACGCCCGAGGATGCGGCGTATGTCCTGAAGCGCTGCAAAGGCGTCAACGGCTTCTACGGAGCGAGTTCGATGGAGCGCCTGCCGACGGAGACCGCCATAAAGGCGCAGACGCAGGCCTTCAAGGCCGTGAAATTCTAGTCGCGAAAGCGGGGAGGGGACCATCATGCCGAGAGTGTACTACAGCACGGTCATCGACGCGCCGGTCGATGCGGTATGGGAACTGACGCGCGATTTCAACGGACTGCCGAAATGGCATCCCGGCATCGTCGACAGCGAACTGGAACAGGGGACCGGCGTGGGGTGCGTGCGGCATTTCACGCTCAAGGGCGGGGCGAAGATGCGCGAGAAGCTCCTCGCCCTCTCCGATGCGGATCGCACGGTGGCGTACAGCATCCTCGAAACCGGCATGAAGCTGAAGAACTATGTCGCCGTTCTTCATGTCGCACCGGTCGTCGCCACGAATCAGACGTTCGCGGAGTGGTCGGCCGTCTTCGACGTGACGGATTCTTCGGTCGAAGAGGAGACCGCCGCTACGGTGTACGGCGTTTTCAGCTCCGGACTCGAGAGCCTGAAAAGCATGGTGTGCGACCGCAGGGAATATATGGGCAGGGAGTGATCTTCCGGCGCGGGCGCATCGGCGGAAGATCTTTTCCGGGAGCCCGTCCCGATGGAATTGCGCAACTTCCGACATGGGAACGCCCCCGCTTTTCGCGGGGGCGTTCCTCATATATCCGGACAGTGCGCGTCCTAACGTTGTTGACAAAACGCTACTTCTTGGGCACGAGCCCCTTCTGCGACGCGTCGTCGACCGTGAACCGGGCGA
>CAYVKE010000130.1:0-8268 GCA_964451935.1 uncultured Synergistaceae bacterium | reverse complement strand
AGACATTGACGCCCGCGACCCTGAGGACTTCAAACGCCTTCGGGCCGCAGTGGCCTCCCGTAATGACGAAACTGGCGCCGGAGCGGATCACGTTCTGCGCGGACTGGATGCCTGCGCCCTGGGCCGCGTTCAGATTCTGCGTATTCTCGACCGTCTCCCAGGTTTTCGTATCCGGATCGAATACGAGAAAATACGAGGCGCGACCGAAGCGGGCGTCGAGCGGAGATTCCGGAGTCGTTCCTGTAGCCGTAACGGCGATCTTCATAAATAACGAACCTCCCTGTGCATCGGAATGAACCGGAAAGGAGAGCCCGTCGCAAAAGCGGGGCTCTCCTTCCCGGTTGTGTTTCGGCTACGCTATTTCGGAAAGGCGTTTCTTCAGTTCAGCGAGATTCTGCTCCATCGCAAGAACCTGATTTTCGAGCACCGCCTTCTCTTGCTCCGCACTCACCGGAGCCGGGAAGCCGCCCCCGAAAACCGGAGCCGTTCCCCAAAAAACGCCGCGCCCCATTCCCCGGCCCATGCCGAAACCTCTTCCGAAAAACCGTCCGCCTCCGCGTACGTTCCCGGGATATCCCGCTCCGATGCAATACCCCATTCCCCGGCCCGTCAACGGTCCCATTCCCATCGGTCCTGTTCCGTCACCTCGCGGCATGATGGATCACTCCTTTCAAATTGACGAAGTTCTTTTGTTTTCAATCGCCGGCCGGACCGGCGCCGTTCGCTTCCTCTTCACGCGAATCGGAAAGCGGTTCGATATCCGACGCTCTCGCCCGGCGCAGAAACGCGTCCATGGAACGCGCCATGTTGCCGAGAACCGTCACCCACTCCCGAAGGCGATATTCGCCCGCGGGAGCGATCGAATAGACGCGGCGCGCAGGCCCACTGCCGGAGGTATCCCATTCCGAAGCGACGAGCCCCTCTCCCTCAAGGCGCTGGAGCACCCGATAGAGGCCTCCCATGTCGACTTCCGCGTCGGTCAGCGCGCATTCCGCCATTTCGCCCGCAAGCTCGTACCCGTGCGCATGCCCCTTCGTTTTCAAGAGAAAAAGCACGACCGGCTCGACAAAACGATAGATGTTTCCCATTCCGCACGAACACGGACCATTCCCGTGTCTTCCGCATCCATTTCGCGGCATACTTCCCCCTCCAGCTCGGAAGTGATGAATGTTTTCGCTTTCACAGCAAGAATAGCACGAGCCTCCTATATATGCAACTTGCATATATAGGAGGCTCGCATAGTACTCTCATGGCGCAGGAACTTTGTGGAGTTTCGGCTGCTTTCGCCTCTCTCGCCTGTGTCTTCAGTCGCGGGCGCTGTTCGTATCGGGAGCGCCGCCTTCGGCGACCGTCACGATGTCCCCGGGCCGCACCACGCCGCCGTGAAGCACTTCGAGAAAGTATCCGACCGAGGGCAGAAGGCAGTACCCCCGGTAATCGTAGGAATGAGGTTCGCCTGGGCGCTTGCCGCGTTCGATTACGCGAAGGACCGCTGTTCCGACGGAAAGGACGGTTCCCGGACGCATGTCGTCGGGGAGGCCGCGAATCACGAGATTTTCGGCGAGACTTCCCGGCGGGAAGGTGAAACCGGCCTTCGAGGCTGCGGCGTCGATGTCCTCCTGACGCAACAGGCTGACCTGCCGCAGCGAAACGCCGAAGTGAGAATCCCCGCGTATCCCCCCGGGGAGCAAAAACGCCTGATCGACCGCATTCTTGGGCTCCCGCCGCGTCGGGCTGACGCATACCGCGATGACCGTTCCTTCCATGAACGACACCTCTTCCTCTTCATATCGTGGCGTTTCTTTATAAGTTATGTTCGCATTTCCGTCACGAATCGGAAAGACATGCCCGGACAAAAACGAGATCGCCCCGCTGCACAAGCGGGGCGATCTCGTACGCCTCATCGCGGCTCAGTTATACGCAAGCCGCGTTTCGGGGTCGCAGATGACGTTCGAGATCGTCTCCTGCCACGAAGGCGAGTCCCACGTCTTCAGGGCCGTGTGAATCGTGTAATACTTCTCCGGGATCGGATGCGTTCCGACGACGACGGGAAGTCCGTAGGCCTCTTGTATGAACCGCCGGAAAAAGTCGATCCGGTGGCACGGCGGATACCCGACGACGAGTCCCGTGGCGAGATGGATCACCGTCGCACCGTTCTTCTTCATCTCCGCCGGAGCGTATTCGATGTTCCCGCCCGGGCAGCCGGCGCAGGTCGTATAGCCGACAAGCTCGACCTCTTTGCCCTTGTAGAGGCTGAACGCCCCCTCCCGGTTGCGCAGCGACCGAAGGCACTTGCCGCCGGCGCAGGTGTGGTACCGGTTGCAGATGAAAATTCCCACGCGCACGATCTCGTTGCTCAACAGAAACCCCTCCCTGACCCGGAAATAGTTCAACCCGCCCCTCGTTCTGTCGGGCGGAACTTCTCACGATACTTTACCGCAAGTCCCGCGTTTTGTAACCCCACCAGGGTTTTTTCATCGTGCGAAACAAACAGGGTTTCGAGAGTCGCTCCAAGGCCGTTGACGATGTGCGATACTATAAAAGACCATAACTCGGATATTCGGGAGATGATGCAGCGATGCTCGATTCACTCAAGGTTACGGTGCTTGTCGAAGACAGCGCTCCGTACGAGAGTCCTCTTCTTGGGCAACACGGTCTTTCGCTTCTTCTGGAAGCGGAACGCGAAGGTGACGTCCGTCGAATCCTCGTCGATGTGGGACAAAGTCCCGACACGCTGCTCCACAACGTCGGGCGGCTCGGACGTTCTCCCGGAGAAATCGACGCGGTCGTGCTGACGCATTGCCACTACGACCACACACGGGGACTCGCCAGAGTTCTGAAGGCAACGGGCAAGACGGAGATTCCCGTCATTGCGCATCCGTCGCTCTTCCGCCCAAACTTCATTACAGTCCCTTTTCTCCGGCACGTCGGCGTGATGCAGGGCGATGAACCGGAAGACGTTCTTGCGGCCGGAGGCCGGCTGTTTCCCGTTGTCGGGCCGTTCCAACTGATGCCGGGGCTCGTCACGACCGGCGAGATCCCTCGCGTGACCGACTTCGAGGAGGTCGGCATCCCGCTATCCACTCTGGACGCGACGGGACGTGTCGTTCAGGACTCCATGACCGATGACCTCGCCGTCGTCGCCCGTGTAAAGGATCGCGGAGCCGTCGTCGTCACCGGATGCAGTCACGCGGGAATCGTCAACATCCTGAAACATGCAGTCCGGCCCGGGGAGCGTGTCGCGGGGATCATCGGCGGACTGCATCTCGTCGAGGCTTCGGAAGAACGGATCGCGAAGACCGTCACGGCGCTCTCGGAGTTCTCTCCGTCACTCGTGGCGGCGGGGCATTGCACGGGGTTCCGCGCGCAGGCGGCCATCTACGCGGCCTTCGGCGACAGATTTGCGACAATGGGCTCCGGAACGGCTTTTGTTTTCAGGGCATGAGGAACAGCCCACCACTTTGAGGCGCAGCGGAGAGACTCGTCACATTGCTGTCCTTTCCTTGGCGATGCGTGCGACCTTTGCGCCGGTCGCGCGTTGCAGATCGGCAGGGGCAAGAAGCATCTGAACGCCGCGCGATCCCGCGCTGACGCAGATCCGGTCGTACGCGAGAGCGGACTCGTCGAGGACCAGGGGGTAGTCCTTCCGCGCGCCGACGGGAGAAACGCCGCCCCGGACGTATCCGGTCAGCGGGCGGAGCTCCGAGAGATGGACCATTTCCGCCTTCTTGCGCCCCATCGCGGCAGCGAGCCGTTTGAGGTCCAGCTCTGCGGGCCCCGGAATGCAGGCCAGGACGACGTCCCGCCCGTCGCAGCGCGCGACGAGCGTCTTGAAGACACGGCCGGGGTCGAGGTCGAGTTCCGCGGCGGCCCGAGCGGCCGAAAGGTCGTCTTCGTCCGGTTCGTACGTCCGGACTTCAAGGGCGATTCCCATTCCTTCAAGCTTTCGGATCGCGTTCGTTGTCGTCATCATTCCAACTCCTTCCATCCGGCGCGCCTCTCGCCGAAAGCGTCCGACACATTTCCCGGCTCTCCCGCAGCGCCGTCTCGAGCTGTTCGCAACGTTCGATCCCGGTGTTAACATCTTCCTCCATCCGGCGCAGTCTCCGGGACATTTCGTCGAAGGAGCGGGACAGGCTTCTGAATTCCGCGATGCGGTCATCCGTCCCGAAGCCGTCCGGATGCTCCCCTCTCAGGAAGGCTCCCGCAGCCTCATTCAGCCGCGTGACGGGGCGCGCTATTCGCCGCGCGACGCCGATGCACGCAAGAACGGCGACGAACAGAAGCCCGACGATGAGCGCCAGGGCAAACCGATAGTCCGTATCGATGCCTGCGAAAAAGTCGGCCTCGGGCAACACGACGGCGACGAGCCAGTTGATTCCCGCGTCGTCTTGAAGGGGCGTGACCTGCAGGAAGTGCTTTCGACCGTCGACCCGGAACGTCAGATGCTGCATCGTTTCTATTGCGTCGAAACCGCCGAAACGGGAGATCAGGGACTCCGCCGCCTTCCGGATCGCGGGGACGGAACTGTCGAGGGCATTCACCCGTCGCTGCGTCCCGGCATCCGGCAGCGCGCTGAACGGTTTTTCGTGAGAGGAGGACGCGACCATCAGCCCGGAGCGCTCCATGATGAACGCCACTCCCGTCTCGGCGATATCCAGATCGCCGAGAAAACCGGAAAGATGCGAGAGGAAAAGATCCACGGCCACGACGCCCTTCAGGCGTCTCCGTTCGTCATAGACGGGGCTGCCGGCGGCGATGGCCATGTCCTGTCCCGTGAAGAGGACATAGATGTCGCTCCAGACGAAATCGCCCTTCAGCACGGCGTTGCGGTACCAGGAACGCGTCCGCGCATCGAACCCCGTCACGCGGGAGATCACTCGTTCCAGAAGGCCGTTCCGGTCGACGGCGTACTTGCGGAGCGTTCCGGCGGCGAAATCGTTCGTGAGGATCACGTAACGGGCGTCGTCGGACGGTTCACGCCCGCTGTCGACCAGTCCGCCCCTGTCATTTCCGAAGTAGATGCTCGAGACGGATTCGAACGCATCGACCTGTCTCCAGAAATGGAGCGCAAGCGACGCGGCGTCGTCCGCGTCGGGAAGGCCCCGTGCGATATCGTTTGCGTTGAGTCGGTTGATGCGGCGCGGGATTTCCAGAAAATTTTTCACGTGCTCCGTGATTCGCGCGGTGATTTCGTTGCGCAGCCGCGCCGACACATCGTCGACGGCGCGATAGCCTCCGGCATGCAGGATATACGCCGCCGCCCCCACGGTCGCAAACAAGACCGCCAGCAGGGACGCGACGAGGACGCCCTCAAGGGGGAGCTTCGGGGACGGTTTCATTGAACGCATAGTTCCTCCCGATATAATCGCTTCGCGGTGCTTTGCATACGCTTTAATGATTATAGCGCATGGGAAGGATCAGGGCTTTTTGGCTTCGCGGCATTCGAAAAGCAGGGCCGCCATCGCCAGGCACGCTCCGATTCCGATCCAGACGTCCGCAAGGTTGACGAAGAGCCCGGGAAAGGGCGCGAAGGGGACGGGAAGATACAGAAAATCGGTCACTCCGCCAAGGAGCAGGCGTTCCAGCGCGTTGGAAAGTCCGCCCGCCCAGAGGAGCGAGACGCCGATCCCGCTCGGCTCGCGCGCCGGAGGATCCACGTATGTGAGAAACAGCAGGATGCCGATCCCGCCGAGCCCCAGAAGCCATCCCCAGGCGCCGGCCATCCCGAACGCGACGCCCGGGTTGAGGTGCAGGGAGAGGCGCGCCCCTAACGGCAGCGGAACGGACGCCCCCGACAGGAGCGAACGGGCGGCCGCCTTCGTCGTCACATCGAGAACGACTGCAAGCAGAAACGGGAACGCGCGCCGGAATTCGACCCCGTTTCCATCGCATGGCTCTCTGCTCGTCCGTTGCATTCCGGACCACCTCCCGGCTACGGTATTGTGCGTATTTTCCGGTCCATTGCAGACAATGCCTCGTTTGCTCGATTTGTCTTGAAATTGCGTCAGAGCATTTTATCGTGTACTATTATATATATTTTTAAACGCCTCCACATTCGGGAGTCGGCGATGGCGATGACATCTTTCGGGGAATCGCACGGAACACAGAAAAAAGGTTTCAGGATCACACCCCAAAAATCCCGACTCTTTCTTCATTATTTCCTCATCGGGATGATCCCGTCGCTTGTTCTGCTCGCGATCCTGCTCGTCATCACGTATTACGCGCTCGTCCCGCTCGTGGAGCGCAACTTCCGCCAGTTCAAGAACGAAACCTGCCGCACGATCGTCGAGGTCTTCCTGAGCTACCTCCGGTCCAAAAACGACGAAGTCCTCACAGGCGAGGTCGCTCCCGACGAAGCGAGGCGCGTCGCCATGAAACGCCTCCCCGAACTGCGCTTCGGCCCGGGCGGCAAGAATTATATATGGATCATGTCGGATGAAGGGCGGGTTCTCGCGCATCCGCTCCGCCCCGATATCGTGGGGTATGCGCCCGGAGAGATCCCGGGGAAGGACGGCGAACGGCTTTCGGCGCTGTTCCTCCGGATGATCGAGACGGGGAAGAAGCCCGACGGAGGATTCGTCGATTACGAGTGGACCCTCGTTGACGAACCTTCGAGGATGGGGAAGAAGACGTCCTACATCGGGCGTTTCGCACCGTGGGGATGGCTCATCGGGACGGGGATCTACGTCGACGACATCGAACAGGAACTTGCGCTCCTGAAGCGGAATATCGTCCTGATCGCGCTGCTGATGGTCGCCTCCGCCATGGCCGTCTCGCTTGCGCTCTCGGTCACGGCCGCCCGGACGCGAATGCGGGAGGCCGCGGCATCGGAGCGACTGCACGAAAGCGAACGGCTCTTCAGGGCGCTCTTCGACAACAGCCCCTACGGGATCACGCTGCACCGGATTCGGGACGGCGTGCTGCTCAACGCCAACCGGGCCTTCTCGGAAATGGCGCTTCGCGACGGTCCCGCAATGATCGGGAGGGATATCCTCCGTCTCGGACTCTTCGACGCCGAAGAATTCGGCGCGACTGTCTCCGCGCCTCTGGAACGGGGGACCCCCCTCGACGGGAAGATGATTTCCTTCAATCCGACGCCGGACGAAAACCGGCTGATGCTGCTCTCCGCGGTCACGATGGAAGCGAACGCGGAGCAGTGCATCCTCATGATGATGATGGACATCACCGAACAACACCAGCTTCAGGCGTCCAACCAGGAACTCGAAGCGCTCATCCGCTCCAGGGAAGACGCCCTCGGCGCCCTCGACGAAGCGCTCCGAAGCAAGCAGCGGCTTCTCGAGCAGACGGAAAAACAGCTCGCGCTCATCGGGGCCGTCTTCAACCACGTCGGAGAGGCGGTGTTCATCACCGATCCCAAGGGAAACATCCTCTCGGTCAACCCCGCCTTCACGCGCATCATGGGGTACCGGGAGGAAGAGGTTCTCGGCGAAAACCCGCGCATCTTCAAGTCCGACCGCCATAACCGCGAGTTCTACGAGAAAATGTGGGACTCGCTGATCCGGAGCCGGCGATGGAGCGGCGAGGTGTGGAACCGCCGCAAGAGCGGAGAGGCCTTCCCCGGCTTCGTCGACATCACGAGCCTGACGGACATCGAGGGCAGGGTCGTCAATTACGTGGCGGTGCTCCGCGACATGAGCGCGCTCCAGGAGACGAAGGACCGTCTGAAGCACCAGGTCCTTCACGACGCGCTCACGGGTCTGCCGAACCGCTTCCTTTTCCTCGAAACGCTGCGCGGGATGTGCGAACGCGCGCGCGAATCAGGATGCGGCGTCATGGTCGCAATGGTGGGGCTCGATCGCTTCGACGGCGTCAACAAATCGCTCGGCTACGTTCTGGGAGACCGGCTGCTTCAGGAGACCTCGCAGCGGCTGAAGACGACATTCCCCGAGGACGGCGCGCTCGCCCGCTTTGGTGGCGACGAGTTCATCGTCGCCACAATATGCCGCGACAGCACGATGAACGCGCTCTCGCGGGTGGAACAGGCGCTCGCGGCCCTGCGCGCCCCCTTCTTCCCGGAGTCCCACGACATCTATCTCACGGCGAGCGCCGGAATCAGCCTCTTCCCGCAGGACGGGGACTCGACGGAAATTCTGCTGCAGAAGTCCTCGCTGGCGATGGCGCGCGCGAAAAAACAAAAGGGGAACACGTATGAACTCTTCACCGAAGACATGAACGAATTGATCCACGAACGCCTCAGAGCGGAGGGGAATCTGCGCCGGGGCATCCAGCGGCAGGAGTTTCTGA
>CAYVKE010000129.1:836-8466 GCA_964451935.1 uncultured Synergistaceae bacterium | reverse complement strand
GGGACGCCGCAGAGAGGATGGACCCTGCGAAACGCGACGCGGCGATGCGGATCATCGTCTTTCCCGGAAGCAGGAAGGGGATCCGCGACGCCTCGCTTCCCTTCGTGAAGGACGTGTTCCGCGACGTTCGAAAGGAATTTCCGGATGTCGCGGTTCGCACGCTCCTCTTCCCGTTCGCGGAACGGGAAGAGTATGCGCGCTGGAACGATGCGGGGCTCGAGCCGACCGATGCGCCTTCGGCCGAAGCCATGGATTGGGCGGATCTCGCCGTGACGCAACCCGGAACGAATACGCTGGAACTCATGCACCGTCGCGTTCCGTTCCTCGTCGTCGCGCCGTTTTCGTTCATTCCCCACATTCCCGTATCGGGGGTCCTGAACGTCCTGCGGTTTCTTCCGGGAGGCGAGCGTCTCGTGAAGTGGTCGCTCCTGAAGAAAAAGCGCGCCGCGTCCTTTTTCTCCTGGCCGAACCGCGTCGCGGGCAGGGACGTCGTGCGGGAAATGATCGGGGACGTAACCCCGGAGGATGTCGCAGACGCACTGTGTTCCCTGATCCGGGAACCGGAACGGCGGAACGCGATTCGTTCCGAACTTGCGCGACTTTCGGCGCTCGGAGGGAATCGGGCTTCGGAATCGCTGGCGGACTGCATTGAAAGGTTGATGGAGGAACGATGATCGACCGGAATCACCCCTACCTGCGCCTGATCCGTTCGCTCCGGCCCTACGCCGGACGATTTCTGGCCGCGATCGCATGCATGCTCGTCGCCTCCGCCTGTACGGTGATCCCCCCCTGGCTGATCAAGAACGTCGTCGACGACGTCCTGATCGCCCGGAACATGACCATGCTCAACATTCTTCCCGTCGCCATCGTGCTTCTTTTCCTCGGGAAGGCGCTTGCCTCGTACGGGCACCAGTACCTCATGAACTGGGTCGGCCAGCGGATCGTCATGGAACTCAGGATCCGGCTCTACGACCACATGCAGCGGATGTCCCTCCGATACCTCTACGGAACGAGGGTCGGGGAACTCATGTCCCGCGTGACGAACGACGTCACCGTCTTGCAGTCTCTGGTCACGTCGGTCGTCGTCAATCTCGTCGTTCAGGGGACGACCTTTCTCGGAATGCTCGGTTTTCTGGTCTACATCAACTGGCGGCTGACGATTCTCACCTTCGCGGTCCTTCCGGCCTGCGTCTTCATCCTGGACAGGGCGGGCGAGAAGCTCCGGAAGGTCGGGCACGAAATCCAGGAACAGATTGCGCTGGTGTCGTCCATCGTCCAGGAAGCCTTCTCGGCGATACGGATCGTGCGCTCGTTCGCCACGGAGGATCTGGAACTCGAACGTTTCCGCGAACGCAACGCCTCGAACTTCCACGCGCTGCTGCACGGCGTTCAGGTCCAGGCGGCCCTTACGGGAATCATCGAGGTGCTGCTGATCATCGCGCTCGCGCTGATCCTCTGGCTTGGCGGCAGGGACGTCATCAGCGGCGAACTGACGCCCGGAGAACTCGTGGCCTTTCTGGGGTACCTCGGTTTTCTGGTGCAGCCCATCCGCGTCTTCACGGGAGTTCTGAGTTCCATCCAGTTCGGCAAGGCGTCGCTCGAACGGATCTTCGACGTCCTCGACACGCCGCTCGATATCGAATCTCCGGAGGACGCCGTCGTCCTTCCCGCGATACGGGGGCGCGTGGCTCTCGAAGACGTGTCCTTTTCGTACAACGCGAACAGCGCGATTCTCAAAGGGGTCAGCCTTGTCGCCGAACCCGGGGAGAAGATCGCGATCGTCGGCCATACGGGCGCGGGAAAGTCCACGCTCGTCGATCTCATCCCCAGGTTTTACGATCCCGATTCCGGGCGCGTGCTCGTCGACGGCGTGGACGTCCGCAGGATGGACCTCGCCATGCTGCGCCGGCAGATAGGGATCGTCCCCCAGGACCCCCTTCTCATGAAGGGATCGTTCCGCTTCAACATCTCCTACGGCGTTCCGGACGCCTCGGATGACCGGATCCGCCGCGCCGCGACGATCGCCGGGATCGACGACTTCATCGAAGGCCTGCCGAAAGGCTACGATACGGAAATCGGAGAGCGAGGCGTCACCCTTTCGGGGGGCGAACGGCAGCGGGTCGCGATCGCGCGCGCGATCGTCCGCGATCCGAAGATCCTCATCCTCGACGAGGCGACCTCGTCGCTGGATCTCGAGGTGGAGCAGCGCATCCAGCAGGCGATGCGGAACGCCATGGAAGGCAGGACGTCCTTCATCATCGCCCACAGGCTGTCGACCGTCCGCGACGCCGACAGGATTCTTGTCATCCGGGACGGGCGCATCGCGGAAGAGGGAAGCCACGAGGATCTTCTGCGTCTCAGGGGGTACTACTCTCACCTGTGTTCCATACAGTCCGGCCATGTCGTCGAATAAAGACGCGGAGCGGTTTTCGCCTCTTTCGTCCGCGCGATTTCACTCGGTTCTGGAAAGCTATCTCGCCTATGCCCGCGGGGAGAACCTCCACAGCCTTTTCGCGCTGTTCCGGCCCTTCGGCTGCGTCGCCCGCCTCGCGGCGCGGCTGCGGAATTTCTTTTTCGACCACGGGATCCTTTCCGTCTGCGAACCCTCGCTTCCCGTCATCAGCGTGGGAAACGTCACGCTCGGGGGGACGAACAAGACTCCCTTCGTCGAGATGCTGGCCCGGCTGTTCTCCGGATCGGGATTGCGGGTCGGGATCGTCAGCCGCGGATACGGCGGACGGACGGACAGCCCCGTCGTCATTCTGGGGAACCAGGGGAGCCGCGATGTCGTGGGCGACGAACCGCTCCTTCTCGCCTCCCGTCTTCCGGACGTTCCCGTCGCCGTGTCGAAGAACCGTCTCCGTGACGTGGAGCTGCTCCACGATATGGGCGTCGAGGTCGTCGTGGCGGACGACGCCTTCCAGCACAGAAGGCTCGGGCGGGACGTCGACATCGTCCTCGTCGACGCCTGCTGTCCCTTCGGGAACGGCAACGTGGTTCCGGCGGGCACCCTGCGCGAGCCGGTCGAGTCGATCGCCCGGGCGCACGCAGTGGTCATCACCAAGGTGGACCAGATTCCTCCGGAGCGTCTCGCGAAGATCAGGGAAGATATCGCGCGCCTCGTCCCGGCCGACCGGCTCTTCACTTCCCGGATCGTCGTCAGCGAATGGCGCGAATGGAACGGCGACTGGCGGGGGTCGGCCACGCCCGCGCAGGGGGTGCGGGGCGTCAGCTTCTGCGCGATCGGCAATCCTGCGAGCTTTCACAGGCTTCTCTCGGACGCCGGAGTCGGACGGCTCCGCGATCTCGTCTTCAAGGACCACCACCGCTACAGGGTGGAAGATATGCAGCGCGTCGAGGAGGTCTTCCGGGTCACGAAGGCGGACGTCATCCTCTGCACCGAGAAGGATATCTACAATTTGCCCGTCGAGTATCGCCCGGAGATTCCGTTCCTCGTTCCGTTCATATCCGCGCGCGTCGATGACGAACCACGGTTCCGGGCCCTTCTTGCACGACGGCTCCGACCGAGGATCACGGTCTGTTCCAACGGATACGGAGAGGATTCCATGGGGGCGCTCCTGGCGGAGAAGCTCGCGGCGCGGTACCCAGGGGCCGACGTCGGCGCCTTTCCCATCGTGGGAAAGGGCGAACTCTATTCGCAGCGCGGAATCCGGATCGACTCCGTTCCCGCAGAGTCGCCGACGGGGGGCGTCGTGAAGTACAGCCTTCTGGACCTCTGGAAAGACATCCGGGCCGGACTCTTCCGGAATATCGGCTCGCAGATGGAAGCGTGGCGCGCCCTTCGGGGATCCATCCGGACGCCCCTATGCGTCGGGGACGTGTACCTTCTGATGCACACCCTCTGGGGGCAGGGGCAGATTCCGCTGTTCGTGGCGACCGCAAAGACGGTGTATTTGAGCGGACACTGGCGCGTCGAACGCTTTCTCCTCAAGCACAGAAGCCGGAAGACCTGGACCCGGGACAGGGAGACGGCGAAGCAGCTTTCTGAGTCCGGAGTGTCTGCCGTGTTCGAGGGAAATCCAATAATGGACCTGACCTGTGATAATAGTAATATGATCGAAGATTGGCGGCTTCCCCTCGGTTGCGCCGTCGTCGCGCCGTCGTCCGGCGTTGCGGAGAACGTCGACGCGATGTGGAAGATCCTTCTCCTCCCCGGAAGCCGGGGGCGCGCGTACGAGGACATGAAGCTTCTGCTCGAAAGCGCCGAAATCCTCCATGCCCGGGGACGTTGTCTCTTTTGCGTCGTCGTCGCGCCGACGCTCGACATCGGCAGACTCGTTCCCGCGGGCTGGACGCTGGAACGAGCGGGCGGCGAGGACTGGATCCGCCGGAAGGATCTGTGCGTCCGGCTCTATTTCGGGGCGCTCGCTCCGATGGCGCGGGGCGCCGATATCCTGATCGGGTTCGGAGGGACGGCGAACCAGATGTGCGCGGGGCTCGGCGTGCCGGTCGTGTCGACGCTCGAAAAGGGAAAGCTCGTTCAGAAGAAACTTCTCGGCGGTTCCGAGGTGCTCGTCGAACGCGACGCGGAGATGCTCGCGGCGGCGGCGGCGGAGATCCTCGCGTCGAGCGGACTTCGCGAAAAAATGTCCCGTGAGGGAATCGAGCGCCTCGGGAACCCCGGCGCGCTTGATCATGTCGTGGAACATACGACGACTGCTTTGGGGTGGGAGACCCGTATTCGGGTTTACCTGCGCCTGCGGTCGCTGGGATGGGAGGACATTCAATGAATCCGGTGCGCCGTGTTCACGTCGGCAGGGTTGCAATAGGGCAGGGGCGTTTCGTGCTGATCGCGGGGCCGTGCGTTCTCGAATCGCTTGAGATGGGGCTCGGGATCGCGGAGGAGACGTCGCGGATCTGCGCGGATCTCGGAATTCCCTACATTTTCAAGGCGTCGTTCGACAAGGCGAACAGGACGTCTCTCAGGAGCTATCGTGGGCCCGGGCTCAGCCGGGGGCTCGAAGAGCTGGCGGAGATACGGCAGCGCGCCGGCGTCCCCGTCCTGACGGACATCCATGAAGCGTGGCAGGCGGAGAAGGTCGCGCAGGTCGCGGATATCCTGCAGATTCCGGCGTTCCTGTGCCGGCAGACGGATCTCCTCGTTGCGGCGGCGAAGACGGGCCGTCCCGTCCACGTCAAGAAGGCGCAGTTCCTCGCCCCGTGGGATATGCAGGCCGCGATCGAGAAGATCCGCGAGGCCGGAAATCCGAACATCCTCGTCGGCGAACGCGGGACGTCGTTCGGGTACAATCAGCTCGTCGTGGACTTCCGGTCGATTCCGATCCTGCGTTCTTTCGGGCATCCCGTCGTCTTCGACGCGACGCACAGCGTCCAGATGCCCGGAGGCAGGGGAACGTCCAGCGGCGGAGACCGCCGGTTCGTCCCATCCCTCGCGCGCGCGGCCGTCGCCATCGGGATCGACGCGCTCTTCCTGGAGGTTCATCCCGACCCGGACAAGGCGCTCAGCGACGGCCCGAATATGATCGCGCTGCGCGATCTCCCCTCGTTCCTGACGCAGCTTAGGGCGATCGACGACCTCGTGAAGGGGGAGATCGGCGTCGCTTCATTGCCGGAAACCGCTGAAAATACGCAGGGGGCTTCCCTGGAGAATCGGACGGTGACGAAAGAATGATGATGGTCTGTCTTCCGCGGGAACGTGAAGGACGCGAATGTTCGGACGACTGCCTTCTCGCCCTCGGGAAAAGCGTTCTCGAAGCGGAGGCGCATGAGCTGCTGCACGCCGCCGGACGCCTCGGAAAGGAACTGACCGAAGCGGCGCGGCTCATACACGGCTGCACGGGGCGTCTCGTCGTCGTGGGAATGGGAAAGTCCGGAATCATCGGACGGAAGATCGCCGCGACGCTGGCGTCCCTCGGAACGCCTTCCTTCTTCCTCCACGCGGCGGAAGCGTCGCATGGGGATCTCGGCATGGTCTGCCGCGAAGACGTCGGCCTCTTCATCAGCAACAGCGGAAAGACGTCGGAGGTTCTGGCCATCCTGCCCTTCTTCCGACGACTCGGAGCGCCCGTCATCGTCATTACGGGGGGATGCGAGTCGCCGCTCGCGGAGGCCGCGGACGTCGTGATCGATTCGGGCGTCACGCGCGAGGCCGGCCCGCTGAACCTCGCCCCCACGAGCAGCACGACGCTGCAACTCGCGGTCGGAGACGCGCTCTCCTGCATGGTGACCGAACTTCGGGGTCTGCGGGAGGAGGACTTTGCGCTCTTCCATCCGGCGGGGCATCTCGGACGACGCCTGTTGACGCGCGTCGAAGACGTCATGGGGAGCGGCGACAAGCTCCCCGTCGTCCGCCGGAACGTCCCCGTCAAGGAGGCGCTTTTCGAGATCACGAGCAAGAACTACGGCGCCACGTGCGTGGTGGACGACCAGGGACGCCTCGTCGGCGTCTTCACGGACGGGGATCTTCGCAGGCTCATCGAACGGCGCGGCGTCGAAGCGATGAACTTCGCCGTGGAGGAGGGCATGACGAAAACCCCGCGAACGATCGCCCGGGGACGCCTTGCGGTGGAAGCGGTGCGGATCATGGAAGAAAAGGAGATATCCGTTCTCATCATCATGGAAAGGGACCGTCCCATCGGCATGGTTCACCTTCACGAACTGCTGAAAGCAGGGGTGGCGTAGCTGCGGTACGAGACCTATCGCCTTCTGGCGTCGCTTCTGTACCCGGTCGCGTATCCGTGGCTTGCGCGAAAATACGCGCTGGGTCTCGACGAACGGCGCGGCTTTCTCTCCGAAGACACGAGACGCGTCGTGAGCGGAGCGTCCCCGGTATGGGTCCACGCCGTCTCCGTCGGCGAAGTACAGACCTGCCGTCCGATGTTGATGGCGGCGAGGGACCGCGATCCCCGGCTCCCGATCGCGCTGTCGACGACCACACGGACCGGGGCGGACATCGCGGGGCGGATGCTTGACGGGCTGTACGACGCCAGGTTTTTCTTCCCGTGGGATATTCCGCGCATCCTCCGCAGGTTTCTCGACGGGCTTCGCCCGAGGGCCTTCGCGACGATGGAGACGGAAATCTGGCCGAACCTCCTGTACGAACTCCACAGGCGCGGAATTCCGTCCTATCTCGTCAACGCGCGCCTCTCCGAGACGACCTTCGCGAAGATCATGAAGCGCCCATCCTTCTGGCGGCCGGTTTTCGGCTGGTTCCGCGCGATCCTCGCGCGCGGGGAGGGGGACGTCGAGCGCTTCCTGGCCGTCGGGGCGCCGGCGGACCGGATACGGATCATCGGCGACTGCAAGATCGACGCGCTTCTGGAGCGCCGGAGGCTGTTCGACGAAACGGCCGCCCGGAAGATGGTTCCGGCCGGCCGCGGCCCGGTCTTTCTCGCCGGAAGCACGCACCGCGGAGAAGAGGAGATCGTGCTCGACGCCTTCGCGCGCCTGCGTGCGGACCACCCGGACGCGCGTCTCGTGATAGTTCCGCGACACCCGGAGCGCGGCGACGAGGTTCGCGCCCTTGCGTCTCCGTTCGGTTCCGTCTCGCTCCTGTCCCGGGAATCGGACGCCTGGGACATTCTCGTCGTGGACCGGATCGGCGTTCTGTTCGACCTCTACGGCGCGGCGGACGCCGCGTTCATCGGCG